>JBBIQR010000325.1:0-5571 GCA_037442245.1 Candidatus Solibacter sp. | reverse complement strand
GCGAGGAGCGGCGGGTTGGCGGCGGTGACGGGCCAGGGGTCGTCGCCGGGGTGGCAATCGACGCTGAGGGCGGGCTCGGTGGTTCCGGTGCAGACGGCGCCGGGGAAGAAAGCGTGGATCGAAGCGCCATCGAGGGTGAGGCGGGCGCGGGGGTCGCGCGGCAGGGGGCGGAGGGGGGCGAGGGCGGCGGACTCGCGCGGCGTCCAGGACGAACCGCGGCGCGTGAAGAGGGTGATCCTGGCGGGGGAGAGGACGGCCAGGACATCGCCGGAGATGGCCGCGTCGAGGATGGGGCCGGGCTGCTCCCAGAGGAGGCGGCGTTCGAGGGTGACGCCGGCGGGAGCGGAGGCGGGGTTGGAGGGCGGGCGCTTCCAGGACGCGATGAGGGTTTGGCGGTCGTCGCCCTTACGAAGTTCCGCGGTGAGGAGGTAGAGGGTCTGGCTTTCGCTGAGGGTGATGCGGACCTCGGCGGGGGCGGCTTCGGCGGTGCGCGCGCCGGAGTCTCGCAGGGCGGCTTCGAATAGGGCGCGCGCCTGGGAAAGGTCGGCGGGCGGAAGGGAGGAGACGTTGCGCCAGGAGGTGGAGACGCTCTCGCCGTGTCCGGCGAAGGCGGCGGTCCGGCGCCCGAGTTCCCGCGCGGCTCCGCCCAGGTCGTCGGCGGCGGAAGCGCCCAGGGGGAGAAGGAACAGGAGCGCGGATATGATCCTGAACCACCCGTTCACGGCAGCGATCATAGCATACCGCGGCGGTGGGACCCGGTAACGATGCGGACGACGCCGCGCAGGCAGAGGCGGGCGGCGAAGAACGACAGGGGCAGCGAGATGGCCGCCATAAGGACGCAAGCGACGATGTTTTCCATGATGAGGGGCTCCTACTGCTTTAACCGGCAGGTTCGGTTCGGTGTGCCAACCGCTTGCTAACGCGCGCGGCTCGGAAACGAGCCGCGACCGTGAGCGGTCGCCGATGAAACGGAAGAAACCACACGGTCGTCACGCTAGTTGTCGCCGGTTTCCGCGTGGGCGGCGGCGGCGAGGACAGTCGGGAAGAGGGCGGCGATTTCCGCGGTACGTTCGGCGTGGAGCTCGACCGCGTCGCCGATGGCGATCAGGTTGAAGAGATGCTCGATATCGGAGTTGCGCAGGCGGATGCAGCCGTGGGAGGCGCTCTTGCCGATGGAGGCCGGCTGGTTGGTGCCGTGGATGCCGTAGCCGGGGGTGCTGATCCCCATCCAACGGGTGCCGACAGGGTTGGCGGGTCCGGGACCGACGATTTTGCCTTTGTAGTACCAGGTGGGGTTGGCGACGTGGTTGATTACGGTGAAGGCGCCGGTGGGGGTGGGGGAAGCGGTGGCGCCGACGGCGATATCGAAGGTGGCGAGGACGCGGCCGTCCTCGACGACGGCGAGTTTGCGGTCGGGGAGGCTGACGATGACGCGGCGCTGCGGGCGCGGGGTGCGGTCCTGGGCGAGGGTTTCAGCGGCGGCGAGGAGCATCACGCCGGTCAGGGCTGCGAGCTTCTTCATCTGATCTTCCACGTGGGGGAGCATCTCGGGTCTCCTTACGGATGGGGGAAGTGCAGCCGGGGTGCCATTGTATAAGCGATTGATTTATATGTAGTTGGCTGTAGCTTTGACGTGTAAGAATTTACACGTGTCTGTGCGGACACACGCCCCTTGGTACCGGTAGTAGTCCTCTAGTACTTGTGCAGCACCGCTGGTACCGGTATGTTCGGAAGAGCACGCCAACTCGAGGGAAGCCGGGGATGAATCTCATGACGAAAACGATTACGCGAGTGCTGTTTGTGAGCTGCCTTTCCGCGATGGCGGCTTCGGCGGCGGGAATCACATTCAACATCACGTATACCCAAGCGGTACAGAACGACGTGAACTTCGCGAACATCAAGAGCGCGGTGAACTACGTGTCGAACGAGTACTCGGCGCTGTACACCGATCCGATCACGCTGAACTTCACGGTGGACGAGGGGGCGGTCGGGCTGGGGTCGAGCCTGTTTTCGAACAACTACTGGCGGGGATCGTACGGGCAGTTGACGGCGGCGCTTGCGGGGGATGCGAAGAGCGCGAACGACGCGATTGCGGTGGCGAACCTGCCGGCGTCGGACCCGTATTTCGCGGGATGCACCACCTGCTGGTACGCGACGAGCGCGGAAGCGAAGGCGCTGGGGTTGCTGTCGAATCAGGCGCTGTTCGACGGGACCTTCACGTTCGACAATTCGGTGAACTATACGTACGACCCGAACAACCGGGGGGCGAGCGGGCTGTTCGACTTCATCGGGGTGACGGAGCACGAGTTTTCGGAGTTGATGGGGCGGACCAGCCAGAGTTCGGCGTTCGGGGCGGACGCGCTGGACATTTTCCGCTACACGGCGCCTGGAGTGAACCAGTTCTCGCAGACGGCGGGGGTGTACTTTTCGTTCAACAACGGGGTGACGAACCTGGCGGGCTACAACTCGGGTTCGGGAGACAAGCAGGATCTGAACGGCGCTGTGGCGACGGACCCGTACAACGCGTCGACGGGTTCGGGGCAGGCGCATGCGTTGAACGCGGTGGACATCGCGACGATGGACGTAATCGGGTACAACCTGGCGGCGGTGCCGGAGCCGGCGATGTTCGTGCCGCTGATGGGGCTGGCGGTAGGGTTGTTCGTAAAGCGGCGGCGGCAGCGGGGCGGCGCGGGAGCTTAGTACCTCGTTTCGCAAGTACAGTCTTCGTATTCCGCGTCCACCGCTCCCTTATGGTCGCGGCTCCGATCCGAGCCGCGCGCGTCAGCAAGCGGTCTGCGGATATATTGGCCGCGTCCACCGCTCCCTTATGGTCGCGGCTCCGTTCCGAGCCGCGCGCGTCAGCAAGCGGTCTGCGGATATATTGGCGAACTTCTAGGATTTCGCGGCGCCTTGTGTCTGGCAGCCCTGTAACTCGGGGCACGAGCCGCCGCCGGCGGATGGGCTACTTCTGGCGGGGCAGGTAGGCGACGGCGTCGATTTCGACGCGGAGGCCTTTCATGGCGAAGCCGGTGACCACGGTGGAGCGGGCGGGTTTGGCGTCGCCGAAGAACTCGGCGTAGACCGCGTTCATGGCGGCGAAATCGTCGCCGCTGCCGAGGTAGACGCCGCAACGGACCACGTCCGCCATGGTGGCGCCGCAGCCTTCCAGGATCATCTTGATATTGTCGAGTACGCGGCGGGTTTCGGTGGCGATATCGGCGCTGATCACCTGCTGGGTGGCCGGGTCCACGGGAACCTGTCCGGAGACGAAGATGAAGTCGCCGGCGCGGACGGCCGGGGAATAGGGTCCGCGGGGCGCGGCGACGCCGGGGGGATTGATACGCTCGATCATGGTAGTTTAGTGTCCTTCCGCCTCTAAAAAGCGTTCGACTTCGATGGCTGCCATGCAGCCGGCGCCGGCGGCGGTGATGGCCTGGCGATAGGTGCGGTCCTGCACGTCGCCGGCGTGGAAGACGCCCGCGAGGTTGGTGCGCGCGCCGCCCTTGGAGAGGATGTAGCCGTCGGGGTCGGTTTCGATCTGGCCTTTAAAAACTTTGGTATTGGGGATGTGGCCGATGGCGAGGAAGAAGCCGTCGACTTCCTGGTCCCAGACCCGGCCGTCCCTGGTATCGCGCAGGCGGACGCCGGTGACGATCTCCTTCGAGACGTCGTAGACCTCTTCGACCGTGGTGTTGGTGAGGAATTTGATCTTGGGGTTGTGGCGGGCGCGGTCGAGCATGATCTTGGAGGCGCGGAACTCCTCGCGGCGATGGACGAGGGTGACTTCGCTGCCGAAGCGGGAGAGGAAGTTGGCCTCCTCCATGGCGGAATCGCCGCCGCCGATCACCATGATCTTGCGGCCGCGGTAGAAGAAGCCGTCGCAGGTGGCGCAACTGGAGACGCCCTTACCGATCAGCTTCTGCTCGCTTTCGAGCCCGAGCCAGCGTGCGGACGCGCCGGTGGCGACGATCAGGGTGCGGGTCTCGATCCATTCGCCTTCGATGTTGAGGCGGAAGGGGCGGCGGGAGAGATCGGCGTCGATGACCGCGCCGTGCAGGTATTCGGCGCCGAAGTGCATGGCCTGCTTCTTCATGTTCTCGACGAGGTCGGGTCCGTTGATACCTTCCGGGAAGCCGGGAAAGTTCTCGACCAGGGTGGTGAGGGAGAGCTGGCCGCCGGCCTCGTGTCCGGAAACGACGAGGGGTTTGAGGTTGGCGCGGGCGGTGTAGATAGCGGCGGTGTTGCCGGCGCAGCCGGAGCCCATAATGACGACGTTATGCATGGGAACCCTCAGGGTAGCATGGCCGAATCGGGGCGCCGGCGCGCGGTCAGCGGCGCGGCGTGATGTCGGTGACGGGAACGTCCCAATGCGCCAGGAGGATGGCGAAGCGGCGCTGTTCCTCGCGCTGGTAGGTTGCCTGATCGGGCCACAATTGTTTGATGATCTGCTCCTCTTCCGGATTCGCGGTGGTGGCCACGGTGGAGTTTTTGAAGCGGATGGTGACGCGGAAATCCCAGCGGCCGTCTTCGGTCATGTGGTTGGCGGGCTGTTCGATTTTGACGGCGATCATGCGGCCGCGCTCCACGTTTTTGAGCAGCAGCGGGTAGTGGTTCTTGAGGAAGAGTTGGAGGAACTCCTGCTGATGGCCCCACTGAACCTTGTAATAGTATTCCATCGTGTACGGCTCGCCGGCGGAACTCTGGGGCGGCGCACCTTGGGCGAAGAGGGCGGCGGCGGACACGAGGAGTCCGAGGATGCGGATGGCGAGGGTGGTCATGAGGGGTATCGTACTATGAAGCGGGAGCGACGACCACGGTCTTGATGTTGAGGAACTCGCGGAGTCCCCAGGCGGCGAGTTCGCGGCCGTAACCGGAGGTCTTGATTCCGCCGAAGGGGAGGCGCGGGTCGGAGGCCACCATGCGGTTGATGAAGACCATGCCGGCGTCGAGTTCGGCGGCGAGGCGGGATTGCTCGGCGGGATCGCGGGTGAAGGCGGCGGCGCCGAGCCCGAAGGGGGTATCGTTGGCGAGCGCGATGGCGGCGTCGAGATCGGGGACGCGGAAGATGGCGGCGACGGGTCCGAACAACTCTTCGCGGGCGGCGGGAGATCCGGGCGGGACATCGGCGAGGACGGTGGGGGCGTAGAAGTTGCCGGAGCGCGGGAGGCGGTGGCCGCCGGTGAGGACGCGGCCGAGGGAGCGGCGCACCTGATCCTCGAGTTCGGCGAGGATGGCGGGGGTGGCGAGGGGGCCGACCTGGGTGCGCTCGTCCATGGGGTCGCCCACGACGAGGGCTTCCATTTCGGCGACGAAGCGGCGCTGGAACTCGCCGGCGACGGATTCGACGACGATGAAGCGCTTGGCGGCGATGCAGGACTGGCCGCTGTTGACGGTGCGCGCCTGGGCGGCGGCGCGGGCGGCGGCGGGGAGATCGGCGTGGGCGGTGACGACGAAGGGATCGCTGCCGCCGAGTTCGAGCACGGTCTTCTTGAGGCGGAGTCCGGCGCGGGCGGCGACCTCGCGCCCGGCGGGTTCGCTGCCGGTGAGGGTGGCGGCCATGACGCGCGGGTC
>JBBIQR010000324.1:0-5584 GCA_037442245.1 Candidatus Solibacter sp. | reverse complement strand
TGTCAAGGAGGGCCGCGGCGGGCCGCTCAGGCCAGCCTGCGCGTTGAGGCCGCTCCCGCCCCCCACCGGCACGCACTTTCACCCAACGTGGGTGAGTGTGGTCCCCCAGGCCGCACCATCGGGACCCTGATGGTCCTGATTCTCCGGGTCTTACTCGATGGCATCCCGCGTGCGAGGGATGCCATTCGGATAAACAGACTCCGATTACTTCTATATGCAACTGACCAGGGCTGCCGATTACGCCGTACGGGTGATGGTTCACCTGGCCGGCCTGCCCTCGGGCTCCCGCGTGAGCCGGGGTGATTTGTCCGCCGCCACCGAATGTCCCGAGCAGTTCCTCGCCAAGGTGCTGCAAAGCCTGACGCGCGCCGGCCTGGTAATCTCGCATCGCGGCAACACTGGCGGATTCGAACTCGATCCCTTCCGCCGCACGGCGAGCGTGCTCGAGGTGGTGGAAGCCATCGAGGGGCCGATCCGTCTGAACATCTGCCTCAATGGCGACCAGGCGTGCAACCGGCAGGCCTGGTGTCCGGCGCATTGCGTGTGGGCGGAAGCCCAGGCGGCGATGATCGAGGTTCTGCGGAATGCCACGATCGACGCGCTGGCGCGCCGCGCCGAGTTGTCCCGTCCCCCGGCGCACGCCGCTCTCGGGGAGCGTACGTGGAACTGACGTGGCTGGCGATTCTGGCGAGCGTCCTGATGGCGCTGGCCGCCGCCTGCGTGTTCATTTTTGCGGTAAAGAACGATCATTTCAAGAACATAGAAGAGACCAAGTACCAGGTCTTCTGGAGCGACCTGGAAGAGCACGACGAGCATCCCTTCCCATCCAAGGACAGCGATCATGCCCGTAACGCAGACGCAAGCTGAGGAACCCGTCGGACGCCGCCGGATCCTCATGTGGCTGAGCAGCGTTGGACTGTTCGGTTCCGCCGTATTGAGCGCCGTCTCAAACCTGGTATTCATCAAGCCGCGCGCCACCTATGGACAGCCCACGCGCTTTTCCATCGGCAAGCCCGAGGATTTCCCTTCGGGCACGCGGATTTCGCTGGACGTCAAGCGCGTGTGCGTGGTGCGCGACGGCAACAAACTGGCGGCGATTTCGACGACCTGCACGCACCTGGGCTGCATCGTGGGGATCAGCGACACCGGTTTCGCCTGTCCGTGTCACGGCTCGCGCTACGACCAGGACGGCAACGTGACCGGCGGTCCGGCGCCCAAGGCGCTGCCCTGGTACAAGGTGAGCCTGGCTCCCAACGGCGAAGTCGAAGTCGATAAAGGCATTCAGGTTCCGGCGGGGACCTATCTCAACGTATGAGCACCGCGGCGAAAGAAGCGGGCGTGATGCGCGCCCTGCGGGACCTGCCCTCGAATCTGTGGAGCAGCATCTTCCGCAATCCCCTGCCCTCCAACGATCTGGAGCGGTCGAGCACGAGTTTCACCAATTTCTTTCTGCACATCCACCCGGTCAAGGTCAACCGGAACACGTTGCGCCCCATTTATACGATGGGGCTGGGGCTGATCTCGCTGTTCCTGTTTTTGATCCTGGTCGTGACCGGCGTGCTGCTGATGTTCTACTACGTGCCGTCGACGACGCAGGCGTACGACCGCATGCTGGATCTGCGGGGCACGGTGGCGTTCGGCATTTTCCTGCGGAACATGCACCGCTGGAGCGCCCACGGCATGGTGGCGGTGGTCTTCCTGCACATGTGCCGCGTGTTCTTCACCGGCGCCTACAAGAAGCCGCGCGAGTTCAACTGGGTGATTGGAGTGGTGCTGCTGCTGGTCACCTTGTTCATGAGTTTCACCGGCTACCTGCTGCCGTGGGACCAGTTGGCGTTCTGGGCGATCACGGTGGGGACGTCGATTGCGGCGTACGCTCCGCTGATCGGCAAGGAGATTCAGTTCGTGCTGCTGGGCGACGCGACGGTGGGGCAGGAGGCGCTCTTGCGCTTCTACGTGCTGCACGTCGCGGTGCTGCCCTCGCTGCTGGTGCTGATGATTGCGATTCACTTCTGGCGCATCCGCAAGGACGGCGGTTTGTCGCGCCCCGAAAAGCCGGCCGCGGAAGTGGTGAAGGTCCGGGTGGAAGCGGCGGCGACGAAGCGCACCTTCGGACTCCAGGGATTCGTGCGCGGCCCGTTCACCAAAGTCGGCAACGTGCCGGACGATTCGGTCTTCAGTTGGCCCAACCTGCTGCTGGCCGAACTGTTCGTATTCGTGCTCACGCTGAGCGCGATCCTGGTGCTCTCGCTGCTCTTCAACGCGCCGCTGGAGGAGCCGGTGAACGTGATGCACCCGCCGAATCCGGCGAAGGCGCCGTGGTACTTCCTGGGCTTGCAGGAGATGGTCAGCTACTCCGCGTTCTGGGGCGGGGTGGGCGTGCCCGGCGTCATGGTGGGGCTGCTGATCCTGGTGCCCTATCTGGACCGGACGGCGCACGGGGTCGGCCGCTGGTTCGCGCGCGAACGCCTGCTGGCCAACACGATCTTCCTGACCATGGTCTTGCTCAACGTGATCTTCATCATCATCGGGACATTCTTCCGGGGCCCGAACTGGGGCTTCGTCTCCCCCTTCTGAGGACGGATGCAATATGCGGCTGGCACTGGCAATCGCTAGTTTTGTAGTCCTGATCGTACACGGCGCTGTCTTCTACGATCAGTTTTTCTACCGCTGGGAGCGGCATCAGACGGCGTACTTCGAGCAGGCCCTGGCGCTGACGAAGAACGCCACCGAAAAGGCGGAGTTTGAAACCCGGTCCCCCAAGATCGAGCAGTACATCGTCAGCAATTTCGGCGAAACGCGCGTCGACCGCTGCGGCACCTGCCATATCGCGATCGACGACCCGCGCTTCACGGGGCACGCGCAGCCCCTCAAGTCGCATCCCTATTCCGCGGCGCTGGGCGATGTGGAGACCAACGGCCACTGGGAGCGGCGCCACAAGTTCAGCGATTTCGGCTGTACCGTCTGCCACGGCGGACAGGGGCGCGGTCTCGAAACCAAATACAGCCACGGCGAGGACGAGTTCTGGCCCGAGCCGCTGCTCGGCTACGTGACGCAGCCCAACTGGCGCAAGGACTTCGCTCCCAAACTCAAGGGCGCGGAGTACATGGAAGCCAACTGCGCGCAGTGCCACACGCAGGCGGATTTCCCCGGCACGCCCCACGTCAACCGCGGGCGCAAGCTCTTCTACGCGATGAACTGTTACGGCTGCCACAAGATCGACGGCATGAGCGAAGGCACGCTCGGACCCGACCTCACCGAAGCCGGGAAGAAGTTCAAGATCGACTACCTGTGGGAATCGATCGTGGAGCCGCGCGCCAACCTGGCGACCTCCTTCATGCCCAAGTTCAACCTCTCCGAGGACGACGTGCGTGCGCTGGTGATCTTCCTCAAGAGCCGCCGCGGGGTGAACTTCTCCGAAACCGAGATGGACCGCTACAAGGCGCACGTGGCCAACGTGCCGGTGGTGATCCCGCCGGGTACGGAGCATCTCAACTCGGGCGAGCAACTGATCGCCGAGCGCGCCTGCACCGCCTGCCACAAATTGAAGGACAAGGACGGCGGCATCGCGCCCGACCTCAGCTACGAAGGGCTGATCCGCGACGACGGCTGGCTGATGGCGCACTTCAAGAATCCGCGGTCGCGGATTCCGGATTCGATCATGCCGACGTTCCGCTTCCCGGGCGACGATTTCGAGCGGATCTCCACCTACCTGGTCAGCCTGAAGACGCCGCTGCCGCCCGAGACCACGCCGGCAGAAACCTTCAAGACCCTCTGCGAGCGCTGCCACGGCGAGAAGGGCGACGGCAACGGCAAGGTGGCGTGGTACCTCGATCCGAACCCGCGCGACTTCACCAAGGCGGCGTTCATGAGTTCCAAGCCGCGCGACCGCTTCGTGCATTCGATCGAGGAAGGCGTCGGCGGAACCTCGATGCCGCCGTGGAAGAACGTGATCAGCGAACCGCAGGTGAACGGGGTGCTGGACTACGTGCTGGCGACCTTCACCAAGGACACGCTGCATCCGCCCAAGGACCGTCCGGTGCCCGAGACGAACCCGGTCGCGTCCAGCGACCCCAGCATCCGCCACGGGGAAGAGATTTTCCTGGCGCGCTGTACCGGCTGCCACGGACGCAAGGCGGACGGCAAGGGGCCGAACTCGCTCGATATTTCGCCCAAGCCGCGCAACCTGCGCAACCAGTTCTTCGTGGACAACGTGCAGGACAAGCGCCTGTTCCAATCGATCCTCTACGGCGTGCAGGGCACGGCCATGCCGAGCTGGATCGACTACGGTCTCACCCGCAACGATGTCGGGGACATCGTGAACTTCATCCGCAGCATCAACCCGTCTTCAAGGAGCCAGCAGAATGCCGGAAACTAGCGCCAGCGGCGCAGCGGCCGCGAAACCCGCCGTGGTTCACGCCGATACCACTGCCAAGTGGTTTCTGGTGAGCGCCATCTCGTATTTCTTCCTGGTCGGCATCATCGCGATCACGATCGCCGCCAAGTTTGTGTGGCCGGAGCTACTGGGCACGGTGGCGCCGCTTTCCTACGGACGCCTCCGCCCGCTGCACGTCAACGGCATGCTTTTCGGCTGGCTGCTGGCGGCGGACATGGGGATCAGCTTCTACATCGTGCCGCGGCTGTGCGGCGTGAAGCTGTGGAGCGAAAAACTGGGGATGGCGACCGCCGCGCTGTGGAACGTCATCATCTTGGGCGCGGTGGTCAGCCTGATGGCGGGGTGGAACCAGGGGCTCGAGTACGCCGAGCTGCCGCTGCCGCTGGACGTATTGGTGGTGATCGCCTGGGTGATGTTCGGCGTCAACATCTTCGCCACCATCGCCACGCGGCGCTACCAGCAGATGTACGTCTCGCTCTGGTACACGATGGGCACCATCCTGTGGACCGCCTTCGTCTACATCACGGGCAACTTCGCTACCGAGTTCACCACCGGAGTCAACCAGGCCAATTTGAACTGGATGTACGTACACAACGCGGTGGGCCTGATCTTCACGCCGGTCGGGCTGGCGATCGCCTACTATTTCATCCCCAAGGCGAGCGAGACGCCGCTCTACAGCCACAAGCTGTCGATGATCGGGTTCTGGTCGCTCTCCTTCGTGTATGTCTGGACCGGGGCGCACCACATGCTGCACGGGCCGATTTCGCAGTGGCTGCAAACCATCGCGATCACGTTCAGCCTGATGCTGCTGATTCCGGTGTGGGCGGTGGTGTACAACTTCTTCGCCACCATGAAGGGCCAGTGGCACCAGTTGCGCGACAACGTGCCGCTCAAGTTCCTGATGTCGGGCACGGTCTTCTACCTGCTGACCTGCTTCCAGGGGCCGATGCACTCCCTGCGCAGCGTCAACGCGATCGTCTCGAAGACCGATTGGATACCGGGGCACGCGCACATGGCGGTACTCGGCGCGTTCAGCTTCTACGCGGTGGCGGGCGCCTACTACATCGTGCCGCGCATGTGGAACACGAAGCTGTATAGCGACGCGCTCGCCAACTGGAGCTTCTGGATGATGATCCTGGGCGGGCTGGGCTTCTTCGTGACCCTGTGGCTGGGCGGGTTCTGGCAGGG
>JBBIQR010000323.1:0-5608 GCA_037442245.1 Candidatus Solibacter sp. | reverse complement strand
CGCAACCGCTTCCTCGGCACCTTCCGCTATTTCTGGGATTACGCCGGCGGCTATATCACCGACTTCGGCAATCACCGGCTCGACACCATGCAGGAGATCATGGGCGCCACCGCCCCCAAGACCATCTCCGCCACCGGCGGCAAGTACATCCTCACCGACGACCGCGAAACCCCCGACTTCCTCACCGTCACCTACGAGTACGACAACTTCGTCTGCACCTACGAAGGCTCCAACCTCAACGGCTACGGCATGGGCGGACGCACTCCCGGCCAGCGCTACTACAACGCCCGCGGACAATGGGACCAGCCTAACGGCATCGCCTTCTACGGCACGAAAGCCACGATTTTCGCCGAGCGCATCGGGTGGGAAACCTACCCGGAGCTGAACTCCCCCGTGCAGCGCGTCTTCGAAAACGTCGAAGAACCCACCCGGCTCCACACGATCGATTTCATCGACGCCGTCCGCAGCCGCCGCCCGCCCAACGCCGACATCGAGACCGGCCACCGCGGCACCACCGTCGCCCTGCTCGGCAACATCGCGATGAAGACCGGCCGCAAGCTCCACTGGGACGCGCAGGCGGAGGCATTCCGCGACGATCGCGAGGCCAACGCCATGCTCACCCGATCTCTTCGTAAGCCCTGGGACCTGATCCGGCTCTAAGGAGCAGTCCGGAGCCAGCACGGCGAGCGCAGCGAGGAAGCCTCAACGCACGCGCCGGTAGATCACGCTCGCCCCGCTGCGCGCCGCCTCACGGTAGCCGGAGAGCCATTCGCGCAAATCACTGAATGCCCCGATGGCCAGCCGCGGGTTGTATCCGCCCAGCCCGTCGACGATCCATTCCGGGCGCGTCCGCGCCAATTCCGCCCGGCGCGCGCGGGACTGTTCGCTTTCGACCGGCGTGGAATCGGTCAGGTGCCGGTCCGCCGGGACCCCGGTCAACGGCTGCGAATCCAGGTAGAGCGAGGCGGCGCGCAGCCCGCTGTACACGTAGATCTCGGGACGGTATCCCCACACGAACAGCGTGTCTCCGGGGCGCGCCTCGCGGCGCAGGATCGCCGCCACGGCGTGCGAATCGGCGTCCATCGCGGTGTCCCGCCAACCGCCGCGCGCCGCCTCGACGTAGGTCGGTCCGAAACGCGCCGCCGGCACGATCAACAAAGCCGCGACGCATGCCGCGCGCCGTCCGTGCAGCGCCATGCCGCGCGCCGCGAGCAGGGTGAGCGGCGGCAGCACCGCCAGGTAATAGCGCGGAAAGAAACGCAGCCCCGCGGCCACTCCGGCGCCGCCCAGCGCGAGCCACACCAGCCAGCGGCGGCGTTCGTCCTTCAGCCCGAGTACCGCGGCGATCACCAGCGCCGCGTGGAAGCCCGCCCAGTTCGCCGTCCGCGCCAGTCCCTCGCGCCAGGGATGTGCGAGGAACGTGCTGCCGGCGTAGATGCGTCCCCAGCGCCAGACCTCGTCCAGGTACGCCGGAAGCGCGCCCGCCGC
The DNA here is from genome assembly GCA_037442245.1 of Candidatus Solibacter sp. GTDB lineage: Bacteria > Acidobacteriota > Terriglobia > Bryobacterales > Bryobacteraceae > Solibacter. The sequence goes on along the minus strand of JBBIQR010000323.1, from coordinate 4,120 downwards.
CGCAATCCCCAGGGTGCCGGCCAGCGTGACCGCGGCGAAAGCGCCCGCCACCGGCAGCGCCGGCGCCCACAACAGGCACGCCGCCGCCACCAGCAGTCCCTTCGGACTCACCAGGAACGCGATCCCCGCCCAGGCGCCCGCCAGCCAGGGACGGCCCTTCCGCGCCATCCACACCGCGGCCAGGTGCGGCGCCAGCATGAGCAGGTCGCTCGCCAGCGGAATCGCCGCCGAGGGGAAGTCGAAGACCAGAAAGAAGCCGAGCAATCCCGCCGCCCACATGCCCGCGTCCGCGCCCCACGCATCGCGCGCGAATGCCCAGGCCAGCCAGCAGCAGAGCAGCGCGTATAACGCCCCGGCCACGCGCAGCGGCACACCGTCGCGCCCGCCCACGGCCCACGCCGCCAGGGCGATCGCCGGAGGCTTATCGAACCAGATGTCGCGGTAGAGCGTCTTTCCCGCCCGCATCTGGTCCGCCGCCGCCAGCGGCAGCGTCTCCTCCGCCCACAACACACGCACGTGACACAACCGCGCCGCCAGCAGCAGCGCAAACAGGGCGCAGAAAAATAGGACGGCGTGTCTCAAACCGCGGCGGACTGCCTCGCCAGCAGGCGCTCCAGCGTGCGCCGGAACTCCGCGCCGTACACCGGATCGGCCAGCGCGAATTCCACGAAGCTCTCGAAGTAGCTCGGGAAATTGCCGATGTCGTAGCGCTTCTCCTCCGGGGTCAGCTTTACCGCCATCACCCTCCGCCCTTCGTCGCACAAAAGCTGCATCGCGTCGGTGAGTTGGATCTCGCCGCGCTTGTCCGGCTTCACCCGGCGGATCATGTCGAAGATCACCGGCGAAAAGATGTAGCGCCCGGCGATGGCCAGGTTGCTCGGAGCCTGATCCGGCGCCGGCTTTTCGACCAGGTTCAGCACCCGGAAGACGTCGGCGGAGCCCGGCTCCGGCTGCACGATGCCGTAGTGCGAGGTCTCGTCCCGCGGCACCTCCTCCACCGCCACCACGCAACTGGCGCGCTTGGCGTCGAACACCTCCGCCATCCGCGAGACCGCCTGCGACACCGCGTTCAGACCGAGGATGGAATCGCCCAGCGCCACCAGAAACGGCTCTTCGCCGGCGAAATTTTCCGCGCACAAAATGGCGTCTCCCAACCCGCGCTGCAAGCGCTGGCGCGTGTAGAAGAACTGCGCCTTCAACGGCGCGAAATCCACGTCCTTCAATAGCTCGTGCTTGTTGGCCTGGGTCAACGCCTGAAACAGCTCCGGATCGTGGTCGAAATGATTCTCGATCGACGCCTTGCTCCGCCCCGTCACGAACAACACCTGCCGGATACCGTTCGAGACCAGTTCCTCCACCACGTACTGCACGATGGGCTTGCGCGCCACCGGCAGCATCTCCTTGGGCTGCGACTTGGTGGCCGGCAGCAGACGCGTGCCTAAACCCGCCACGGGAACTACCGCGCTCTGAATCACCTCTTGAATATAACCCGCCTCGCACGCGGCCCCGGTTTCAGGTACACTGGGCAAAGAAAAAGCGAATGGAGGATATCCGCGAACAACTCGCCGCCCTGCGCCAGCGCGTCGCCCGCATCGACAGCAAGTGGGCGGAGCCCGCGCCGCCGGTCCCGCCACGCGCGCCCGACCGCATCAACGGCGAATACATCGACGAACTCCTTAGCGGCGCAGTCGTGGCCACGCCGCACGGCGAGCACTTCGAGACCGAGCGGTTGTGGGAGAACCACCGCCGCCACGGATCGGTCTACATCTCCGACCTCGCCGAGTTGCCCGAAGATCTGCTGGACCCGCTCTCCGGCGGCGAAATTCCCTCCGCGCCGCCCGCCCGCTGGGCTTTTCTCGATACCGAGACCACCGGTCTGGCGGGAGGCACCGGCACCTACGCGTTTCTGATCGGGGTCGGCTCGATCGATGCCGCGGGCTTCCGCCTGCGCCAGTTTTTCCTGCGCGATTACGGCGAGGAGGCGAGCGTGCTTCACCGCCTCAGCGAGTACCTGGAGCGGTTCGATGTCCTGATCACGTACAACGGCAAGGCGTACGATCAGCCGCTCCTGGAGACGCGCTACCGGATGGCGCGCGCGCGCCATCCGTTCGACCGCATGCGGCACCTCGACCTGCTGTTCGGCGCGCGCCGCTTATGGAAGCTGCGGCTCGAAAGCTGCCGCCTGGTGGAGCTGGAGCAGCGCATCCTGGGGTTCGAGCGCGAGGGCGATCTGCCCGGCGAGATGATCCCCTACGTCTACTTCGACTACCTGCGCAGCAAGCGCGCCTTCCGCGTGGTGCCGATCTTCCATCACAACGCGCACGACATCCTCACGCTCGCCTGCCTGACCGCGATCGTGCCGCTGGCCTTTCGTTCGCCGGAAGCCGTCGCGCTGCGTCACGGCGCGGATTACATCGGGCTGGCGCGATGGCTGGAGCAGGCGGGACGCGCCGGAGAAGCGTTGCGCCTCTACCGCCGCGCGGTGGAAACCGGTCTGCCCGACGACCTGCTGTTTCGCACCCTCTGGGACATCGCGGCGGCGGAACGGAAGCGGGACCGGCACGATGCCGCGCTCGCTCTCGTGAGCGAACTCGCCGCCTCGCCCAACCCGTTCCGCGCGCGCGCCTTCGAACAACTCGCCAAGCACTACGAGCACCGCGAAAAGAATTACGCCATGGCGCTGGAGATGACCTTGCAGGCTCTGGAACTCGAAGACAACCCCCAAATCCGCCGCCGCGAGCAGCGGCTCAAGGCGCGGCTGGACCGGCCGCGGGCCTGCCGCCTGGCCTTGTGACGGCGGCAATTCCAAATCAGAAAGCAATATCCATGAACGACGTGATCAGCGACTACCAGAAGTGGAAACAGCAGGGCGAGACCCTGCGCTCGCAGGCGAAGCACGCGATGGAATCGCGCTTTCGCGAACTCCTCACCGAAGCGGTGGAGGTCGCCGAGGAGTATCGCGCCGATTTCGGCGCGGCTCTGAAGACGCCGCCGCAGGTGACGGCGTTCCGCTACAAGTCCTCCGGCAAGCCGAAGGCGAAGAAGGCGGCGGCGAAATCCGCTCCCGCTCCCTCGCCCAAGGCGGCGCCGGCTCCCGCCGCGAAGACGGATCCAAGAGTCGCGGCGATCGAAAAGAAGCTTTCCGGCGCGAGGAAGAAGCTGGAGGAAGCCAAAGCCGGCGGCGGCGCGACCCGTCCCATCGAAGACCGCATCTACGAACTCGAGGACGCGCTCCGGCTCGCCGCCCAAGCCTGACGCCTGGGCGCCGCCCCTTACCGCACCCGCACGGTCACCTGTTCCCGGTCGGTCTCGCCGTCCATGCCGGTTGCCGTGACCACGTACGTCGTGGTCTTCGCCGGCAGGTGCGCGACGCAGCCTCGCGGATTCGCCCCGCCGCGGAACCCCGGCGGCTCGACCGAAACGCTGCGCGCATTGGCCACTGTGTAGCAGACGCTCACCGCCTCGCCAGGGCGCACCTCCACGGAGCTCACCTGCACGTTGACGATGCTCACGCGCGGCGCGCCGACCGTGATCGTGACGTCCTGGCTGACGCGGCGGCCGTCTCCGCCTTCGGCCGAGAGCGTGTACGTCGTGGTGTGCGCCGGCTCCACTTCGATGCACCGCGCGAGCGCCGCCGAAAGCTCGCGCATGGGCGGAGTGATCCACACGCTGCGCGCGTTCTCGGTGCCATAGCAGACCATGGCCGTTTCGCCGCGGCCGATGGCGGGCTGCGGCGCATAAAGCTGGGTGATTCTGGGCAGCGTCCCGGCCTTCGGCGCGGGAGCCGGCGGCGGCGTGCCGCATCCCGAAAGCAGCGCGAGCGCCGCCGCGGCACATTCCGGGAGGTAAGTTCTCATCAGCGGACCACGGGCGGGCTCCCCACCTGGTTCCCCAGCCCCGCGTAGGACTCCTTCACCCGGATCACCTTCTCGCCGTTGAAGGTGACGAACGTCATCTTGCCGGGAGGTGTGCCGTACACCCAATCCTCGGTCTCCAGCCCGTCCTTGGTGGTCTCGCGCGAGCGCAGCGCGGAGCGCCCCATCGCCATGATGACCTGGTCTTTCGTCATGCCGACGAGCACGCGCTTTTCCTGGATCGCCTTCTGGGTCTCCGGCGGCAG
>JBBIQR010000322.1:0-5644 GCA_037442245.1 Candidatus Solibacter sp. | reverse complement strand
CCGCGACCGTGAGGAAGCGGTCGCCGATGAAACGGAAGAAACCACACGGTCATCACACTAACCCGCGGGGAATTCGATTCCCTGCGCGAGGGGAAGGCTGCCGGACCAGTTGATGGTGTTGGTCTGGCGGCGCATGTAGGCCTTCCAGGCGTCGCTGCCGGACTCCCTGCCGCCGCCGGTATCCTTCTCGCCGCCGAAGGCGCCTCCGATTTCCGCGCCGCTGGTGCCGATGTTGATGTTGGCGATGCCGCAATCACTGCCGCGGTGGCTGAGGAAGGTCTCGGCGGAGATGAGGCTGGCGGTGAACATGGCCGAGCTGAGGCCCTGCGGCACGGCGTTGTGGATGCGGATGGCGTCGTCGAGATCGTCGAATTCAATCAGGTAGAGGATGGGGGCGAAGATCTCCTCGGCGAGGATGGGCATATCCGCGGGGGCGCGCACGAGCGCCGGTTCGACGAAGCATCCGCCGAGTTCGCGCCCGCCGAAGAGGATCTCGCCCCCCTGGGCGCGCACGCGATCGAGGCCCTCCATCATATCGGCGACGGCTCGGCTGTTGACGAGGGGTCCCATGATAGTGGTTTCCGCGAGGGGATCGCCGATGCGGACCTGCGAGTAGGCCTGGACGAGGGCGGAGGAGATGCGGGGGGCGATGCCGCGCTGCAGCAGGAGGCGGCGGGTGGTGGTGCAGCGCTGGCCGGCGGTGCCGACGGCGCCGAAGAGGACGGCGCGGAGCACGAGCGCGGGGTCGGCGTCGTTCATGACCAGGATGGCGTTGTTGCCGCCGAGCTCGAGGATGGAGCGGCCGAGGCGGCGGGCCACGGTTTCGGAGACGTGGCGGCCGACGCCGGTGGAGCCGGTGAAGCTGACCAGGGGGATGCGGGGGTCGCGGATGAGGCTTTCGCCGACGGCGCCGCTGGGTCCGATGATGAGGTTGAAGATGCCGGCGAGGGAGTGGCGCTCGCAGACGCGGTTGACCAGGTTCTGCACGGCGATGGCGCAGAGGGGCGTTTCCGAGGAGGGGCGCCAGAGGACGCAATCGCCGCAGACGGCGGCGATCATGGCGTTCCATGCCCAGACGGCGACGGGGAAGTTAAAGGCGCTGATGACGCCGGCGATGCCGAGGGGGTGCCACTGCTCGTACATGCGGTGGCCGGGCCGCTCGCTGTGCATGGTGAGGCCGTAGAGCTGGCGGGAGAGGCCGACGGCGAAATCGGCGATATCGATCATCTCCTGGACCTCGCCCTCGCCTTCGGCGCGGATCTTGCCCATTTCAAGAGAGACGAGAGCGCCGAGGGTAGTCTTGTGGGCGCGTAGTTCGGCGGCGATCTCGCGGACGATGGCGCCGCGGTGGGGCGCGGGGATCATGCGCCAGGAAGCGAAGGCTTCGAGGGCGCGGGCCATGACGGCTTCATATTCGGGGAGGCCGGCGAGGCGGACGCGGGCGATGGGTTGGCCGGTGGCGGGGTTGAGGGATGCCAGTTCGCCGGCCGACGGAGGGGCGAGCCATTCGCCGTGGCAAGCGCCCGGATTCACCGGTTGGATGCCGAGATCGTCGAGAATATCGCGGACAGCGGGCGGATTCACGCCTCTATTGTAGGGCGCTTAAGCGACGGCGGCGCTGGTGTGAAACGCATCGGAAGCAGCGTCGAGGACACCGGTTCGTGGGAGGAAGGAGTGCAGCGGGCAGGAGAGAGACTGCTGGCCCCACTGGAACTCGACCATGTAGACGCCGGCGCCGGGTTCGGCGAGGCGTACGATGTGGAAACCGTTGACAATGGACCCGGCGGGGAGCACCTTGCGCTCTCCCGCGGGGAGCTGAACCTTGAGAGGACTTAAAATCACCCGTTTCACGTTATTGCACCTTGCCCGTACAAAACGGCAAACCGACAGCGGCACTCACCCCTATTGCCTCGGCAGCCGGGTCTGAGATCCGGCTGGCTATTGGTCCAAGGTAACGCCACTGTGGAATATTCCCTAGTGTATCTTTCGGGTAGTGGGGTACAGGCGGGGGGCTACGCCTGGTCAGAATTGGTTTTCGTATTGTTCGACGGCTACGCGGACGAGTTGTCCTCGGGTGCGGACGCCGGTTTTCTGAAAGAGGCTTTGGAGAATTGCCTTGACGTAGCTTTCTGAAATCTGCAGGCGCCAGGCGATTTCCTTGTTGGAGAGGCCTTCGAGGACGAAGCGGAGGACGCGGCGCTGGCGTTCGTTGAAGGCGGGGGCGGCGGCGCCGGGGCCGCCGGGGGCGTCGTTGATGTTGGCGAACGAAGCGTCGAGCCAGGTGCCTCCCTCCATGACGATGCGAATTCCGCGGCTCAGGTCGGAGAGGGGTCCCTGTTTGAGGAAGATGCCGCGGACGCCCTGACGGATGAGGCGGCGGGCTTCCATATCACTGACCCAGGCGGTGACGATCAGGACCTTGCCTTCGAATCCGGACTGGCGTGCGGCGGGAAGGAATTGGGAGGCGCGCTCGCCGCCGAGGTCGTGGTCGAGGAGGATGAGGTCGAAGGTATGGGCGGCGAGCAGAGCGAGGGCTTCGCGGATGCTGGCGCAGTGCTCGACGGCGAGATCCGGTTCGGCGTTGAGGGCGCGGGACACGCTCTCGCGGAAGAGAGCGTGATCGTCGACCAGGAGCACCTGGATGCGGGGAGGAGCGGCGATCTGATGGCCGGTCACGGTTGCTGAGTTTCCTCCATGGGCCACAATTCTACTGTAAAGCAACTGCCGGGGTGTCCGGGTTCGTAGCGGAGTGCTCCGCCGTGGGCGCCGAGGATGGCGCGGGAGATGTAGAGGCCGAGGCCGAAGGAGTGGGAGCCGCTGCGAAAGGGGCGGAAGAGATCGTCGGGTTGGGCGACGCCGGGGCCGGAATCGCGGAAACGGACGAGGACGACGTCGTGCTCGACGGAGGTGGAGACGCGCACCTCGCGGACGGGGGCGTTTGCGAGAGCCTGCACGCTGTTGCGGGCGAGGTTGACGAAGACCTGGAGGAGACTGTGATGATCGGCCTGGACGAGGGGCAGAGAATCGCCGGCTTCCCAGACGAGGGAGATGCCGGCCTCGTCGAGGGAGGGTTGGATGACGATGCGGACTTCGTCGAGGACGGTGCCTAAGTCGGCGACGGCGGCTTCCTGGCTGCTGGCGGCGCGGAGACCGGCGGAGGCGATTTTTTCGAGGCCCTCGATGAGGGTGCCGAGGACGCGGTACTGCTCGTCCTGGGGGAGGCCGGGGAAGCGGGCGAGGGCGGTGTGGGCGGCGGCGGAAGCGGAGGCGAGGTTGCGGATTTCGTGGGCGATGGCGCCGACCAGGACGCGGGAAGTGGCCATCATGGAATCGAGGCCGGCGCCCTCGCGGTCGCGCAGGTTTTCGCTGGCGTCCCAGACGACGGCGGCGAGACCGGGACCCTGGCTGGTGGCGTAGGTGGAGAGCCAGACGTGGGCGAGGAAGACTTCGCCGTTGCGGCGCTTTCCCTTGGATTCGACGTTGGTGCGCAGGTTGGCGCCGGTGCCATGGCCGCGCATCATGCGGCTGAGGATGGGCAGGTAGGGTTCGATGGGTTCGCCTTGCACGGGCTCCTGGTCGAAGGCGAGGAGTTGGCGGGCGCTTTCGTTGGCGAGCAGGATGCGTCCCTGGTGATCGAGGGTGAGGATGGCGAGGGGGCTGGTTTCGATGAGGATGCGAACCTGCATTTCGGCTTCGCGGCGGAGGCGCATCTGCTCTTCGCGCTCGGCGAGGTGATCGAGCAGCAGGCGGCGGCGCTGATTCAACTGGGTGACGACGAAGCCGGTCATGGTGAAGCCGATGATGGAGACGGCGAGGCGGCCTTCGGCGCCGGGGGAGAATTGCATGGGGTCGAAGAGTTCGCGGAGCCAGCCGCAGAAGGCGGCGAGGAGAACGATTTGGAAGGCGCTGAGGACGCTGGCGGCGATCAGGACGGGGAACAGGTAGAGGAAGCCGACGGAAATTTTCGGCGACATCCAGTCGACCCAGGCGATGGCGGCGATGAGGATGGCGGAGAGGGCCAGCATCAGGCCGCGATGCGACTCGGAATAAGCGAGGAAACGGTCCAGGCGAGTCATGGGTGGTGCAAGACTATGATGCCAAAAACGGGCAGGCCGGGAGGCCCGCGCTACGGGAGTTTTTCGTAGACGACGTAGGCGAATTGTTTGGAATCGGGGGACCAGGAGTTCACGTTGATGGTGCCCTGGCCGCCGAAGAAGGTCACCAGGACCTGGGGTTTGGCAGGCTTCAGTTTCCTGCCGGGGGCGGGCATCAGGCGAAGCACGACGCCATCCATTTTGTCGTTGTGGTTGGGGGTGCCTTTGGGGAAGCCGAAGATGAGCATGCGTTTCCCGTCGGGGGAGAAGTGCGGGAACCAGTCTTCGACCTCGTCGCTGGTGACGCGCTCGGCCTTGGCGTCGTTGGCGCCGCCGCCATCGGCCGGGATGCGCCAGATGTCCCAGCCGCCGTTGCGGTTGGAGTTGAAGTAGATGAACTTGCCGTCGGGGGAGTATTCGGGACCGTCGTCGTAGCCGGCGGAAGTGAGGCGCTCTTCGGCGCCGCCGGCGGCGGGGACGCGGAAGAGGGTGAATTTGCCGTCGCGCTGGCCGACGAACGCGAGCCAGCGGGCATCGGGCGACCAGCCGTGGAAATAGCTGGGGGAGAGCGGGGTCATGAGCTTGGGGTGGGAGCCATCGCCGTTGGCGAGCCAGACCTGGGACTGCCGGGAGTTGGGGCTGGAGGCGGAGAAGGCGAGGAGTTTGCCGTCGCGGGTGAGGTCGTGATCGTTGTTGCAGCGCCAGCCGCCATCGCCCATATCGAGCTTTTCGAGTTGGGGACTGGGGGAGGCGACGGGGAGGCGGTAGAGGTTGCCGTTGGTGTTGACGAGGAGGAAGCGGCCGTCGCGCGACCAATTGGGAGCTTCGATGATCTGGTCGGCGGTATAGAGGGTGCGGTTGGCGCGGGTGGCGAGGTCGTAGATGGTGATCCGGCTGCGGTAGCGGGGGGCGGGGGTCTGGACGGTGACGTTGGAGAAGACGGCGGTTTCGAGCACGTTGGCGTCGTGGGAGCAAACGCCGATGCCGAGGAAGACGGGATCGGCAAGGGCGACGGTTTGGGGTCCGGCGGGAGTGAGTTCGGCGCCGGGCTGGCCGGCGTAGATGGTGAAGGTGTTGCCGCGGCGCTCGATGCGGATGCGGGTGGGCGCAGTGAGGGAGGAGCGGACTTCGGCGGTCTGCGCGCCGGCGGTGGGGCGGTACTGGAGGGAGGTGAGCCCGTCGCCGTGAAGGGCGACATCGGCGTAGGCGGAGCCGGGGGTGAGGTCCTGGCGGATCATGAGGACGGCTTTGCGGTGGGCGACGGCGCCGGTTCCGAGGAAATGGACGTCGGCGGTGATGGTGACGTCGCCGGAGATGCGGCGCCAGGCGAAGAAGCCGGCATCGGCGGCGCCCCACAGGTTGGCGCCGCCGCCGGTGAGGCGGAATTCGCGGGTGGCGGGGTCGTAGGCGAAGGAGCCGGATTTAGGGGTGACGCCGAGATCGCCGTGGAGATCGAAGGCGGGCGGCTGCTGGGCGGAGGCGAGGGCGAGGGCGGCGAAGAAAGCGAAGTATCGCAGGGGTGGATGGCAGTGGTGGAGGGGATCGCGCAT
>JBBIQR010000321.1:1844-5716 GCA_037442245.1 Candidatus Solibacter sp. | reverse complement strand
CGCGCCCAGCCCCCTGCCCTTCGATCCCGCCAGCCCCGTCCCCCACGAACTCACCCGCGCCGAAATCGCCGGCCTTGTCGCCGACTTCGCCGCCGCCGCCCGCCGCGCCCGCACCGCCGGCTTCGCCATCGCCGAAATCCACGGCGCCCACGGCTACCTCATCCACGAGTTCCTCTCCCCCCTCACCAACCACCGCACCGATGATTACGGCGGCCCCCTCCCCAACCGCATGCGCTTCGCCCTCGAAGCCGCCGAGGCCGTCCGCGCCGAATGGCCCGGGCACCTCCCGCTCTTCTTCCGCGTCTCCGCCAGCGATTGGGTCCCCGGCGGCTGGGACATCGGCGAGTGCGTCCTCCTTGCCCGCGAACTCAAAGCCCGCGGCGTCGACCTCGTCGATTGCTCGAGCGGCGGCAACAGCCCCGAGCAGAAAATCCCCCTCGGCCCCGGCTACCAGGCGCCCTTCGCCGAACGCATCCGCCGCGACGCCGCCATCCCCACCGCCGCCGTCGGCCTCATCACCACCCCGCAGCAGGCCGATGCCCTCGTCCGCGAGGGCCGCGCCGATCTCGTCCTCCTCGCCCGCGAGATGCTCCGCGATCCCTACTTCCCGATCCACGCCGCGCTCGCTCTCGGCGCCAGGCCCCCCGTTCCACCCCAATACCTGCGCGCGTTCTGACCCCGGCTACTTCCCGGTCCAGCACGGAGCGCGCTTGCCGAGAAACGCCGCCATCCCCTCCTGCGCGTCCGCCGCCAGCGCGTTCATGCTCATCACTTCTTTCGCGTACGCGTAGGCCTTCGCCTGATCCAGGTCGATCTGCGCGTAGAACGCCTGCTTCCCGATCCCCACCGTCAAGGGACTCGCCCCCGCGATCCGCCCCGCCAGCGCCAGCGCCGCCGCCCGCAACTCCCCGGCCGCCACCACCCGGTTGATCAGCCCCCACTCGCACGCCGTGCGCGCATCCACCACTTCACCGGTCAGCAGCATCTCGAGCGCCCGCTTGCGCCCGATGGCCCGGCTCAGCGCCACCATCGGGGTCGTGCAGAACAGCCCGATCTTCACCCCCGGCGTCGCAAAGCCCGCCTCCTCGGCCGCGATCCCAAGGTCGCACGACGCCACCAGTTGGCACCCCGCCGCCGTCGCCAGCCCCTGCACCTCCGCCACCACCGGCTGCGGGATCCGCTGAATCGCCTGCATCAACTCGCTGCATACGTCGAAGATCTCGCGGTACTCCCCCAGATCCCGCCCCGTCATCTGCCCCAGATCGTGACCCGAGCAGAACACCTTCCCCGCCGCCGCCAGAATCACCGCGCGCACCTCCCGGTCCCGCCCGATCCCTTCCAGCGCCTCCAGCAACTCCCGCATCAACTCCAGCGATAAAGCGTTGCGCCGCTCCGGACGATTCAACGTCACGACCGCCACCGGCCCTTCCCGGACAGTAAGTACGTTCATGGTGATCTTATTGTGCCGGAGACCGCCCGCGCGCGCCAGCGAACCGCGCCCGGAGGTTCAGTACTCCCAGGCCAAAACTTCAGCTCGTATGCGCAAAAACATACAACCCGCAGATTGGTTGTGTTGTGTTCTGCGGTCATCGAGCGTTACTCATGCTCCGATTTACACAGCTTGCTGTCCTGCTCTCTCGCAGCCGCACACGCCATCGCCGGTGAAATCTATATCACCAATTTCACCAAGACCAACAACATGCAGACCGCCCTGCAGTCCACCTACCCCTCCGGGTTGTTCACGGCATCCTCTGCCTTCGGCACCACCTTCGACATCACCAACGATGGCAGCGGCCACAACTTCCTGGAACAGTTCACCGGCACCACGTCGATCGCCAGCTTGAGCCTTTACGGAATCGCCGACGTCTACATGCTGGCCAACGCCTACGGGCCCACCGGCGGAACCATCGCCACCGTCGAGTTCAAGGGCGATGGCGGCGCCGACCAGGTTTTCAACCTCGTCAATGGCAGCGACATCCGCGATTTCTACCAGGGAGTCTACCTGAACAGCATCAACAACACCACCACCAAAAACGCCTTCTCCGTCAGTAACGTCTACGGCGGAGCCGGCACCGGGAACGTCAACACCGGAGCCTACGGTACCTACGTCATCGACGAAGTCCAGTTCGGACTCAGTTCCGCCTTCCGCACCCAGAATCTCACCCAGATCAACATCAACACCGGATGCTGCGGCACCCTGATTGTCATGGGCATCACCGCCGACACCGGTTCCGCCACCCCCGAACCTGCCGCCGCCTCCCTGATGGGTCTCGGTCTCGCCGGACTCGCCCTCGCCGTCCGCCGCCTGCGCACACAGTAACTCACTTACTCCTGCCCGCTAAAAACCCTTACTCCCGCGGGCTTTCGTTCCGGTACGGGTGGCTCTAGCCGCCCGTCCCCCCGGATCGTACAATGCAAGCGGATGAAGTATTCGCTCGCATTCGCGTTCCTCGCTGCCGCGCTCCCTCTCTCCGCCTCCTCCATCGACGTCTCCGGCGCCGATTCCATTCTCCTTCACTCCGGAGATACCCTCTCTTTTACCCTCCAGACCTTCACCTACGCCCACAACGCCCAGACCTTCGGCCTTTCCCCCACTCCCGCGTCACTGCTCTTCTCCCTCGTGACCACCCCCACCACCCAGAACGCCGGGTTCGCCGTCACCCTCTCCTCCGCCGATGCCTCCTACGATGTCGCGCTCGATGCTCCGCTCGGCTTCACCTCCGCCGGACTCGGCAGCTCGAAATACCGCGGCGCGGTCTCCGCTCTCTCCGCCAACTTCTCTTTCACCGGCGCCGAATCGGATCGCCTCTTCACGGGCAGCGTGGCCCACCTGAACTTCCGCAACCTCGGCGGCGATGTCTCCCTCGGATTATCCGGCCTCCTCCTCCCGCAGGACCTCTACAGTTCCCTTTCCGGAGACCGCCTCACCGTCGGCGCCCTCGCTATCGCCGCCAGCCTGCAGGACCCGTCCTGCCTGCCGTCCTCCGCTCCCAGGATCAGCCTGGGCGCCCCGCCCCCCGCTGCCGTTCCCGAACCCTCTTCCGCCCTGCTCCTCCTCGGAGGCGGCGCTCTGCTCTGCGCATTTTCTCTCCTGCTCAGGCGCCGTTCCCGTTCGCGGACGCCGCACTTTTCGCCATACGGCGAACGCTGATTGCAAACCGCGAATTCACTCTGATACTATCTAGGTGGCAGATCGGAACCCTCCTCTTGAAGTGCCGCAAATCCATCCAACGGAGTCACCAAACAACTGAATGAGCTTTACCGTATTTCTTGGCAATCTCCCCACCTGGGTCACCGCCGACGACATTAAACAATGGCTGGCAGCCGAAGATCTCGTAGCCGATGCCGTCAAAGTGATCCGCAACCACGAAACCCAGGAATCCAAGGGCTTCGCTTTCGTCGAGGCACCCACCAACGACGAAATGCAGGCCATCATCCGCCGCTTCGATCGCGCCCCCCTCGAAGACCGCCTGCTCCGCGCCAATCCCGCCCAGCCCCCCAAGGGCAAGGACGCTCCGCGCGGCGCTCAGGCACCGGCCACCACGGGTATCCGCAATGAACCGCGCCGCAAACGTGGCGGCCGGAATCGCGAAGCGCAGCCCCGCAGCGCTTTTGCGACCGAGCTGGCGAAGGCCCTGTAGTTCAGGCCTCGCCTGCCCGGGCGGTCCATCCTCTCCCCTCCACACCTGTGAAAACAGGTCACATCATTTTTTGTATTATCTCCCCTGTTTACAAGTATTTACGGTTGGCACCACCCGTGCTCTGCCCACCTTTATGAAATACGCGTGGCTCGGATTCCTGCTGGCCGGCACCCTCTCCGCCGGCAACCAGGACTCGGATTGGAACGTCAACCGCCGCTACACCGTCGATAG
>JBBIQR010000321.1:0-1834 GCA_037442245.1 Candidatus Solibacter sp. | reverse complement strand
GTCACCGTCGCCGGTAAAGGGTGGCGCAGCAATGTCGCCGAGCCCAGCGACCGCTACAGCAACGGTCTCCGCCGCGACATGCTCTCCCTGGTCGGCCAAAAACTCAACCCCGCCGTCCTCGACGGCCTCTCCGCCCGCCTCAAAAAGGAATTCGACGCCCGCGAAGTCGATCACCACATCCTACGCGGCGACGTCCCCGATCACGTCCGCATCGAATTCGAAGTCAAGCAGGCCGGCACCCGCGCCGTTGCCAACCTCAGCAAGCTCGTCTACAATTCCCGCCAGGGCTGGAGCGGTGGCGCCATGGCCGGTCTCGCCTCCCACCAGAACACCGTTCTGGTCGGCGTCATCAGCGACGGCGATACCCTCACCGAGCGCTTCACCGGCATCAACGCCCGGTGGGAGAACAAGCACCTCGGGTCCGACCGCCTCGGCCTCAAGTTCGATTTCGAAAGCTACCACGAGCAGTGGGACCCCAACACCCTCCACGCCCTCGCCGCCGCCCCCAACATCACCTCCGGCCCCTATCGCACCCGCCAGTCCTTCTCCCCCACTCTCTCCATCGCTCTCGCCAAACCCCTCACCCTCGAAGTCGGCGCCGCCTTCGAGCAATTCGGCTCCCCCCTCGCCAACGCCCCCGCCGAAGCCGCCAACCTCGCCGTCGCCGCCCTCCGCTACAGCCTCCGCACCTCCGACGAGGATTACCCGCAGGAGGTCTTCGCCGACTACAACCTGCGCGCCGCCACCCGCGCCCTGGGCAGCGACTTCGTCTTCACCTCCCACCTCGCCGGCGTCCACTACCGCATCACCCACGGACGCCAGAAACTGACCGAAGCCGCCACCGTCGGGGCCATCGCCGGAAGGGCCCCCCTCTCGGAACGCTTCGTGGCCGGAAACAGCTACTTCCTCCGCGGCTGGAACAAGTACGATATCGATCCCCTCGGCGGAAACCGTATCGCCCACAATACCGTCGATTACAGATACGGCCCGTTCGAAACCTTTTATGACGCGGGCGCGATCTGGGATAGCGGCCAGCCGGCGATCGTAAGGCATTCTCTCGGCTTCGGAATCCGCGAGAGCGTCTTCACCCTCGCGGTCGCCTTCCCCATTCGCACCGGCCACGTGGAACCGATCTTCATGATGGGCATGATTTATTGATGCACCGCCCCAAGCGGGTTACTGGAATCAGCCGCAGAAGCTGGCTGCTGGCCGGCCTCACTCTTCCTGTATCCGCCGCCTGGGGCGCCGACCCGCTCAACCCCCGCTTCGACGGCGACACCATCCGCGTCGCTCCCCCCAAGCTCCACTTCCTCGCCGGCGCCCCCCTCGCCCGCCTCAAGGATGGCGCTGCCGTCGCCTACGTCGCCGAACTCGACCTCCTCACCGAATCCCGCCTCCCCATCCGCCAGCAGAAGTCCCGCTTCGTCATCAGTTACGCTCTGTGGGAGGAGACCTTCTCGGTCACCGAACTCGGTAAAACCTCCCGCAACGCCGAGGGCCTCTCCGCCGCCGCCGCCGAATCCTGGTGCTTCGAAAGCCTCGCCATCAATACCCTCGGCCTCCCCGCCGACCAGTATTTCTGGCTGCGCTTCGATCTGCGTACCGGCGGTCCCCGCGATCTCGAGGGCGATACCGACGCCGGCATCAGCATCAAGGACTTAATCGACCTGCTCGGCCGCAGAAACCAGACCGAAACCCATTGGGGGCCGCTCGAAACCCGCCTGCGCCTGGCCGACCTGCCGCGCATCGGCGGCCGCGGGTCGCGCGGATGAACCGCCTCCGCACCAGGCTCGTCCTCATCTTCCTCGCCGCCACCCTGGCCCCCCTGGCCCTC
>JBBIQR010000320.1:0-5727 GCA_037442245.1 Candidatus Solibacter sp. | reverse complement strand
TGATGCCCGCCGCGTTGAACGCCGTGAATCCCAACCCGGTGAGCATCGCCGCCGCCACCGCGACCGGCGTGCCGAATCCGGCCGCGCCTTCGATGAACGCCCCGAACGCGAACGCGATCAACAGCGCCTGCAACTCCGGATTATTGGTGAGGTGCCCCATCGAATCCTTGATCACCTCGAACTTGCCGCTTGCCAGCGTGACGCGGTAGAGCAGGATCGCGCTGAACACCACCCACCCGATCGGAAACAGCCCGAACGCCGCCCCGTAGGTGATCGACGCCGCCACCCGGTCCAGCGGCATCCCGTACACTCCCGCGGCCACCGCCGCCGCCGCCCCCAGTCCCGCCACGCTCGCCATCCACGCCGGCTTGCGTAGCACTCCCAGCAGCAGCAGTAACACGAAAATCGGCAGAGCCGCCACCAGCGCCGAAAGCCCGAGACTGCCCCCGAGCGGCGTATACACCTGCTCCCACGCCCCGTTCATCCCTGTACTCGCGCGTCCTTTCCGCTCCACAACCCCTCGCGCAGTTCGCGCTTCAGGATCTTGCCCGTGCCCGTCTTGGGCAGCGGCGTATCGCTGAACTGGAACCGCCGCGGGATTTTGAATCGCGCGATCCGCGTCCGCAGAAACTCGCACAACCCGGCTTCATCCAGCCGCTGTCCCGGCTTCAGCGCCACAAACGCCGCCGGCACCTCGCCCCACTGCTCGTCCGGCGCCGCCACCACCGCGCACTCGAACACCGCCGGATGCGCGCCGATCGCCCGCTCCACCTCCAGCGAAGAAATATTCTCCCCGCCCGAGATGATGATGTCCTTCTTGCGGTCGACGATCTGCACGTACCCGTCTTCGTCCCACACCGCCATGTCGCCGGTGTGCAGCCACCCGTTGCTCATCACCGCTTCGGTCGCCTTCGGTTCCTTGTAGTAGCCGTCCATCACCGCGTCGCCGCGCACCACGATCTCCCCGATCGCCGAGCGGTCGCGGGCCACATCCTTCATCGCCAGGTCCACCACCCGCATCTCCACCCCCGGCAGCGGCCAACCCGTCGCCGACCGGTGCCGCAGCCGGTCCTCCTCGTCGCGGAACGTCACGCCCGATTTGTCGCGCGCGCTCGATACCACCGGAGACGTCTCCGTCAACCCATACCCCACCAGCGCCTCGCACCCGAACGCCTGCTCCAGCCGCGCGATCAGCTCCGGACTCGACGCCGCGCCCCCCAGGTGAATCTGCCGCAGGCTCGAGCAATCGAACTTCCCCAGCTCCGCGCAGTTCAACAGCGCGTTGGCCATCGTCGGCACCAGCGACATCGTCGTCGCCCGCTCCTGCTCGATGATCCGCAGCACCGCCGCCGGATCGAACCGCCGCACCATCACCTGCTTCAGCCCGTGCAGCGTCGCGCACTGCGGACGCCCCCACCCGTTGGCGTGGAACAGCGGGATCGTGTGCAGCTCCACTATGTTTTCGTCGTTGTAGAACGTCGCCGAGATCCCCAGCATGTGCAGGTACAGCGTCCGATGCGAGAGCGCCACGCCCTTCGGCGTGCCCGTCGATCCCGACGTGTAAAACAACTCCGCCGTCTCGTTCTCCTCGAAGGTGAACAGGTCCGGACGCTGAATCCGCCCCCGCGCGAGCAGTTCCTCGTAGGGCGCGCCCACTTCGATCCACCGCCCAACCCCGGGACACGCCGCGCGCAGCGCCTCCACCACCGGCGCGAAATCGCGCTCGTAGATCGCCACCTTCGGTTCGGCGTGGTGCAGGATACCCGCCAGTTCGCCCGCCGTCAGCCGCACGTTCAGCGGCATCGCGATCGCGCGGATCAGCGGCGCTCCGAAGTACCCTTCCAGCAATTGGTGGGTGTTGAAGCTGAGCATCGCCACCCGGTCGCCCGGACCCACGCCCTCGGAGAGCAGCCCGAATGCCAGCCGCTCGCAGCGCTCCCCGAATTCCGCGTAGGTGAAGCGGTGCTCGCCGCACACCACCCCCACTTTCCGTCCATACAGGTCCGCCGCGCGGTACAGCGCGCGGACCGGCGTCAGCGGCACATACATGACCTGAGATTGTATCAGCGGTCGACCTGCGGCGTGCGCTATTCCTTCATCACGCTGTCGTCGTACCAGGGGCTGTACAGGCTGCGGTCGCCCTCTTCCGTCTGAAAGCCCGCGTGCTCGTTCAGATTCAGGTGGAACCGCACCCGGCGTCCCGCGCTGTCGGTAAGAATCCGCCCCTCCAGCTCGCGCCCGATCAGGTTCTCCAGGTCCGCGAAAAACTTCGCCGGGAAGACGAACGTCGGGCGCCGCTGCTGTTCCGCCTCCGCCGCCGTCACCACGTCGTGCGACCGGCAGTAGCACTTGGCCACCGGCACCATGCGGTCTTCCTCGCCCAGCGTCCGCGCCTCCGACCGCCGGATCTTCCACAGCCGTCCGCTCCGCAACTCCACGGAATCGTAATCGCCCGGACCGGCGGCATGCAGGTTCAACATGATTTGAGACGAGTATAGCCGAAAATCGAGTACGGTCTCGTATTCCGCGTCCACCGCTCTCTCACGGTCGCGGCTCCGTTCCGAGCCGCGCGCGTCAGCAAGCGATCTGCGGATATGGTGGCGAACTTCTGAAACGGAGTACTGGACACTAGCCCTGGGCTAATGACCGCCCAGCGCCAGCAGCGCGATCATCATCCCCGCGAACACCACCACCCCGAAACCGCAGGCGAAGACGACCTGCATCCCCGAGAGTCCCTTCCGCGCCGCTACCGGCACAGGCTCGGCAGCCGCCACCGGCGCCAGCCGCGCCTCCGCCGCCGCCCGCAGCTTCGGATCGTAAACCTCCGCCGGAATCAGGTTGTCCACCGGCTTCAGCGGCACGCTGCGCTCGATGTACCCGAACGTCTGGTCCGCCGTGTTCACCTGCCGCATCCGTCCCGGATCGTCGAACACCACCACCAGCGCTCCCGGCTGCAGCGTCGCCACCCGGAACGAATTCGCCACCGGCGTATCGTACACCGCCACCGGCGCCGCCGCCGCCACCCGGTACACCCGTCCCTCCAGGTTCCCCTGATTCAGCGAGGAAAGCTCGTCCTGCCCCGGCAGCAGCGCCTGGTCCGTCTCCACCACCGGGTGCTCCTTGATGTACTTCCGCCCCGCCTCCACCGCTTTGTCGAGCCCCGCCAGCGCGCTCTCCCCCTGATACCCCACCAGCCGCTCGATCCGCTTCGCCAGCGGCGGATGCGTCGCCATCATGTGCCCGCTGAACCACCCCACGCCGGCTTCCACCGGGTTCGAAAAGTAGAAGTGCGCGAACGCCGGATTCGCTCCCGCGATCGCCGACCCCGCGCCCCCCACCTTCGCCAGCGCCCGCAGCAGACCTTCGGGATACCCGCTCAACAGCGCCGCATCGGCGTCCGCCAGAAACTCCCGCTCGCGCGAGACCGCCGCCCGGATCAACGCCGCCACCACCGGCGCGACGAATAGAATGTACAGCCCGAACGGCGTCAGCAGCAGCCGCCACATCCCCGAACCGCCCCGCCGGAACCGCATCTCCGCCCGCAAATCCCGCCGGAACAGAAGGTACGGGATGCGCAGGAACAGCGCGATCGACGCCACCACCGTGTTCAGCCGGATATCGTGATTGCCGATGTGCGACAACTCGTGCGCGAAGACCCCTTCCAACTCCCGGTGGTCGAACAACCCGAGCGCCCCGCTCGTCACCGCGATCACCGCGCGGTCCGGATGCAGCCCCGCCGCGAACGCATTCGGCGCGCTGCATTCGATCACGTACAGCTTGGGACACGGCAGCCCCGCCCCGATCGCCAGGTTCTCCAGAATCCGCTTTGCCTCGGCTTCCCCATTCCCCGCCGGACGCGCCCCCGCCTGCGTCAGTAGTTTCGACGTCGGCTCGCTCGCGATGCCCCAGAACAGCACCCCCAGCGCCGCGATCAGCCCCAGCGCGATCACCGGCAGGATCCGGTAGCGCATCGCGCGGTTCTCCTGCTCCAGGCGCGCGGTTTCCGCCTGCTTCTGCGCCAGTTCCTCCTCGAGCGTAGCTTCCAGTTCGGTTCGCTCCCGGCTGCCTGCCTCCGCCTGCTTCAGCAGGTAGGCGTCGCGCGTGGCCACATCGCGCGCGTGACGCGCCTCCGGGCTGACTTCCGCCACAATGGTGAACGCCGCCCCGTAACTGATTCCCCAAACGAACGGCGCCAACGCGGCCACCGCCAGCGCCACAAGAAACCAGGTCTTGCGGCGATTGTGCGCGATGCGGCTGTAAACCAGCACCGGCTCCGATCGCTTCGTGGGAGACATCTTATACCGCCGTAAATTGCACCTTTACATCCGCCTGCGCGGATTCCTCGGCGCGATAATAATCCGCCGCCTCGAACCCGAACCAGCCGGCGAATTGGTTCCCCGGAAATGTCTGGATCCGGGTGTTATAGTCCAGCGCATTCCGGTTATAAAACTGGCGCGCATACGCGATCTTCTCTTCCGTATCGGATAACTCCGCCTGTAACTGGGTGAAGTTACCCGCCGCCTGTAACTGCGGATAGTTCTCCGCTACCGCCATCAGCCGTCCCAGCGCCGCCGACAGCCCCTGATCCGCCGCCGCTACCGCCGCCGGACCCGCCGCCTGCGCCATCGCACCCCGCGCCTGCGCCACTTCGCTGAATACCGCGTGCTCGTGCGTTGCGTACCCGCGCACCGTCTCCACCAGGTTCGGAATCAGGCTCGAGCGGCGCTTCAACTGCACCTCCACCCCGCTCCACGCCTCCCGCGTCCGGTTCCGCGACAGCACCAGAAGGTTGTACAGAAAGATCCCGCCGATTGCGAGAAAGACCAGACCGGCCAGAGGAATCAGCGCCGCCAGTGCGGCGCTACCCGACAAAAGGAGCCCCGGATTCAACGTTGAACCTCCCTGGGACATAGCTGTCCCAAACTAAGCGTGGCCCATGCCCGCCAACCGATTCACTGCTCCCTTTGGTTATGGTCCGGCCCACGGCAAACGCGCCGCCCCAGGCTTTCTCCCCCTGAGACACCCGCCGCCTGTGGTCAAATTCGGCAATCCCTGATATAGAATAGTTTTGGCTCCCTTTTTCCGTTTGAGGTGCGTGATGGACCCCGATGCTCCCCACCCCGCCGCCGACTTCAACCGCGCGCTCCGCTGCGCCGCGCCCGCCGAGTCCTTCTCCCACCTCCTCCGCGCCGCCGAAAACGGCTGCCTGCGCGCCCAGTTCCTGGTCGGCCTCGCCTATCACACCGGACGCGGCGTGCCGGTCGATTTCCCCCGCGCCCGTGCCTGGTACGCCCGCGCCGCCGGGTCCGGCGACGGCAACGCCATCACCAACCTCGGGGTCATGACCCTCCTCGGACAGGGCTCCCCCGCCGACGACCTCGAGGCCTACACCTGGCTCCAATCCGCCGTCGGCCTCGGACATACCTGGCTCCGCCCGGCTCTCGAAATGCTCGAACATCGCATCCAGGGACGGCCTGACGCCGCCCCGCCCGTCTCACTGGCCCCCGAATCCCCGGTCTTCGGACCCTGCTCGCAGCCCGGCTGCGACCCCTCACGCTGTAACGTTGGCTGACCTATTTATATGCGCAAGGTTCCATTCTCCGAATCCCTCAAGATCATCGGCCGCGGCTCCCTCAATTGGGTAGCCGACCGCCCCATCGTCGTGTCCTTCGAGGTCACCGACTCCTGTACCTGCCATTGCCGCCACTGCGACCACGGCGGCCCCCG
>JBBIQR010000319.1:0-5769 GCA_037442245.1 Candidatus Solibacter sp. | reverse complement strand
CCGTTTTTGCGCAGGACTTTCCTCCGCGGCACTCCCGATAGGGCGCTAACGACTTATCGTTCCTAATCCGGAACGAGCAGAAATCGCACCGATCGGAGAAGACTGCACCCCGATCAGCCGTCAGACGCCTGACATGAGAACAATCATAACGGTTCCCACGCTAGTTACTCTGCCTGCTTCTGCTGCCATTCGGCGGGGATGAGGAAGTCGTCGTGTCCTTCGCGCCAGTTCGCGACCAAGTGGACGTTCTCGATGCCTTGCCACGTGATCGAGCCCGCATGCTCAGTGACGATCACCTGGAACTGTCCCTTAAGCACGGCCATGAACTCAGAGAGTGCCGCAAAGATGCGCCGCACGCCTTCGATGTCCGGCGACCGCTCAGATGGCTTATAGTCGCTGGGCGTCTGATCCATCGACGGCCATGCTTCCGGGAAGTAGACCTGGCTCGGCTGGTCGATCATCAAGAACCGTGGCACAGGGTTTTGGGGCAGGCTGTTGAAGTGCTCATGGAGCGCGAGCAAGCCAGCGAGGTGATACCCGACCCAGTTTTGCCCGCTGCCCACCTCCCAGAGAAAATCGGTCCTGCCGGAGAGCGGGCGGAACTGGAGGGTAAGCTCACGCGTGTTCAGCCGCACGTTCTCGGTCGCGTGTTCGAGCCGTAGGCGCTTCGCGTACGGGCGAAAACTCCATTCGCCAGAACGGGGTCAGGAAAACGCGTATTCCTGTATTTGAAATCGAGAGTCGTCATCTCAAGCTGGACGGCAACGATTGCGATCAGATGTTGACTGACTTGTGGTTAGCCGCCTTTCTTCAAATTCAAGCCGTCGTCTGATTCCGGTGTGGTGCCGCTCGCGTGCGAGCAAAAGGGGACTCGCTTCTAAACCTGCATATTAACGCTACGCTGCTGATCCTCAAAGGCCTTAAGCTCTCTCACACGCACAGGGAACCATAAACGCCCCTACATCACCCTATTCGCCCAACCCAGACTCCCTCGCAGACCCGAGCGGCGCCGTCGTCCCTGTCTGCACGGCGTGGTACCGCGACGCCAACGCGAGCACCCGTCAATCGAAGAACACTACTTCCTTCATCGGGTAGTGCTTGCGATTTCGCGTCCACAGCATGGCGCCGTGGCCGGCCGCCGTCGCCGCGATGAGCGCGTCGCCCAACTCGAGACCGTGGCTCTTCCGGTATCGCCGCAGGTACTCGCCGGCGCGCCGCCCGATGGTGGCGTCGGCCGGGGCGCACACGAGCGCGCCGAACAGCGCTTCCAGCCTGTCGTGTTCGCTCGGACGCGCTCCCGCCCAAAGTTCGGCCTGGTTCACCGGAGAGAACAGAATGAGAGCTTCGGACCGGCTCAGTTCACCCCACTTGGACAGGATCCGCTCGTCCCGCCCGCGCGAGACCTCGATCAGAACGTCGGAATCGATCAGCACCGTCACCGTTTGCCAAACCGTTCCAACCGGCTGCCCCGCCGCAGGTCGCGGACCTCCGTGCGCGCGTCACGATCCTCACCATCCGGCTTGCGGATTCCAACGAAGCTCTGCATGGCCGCCCTTCGCCTGTCGAGGTCGCCGAGGTAACGCTCCCGGACGGCCTGCCGGACCAATTCGGAGATCGTCGTCTTCTCGCTCCGTGCCCGGGCGTGGAGCGCGCCCCAGAGTTGGTCGTCCAGATAAAGCTGCGTCCGCCTCACGATGTATATTGTACATCGCTTCTGCGACTCGATCCCGGCAAAACATCACGGCCTGGCCGCGCTCATCCTCGCCGCGTCCCGCTTAAACTGGCCCGTAATCGCGGATGCCAGCCCCCTGGCGTCGCGCGGCAGCCGTATCGCTACTTGCAGAAGGCTCGGCGGTTTCCCGAGAAGGATGGCCAGTCCCTCGGTGGGCCATTCGCTCTTCTGCAGCGGAGCAACCGCCCCCAAGCCGTCCTTCCCCGCGGGCGTTCTGTACTCCACCATCGCCTTGCTTTTGTGCGAAAGGATGTCGTCCGGGTACGGGCCGGCGGCGGGTTTCATGTCGAAGCCTGCCAGCAACTCCTTCGCGTAGTCCTGGTAGGCCGGAAAGGCGCGACCGATGAACTCTGCCACGGCGAATCTTCCGGATGAATCGCCGTTGCGGTACCGGACCGCCACGACGAGCCCATAGCAGGCAAGTCCCGCCGCTTCGTTGCGGCCGATCGGCAGCCTGATTCCGGCGCCGCGCGGCGCATCCAGCGGCCCAGTCTGTCCGTCGGACGGGCACTCGCCAATGTACCGCCGCTCGCGACTCCTCCGGTCGCCGCCATCCGCGCCCGCCCCAAAACATGCGACCCTAAAATCAGTGCGCAAGAACTACATCTGGAAATTCGCCACTGGCGAACTTCGCCTCGGGGACCGTACCCTGCTCATGGGCGTCCTCAACGTCACCCCGGACTCCTTCTCCGACGGCGGCAAATACTCCGACCCCGACCGCGCCTTCGCCCACGCCGTCGAACTCGAGGAGCAGGGCGCCGACGTGATCGATATCGGCGCCGAGTCCACCCGCCCCGGCTCCGAGCGCGTCACCGCCGCCGTCGAATTGCAGCGCCTCGTCCCCGTCCTCAAGCGCCTGCGCGACCACATCGCCATCCCCATCTCCATCGATACCTACAAAGCCGAAGTCGCCGAACGCGCCCTCGACCTCGGCGCCTCCATCATCAACGATCCCAGCGGCCTCACCGTCGAACCCCAACTCGCCCGCGTCGTCTCCAACCGCAACGCCGGCCTCGTCCTCAACCACATGCGCGGCACCCCCGAAACCTGGGCCAAACTCGGCCCCATGCTCGACCCCATGGGCGCCATCGGCCGCGATCTCGACGCCGCCCTCGGCCGCGCCCGCCGCGTCGGCATCGATAAGAACCGCCTCGTCATCGACCCCGGCCTCGGCTTCGGCAAGCGCAAGGAGCAGAACTCCCTCATCCTCGCCCGCCTCCACGAACTCGCCCCCCTCGACCTGCCCCTCATGACGGGCCCCTCGCGCAAAAGCTTCCTCGCCCATCCCGACCCCGAGGAGAACCGCTTCGCCACCGCCGCCGCCGTCACCGCCAGTATTCTCGCCGGCGCCCACATCGTGCGCGTCCATGAGGTCCGCGAAATGCGCGCCGCCGCCGATGTTGCGGACGAAATCCTACGCGCCCGCGCCGAAAGTACTTTCGATACGGAAACCCAGCGCGCTGTACCACGTCCATCTACTCGCCCGAGGTAACCCGAATGAATCGGACCGCTGCCCTGCTGCTGCTGGTTCCGGCGGCTTTCGCCCAACCGCGTCCGCGTACCGGTGAGTACGCCCTGATCCTCCGCGATCCCTCCGTCGCCCAATCCGTTGCCTCCCGCGATGCCCTGCGCGGGTCCGCCGCTCTCGCCCTCCGCCGCAGAGTCGAGGCCGCCCAGCGCCCCGTGCTCGCCGAGCTCGCCCGCCGCCACGTCACCGTCCACGCCGCGTTCTCCCTCCTTGCCAACGCCATCTACGTGGATGCCGCCCACGCCGATCCCGCCGCCCTCGCCGCCATCCCCGGCGTCCGCCGCGTCGAGTTCCTGCCCCCGGTGCGCCCCGCCCTGAACACCGCCGTCAACCTGGTGAACGCGCCCGCCGCGTGGAACGCCGTGGGCGGCGCGGCCAACGCCGGGGCCGGCGTCAAAATCGGCATCATCGATACCGGCATCGATCAAACCCACCCCGGCTTCAACGACGCCGGCTTCACCGCGCCCTCCGGCTTCCCCAAGGGCGATTCCAGCTACACCAACAACAAGGTCATCGTCGCCCGCAGCTACGTCAGCACCCTGGTCGGCACCGATCCCACCTCCACCACGCCCGACGATCTCTCCCCGCGCGACCGCATGGGCCACGGCACCGCCATCGCCATGATCGCCGCCGGCGTACAGAACACCGCGCCGCTCGGCGCCATTCAGGGCGTCGCGCCCAAGGCGTGGCTCGGCAACTACAAAATCTTCGGCTCCCCCGGGATCAACGAATTCACCTTCGATTCCACCGTGCAGGCGGCGCTCGAAGACGCCGTCAACGATGGCATGGACATCGTCACCCTCTCCATCAACGAAGGCGATCCCGCCCAGTTCGGTCCGCTCGACACCGGCACCACGTGCGAGAACAACGACCCCACCGCTTACTGCGATATCCGCGCCGAGCGCATTAAAGAAGCCGTCGCCAAAGGCCTCACCGTGATCGCCGCCGCCGGCAACAGCGGCAACGCCGGAGCCGTCACTCCCACGCTCAATTCTCTGCACACCCCAGGCACCGCGCCCGACGCCATCACCGTCGGCGCGACCCTCAACAGCCACATCGTCTACCAGACCCTGCGTTACAGCGGCGCCAACGTCCGCGGGCTGTTCGCCGACGGCACCCGCCCGGCAGCGCCCCTCAACGGACAGGCGCGCGACGTCACCGTCACCGGCGATAACGGCCTCGCCTGCTCCCCTCTGCCGGCCGGATCGCTCTCCGGGCGCATCGCCCTCATCCAGCGCGGCGCCTGCTACATCTATCAGAAGCTCGATAACGCGCAGGCCGCCGGCGCCCTCGCCGTCATCCTCTATCAGACCGATGGCGTCGACGACCTCCCTCCCGCCCTCTTCATCCGCCCCGCCGCAATCCCCGCCTTCACCATCGGCAACACCGACGGCAAGGCGTTAAAGAGCTACCTCGCCGCCAACCCAGACGCCGCCGTCACGCTCGACCCCGCCTTCGCGGCCGGCGATAATCCCGCGGTCAGCCAGGTGGCGCCCTTCTCCTCCCGCGGACCCAGCATCGGCAACTTCGCCGTCGCCCGCGATTTCGCGCTCAAGCCCGAATTGGTCGCCCCCGGTGCCGGCGTCTACACCGCCACCGAGCGCTACGATCCCAACGGCGACGCTTACAATCCCACCGGTTACACCACCGTCAGCGGCACCAGTTACGCCGTGCCCTTCGTCGCCGGAGCCGCCGCGCTCGTCAAACAGAACCACGGCGGCTTCACTCCGGCGCAATTGAAATCGGCCGTCGTCAACACCGCGAATTTCGGCGCGGTGCAGGGCGGCGCCCATCTCGTCGATGCCGGAGCCGGTCTGCTCAACGTAGCCGATGCGGTCAACATCGCCGCCACGCTCGATCCCGCCGCCATCTCCTTCGGCGCCCTGAACCCCTCTTCCCTGCCCATCAACCGCACCGTCACCGTCGCCAACGTTTCCTCCGCCCAGGCGACGTTCAACTTCGCCGCGCGCTCGCTCTCCGGCGAACGCGGCTCGGGCGTGCAGGTCACCCCGTCATCCGTGAACCTCGCCCCCGGCGCTACCGCCACCGTCACCGTCGCGCTCACCGGCACCGCTCCCGCCGCCGGCGCCTACGAAGGCTTCGTCGATGTCACCGGCGCCGGTCCCACCCTGCATCTGCCCTACACCTACTTCGTCGGCAGCGGCACCCCCGCCAACGTCATGGCCATCATCGGCGGCGGCTTCCTCGGCTACCCCAACGACACCGGATGGCGCCTCGCCATGCGGGTCACCGACTCTTTCGGCGTGCCCGTCACCAACTACCCAACCACGTTCAGCGAGCAGAGCGGCGGCGGCAAAATCGAGACCGGCAGCATGTCCACCGATGCGAAAGAGATTTTCCAGGAAGGAATGATCCTCGCCGGGATTAAGGTCTTTTCGCGCGGGCAGCCCATTCGGTCGGTCTTTGATATTCTCACGTCGAACTGCCGCATGCCCGGGAATTCCTCGACTTCTGCGGCTCGATCGATAAGGGGCTGATAGTCGATCTC
>JBBIQR010000318.1:0-5788 GCA_037442245.1 Candidatus Solibacter sp. | reverse complement strand
CGAAGCGGACAGATCACGTGTGAACTCGACCGGACAACTCACATACTAGCGACACCCCCCTTCCCCATCCCTCCCATCCCGCCCCGCTCCGCAGTAAAATACTGCCGGAAAGGTCAACCATGCG
This sequence comes from Candidatus Solibacter sp., assembly GCA_037442245.1. Lineage (GTDB taxonomy): Bacteria > Acidobacteriota > Terriglobia > Bryobacterales > Bryobacteraceae > Solibacter. The sequence goes on along the minus strand of JBBIQR010000318.1, from coordinate 5,664 downwards.
CATCCTCCTCGTCGAGGACCAGCCGGACGCCGCCGAAATCTTACGCCAGGGCCTCCGCGAGCAGGGCTACGCCGTCGATGTCGCCGGCGACGGCCAGGAGGCCGACTTCAAAGCCTCCGTCAGCCGCTATGACCTCCTCATCCTCGACCTCATGCTGCCCCGCAAGAGCGGTTATGCCCTGTGCCGCGACCTCCGCGCCGCCGGCAACCACACCCCCATCCTCATCCTCAGCGCCCGCGATACCGTCGAAGAACGCATCCGCGGCCTCGACCTCGGCGCGGACGACTACATGGTCAAGCCCTTCGAGTACCAGGAACTCCTCGCCCGCATCCGCGGCCTCCTGCGCCGCCGCGCCATCCGCAAACGCGAAGTCCTCGCCATCGCCGACCTCTCCATCGACCTCGGCACCCGCCGCGTCGAGCGCTCCGGACGCGCCGTCGAACTCACCGCCCGCGAGTTCTCCCTCCTCGAACTGCTGGCGCGCCACGCCGGAGAAACCGTCACCCGCGCCCGGATCGCCCGCGAGGTATGGGATGAATCCTGCGATGCCTACTCCAACCTGATCGAGATCTACCTCGGCCGCCTGCGCCGCAAAATCGATTCCGGCCACCCCGTCCGCCTGCTTCACACCCTGCGCGGAGAGGGCTATTCGCTCTCCGTCACCCCGCCATCCCCGGAATAGACCGCCTACCCCTCACCGCGTCAGCGCCGCGCGCACGAACCGCTCGTCGAGGAACAGCTTCGGGTCCCGGCTCGCCGCCGGCAGGTTCCGCCCGAACGTGATCTGCGATTCGATGTTGTTGGCCACGCCCGAAAGTTGAATCGTCCCGTCCTTCGCGAACGCCGAGCGTGAGTGCTCCAGGCTCTTCACGTAGATGTAGCTGTCCCCCACGATCGCCGGCGGCAGCTTGGCCGCGATCTCCGCCGCGCTGTGGCTGCGGATGAACCGTAGCGCCTTCACCGTCGCATTCACCACCGCCTGCACCACCTCCGGATGCGCGCGGATCGTGTCCGGACGCACCAGCAGCCCCGTGAACTGATACGGGCCGTTGAAAATCAACCCCGTCTCGTCGGGCGTCGTCATGTCCAGCCGGATCGATGCCGCCCCGCTCATCAGCAGCCGCGTCGTCGTCGGGTCCGTCGCCATCCCCACGTCGATCCGCTTCTGCGCCATCGCCGCGATGAACGAATCGCCCGATCCTACCGGCACGATCTCCACGTCCCGCAGGCTGTATCCCGCATGATGCAGGATGCTCGCCGCCAGAACATGCGTGCCCGCCCCCTCCGCCGTCACCCCGATGCGCCGCCCCTTCAAGTCGCGCTCCGAGCGGATCTGCGCGCTCAGATCCTTGCGGACCACCAGCGTCACGCAAGGGTAGTCGGTGAACGACGCCACCATCTGCAGCCGCCGCCCATCGCCCTGCATCTTGATGGCGTGATCGATCGAATTCGCCGAGAGGTCGTACTCTCCCGCCGCCAGAGCCTCCGCCGCCGACGTGCCCGCCTCAAAATACCGGAACTGAGCGTCCAGCCCCTCCTGCTCGAAGTAACCCAGCGCCCGCGCCAAATCCACCGGCAGATAGACGATGTTGCCCGGCTTCGATCCGACCGCGATCCGCACCCTCGTCTTGCCCGCCGCCTCGGCTCCCCCGCATCCCGCCGCCGCCGCCAGCGCCAGAATCGCCACCCGCAAACCCGCGCGCGAGGCCATGAACGTGCCAATCATAGAGACACTTGATTGTCCTACAAACCGGCGCGCGCCGCCCGCTCTTGGTAGAATTCCGTCGAGGAGGCGGCGCTACTGCGGATTCTTCTGGTCGAAGACGAGCCTCGGGCCGCCGAGATGCTCGCCAAGGGCCTGCGCGAGCAGGATTACGCCGTCGATGTCGCCGGTGACGGCGAACACGCCCTCGCCGCCGCCCGCGCCATCCCGTACGACCTCGTCATCCTCGATGTCATCCTCCCCGGCATCGACGGCTTCTCCGTCTGCCGCCAACTCCGCGACTCCGCCCACGACATGCCCGTCCTCATGCTCACCGCCAAAGACGCCGTGCAGGACCGCATCGCCGGCATCGACCGCGGCGCCGACGACTACATCACCAAACCCTTCGAGTACGCCGAGTTGCTCGCCCGCATCCGCGCCCTGCTGCGCCGCCGCGACTCCGCCTTCCTCGAGGAAATCCGCGTCGGCGATCTCCGCGTCGATCTCCGCGCCCGCCGCGTCGAGCGCGCCGGACAACCCATCGACCTCAGCGCCAAAGAGTACGCCGTCCTCGAATTCATGGCCCTCCACGCCGGCGAACTCGTCACCCGCGAGGACCTCTCCGAACACGTCTGGGACGAGACCTTTAACTCCTTCACCAACCTCGTCGAGGTCTATATGCTCCGCCTGCGCCGCAAAATCGACGCCGGACACGCCACCCGCCTCATTCGCACCCGCCGCGGCGAAGGCTACGTCCTTTCCGCCGGCCAGGGGGCGTGATGTTCGATTCCGTCCGCGTCCGCCTCACCCTGTGGTACATGGGGATTCTTGCCCTCCTGCTGCTCACCTTCAGCGCCGGAGTCTACGCCATCCTCTGGCACAACTTCATGGAACGCGCCGATAGCGTCCTCCGCAGCGTCAGCAGCGCCATCACTTCCATCCTCGAAAAGGAGCTCAGCGAATCCGGTCTCGACGAGCTCGCCGCGCGCGAAACCGTCAAGGCGCTCAACTTCCCCTCCTTCACCATCGAAATCTTCGATGGCGCCGGCGATCTCCTCGCCGAGCGCCCCGCCGGCAGCCGCCGCTACATCCCCGAGTTCGACTGGCGCAGTCTGCCCATTGGCGAGTTGCGCATCGCCACCATGAGCCCGTCCTCCCCCGGCGCCGAGCCGCGCCGCGCCGCCATGACCCGCGTCTCCCTCCCGCCCATGGACCGCCAATACGGCATCGTCGTCACCCGCTCCCTCTCTCCCCTCCTCGGCGAACTCGCGGCGGACCGGCGCATCCTTCTCTTCGCCGTCCCCCTCAGCGCTCTGCTGGCCGGTGTCGCCGGCTGGCTCCTCGCCCGTAAAAGCCTCGCCCCCGTGCTTGCCATGTCCCGCCAGGCGCACCGCATCGGCGTCGAGAATCTCGAGGAGCGCCTCCCCGTCGCCAACCCCCGCGACGAGCTCGGCCGCCTCGCCGCCACCTTCAACGAATTGCTCTCCCGCCTCAGCGGCGCGATTCAGATCCAGCGCCGCTTCATGGCCGACGCCTCCCACGAACTCCGCACTCCCGTTTCCGTCGTCCGTACCACCGCTTCCGTCACGCTCAGCAAGGAACACCGCGCCGAGGACGAGTATCGCAACGCCGTCGGCATCGTCGAAGCCCAGGCGCGCCGTCTCACTCGCATCGTCGAGGACATGCTGCGGCTCGCCCGCGCCGATTCCGGCAGCTTCGTCCTCCGCAAGAAATCCTTCCAGCTCGATGAGATGCTGCTCGAAGCCTTGCAGGCGGCCATCGTCCTCGCCGGCCAGAAAGCCATGAAGGTCGTCGTCGGCGACCTGCCCGAAGCCCCCTTCCACGGCGATGAGGACCTCCTCCGCCAGATGGTCATGAACCTCCTCGACAACGCCGTGAAGTATACCCCTGAAGGCGGCGAGATCCGCGTCTCCCTCGCCCTCGAAGGCGCCCGCTACCTGATTCGCGTCGCCGATAACGGCGAAGGCATTCCCGCCGAGGCGCAGGACCGCATCTTCGACCGCTTCTACCGCGTCGACCGCGGACGTGCCCGCGGCGATCACGCGCTCAACGGCTCGCCCGGCGGCGGCGCGGGTCTCGGACTCGCCATCGCAACCTGGATTGCGGACATTCATGGCGGCTCCCTCCGGCTCGAATCGTCCTCTCCCCAGGGCAGCGTCTTTCTCGCCTCTCTGCCCGCCCCCGATGTCTCGCCCGAAGCGCCCCGCGCGCCCCTCGTCCGTTCATCGCCCGTTTAGGTTCCCGGTGCTACCCTTCCAAACCATGAGAGCCTTGTCCCTGTTGACTCTTGCCTTTGTCTCCGCGCTGGCTCTGTGCGCGCAATCCGCCGCGCCTCCAGCCAAACCCCACACCGTCGCGCAGAAGTTGGTCGATGAGACCCTCGCCGGCCACCCCGATATCGTCATCCTGGTGTTCCACATCGTCTCCGCCGACGCCTCCGATTACCCCATCGTCGCCTCCAACATCGGACGCTACGGAAAGAAGGCCGACGAAGACGACCTGCGCGTCATCAAAACCGGACAGCCGAACCTCGAGGTCAACGCCACCGGCAATCATTTCGAGGTCGAGATGGCGCTGCACGACAAATCCGGCAAGGTCATCGGCGCGCTCGCCGTGGTCTACAACTACAAAAACGGCGACGACAAGGATGCGCTCCACCGCAAGGCCGAGAAGATCCGCGCCGGGCTTGAGCCTCGCGTCGCCTCCGCCGCCGCGTTAAACGGCCCGGCATAACCGCCGGGAACTGGAATCTATCGTCACGGAGTGAAGCCATGCATCTTCGAAACATCGTAACCGCGGCCTTTCTCATCGCCTGGCCCGCCGCCGCGCAACATGCCATCAAGGGCCAGTTCAAGGAGACCTTTCATGCGGCCGCCGTGCCCGGTGTGCCGCCCTATCAGCCCGTTCCCTCGCTCTCCGGCCACCTGCGGAGCGTCGGCGCCGATACCATGGAAACCCTCTCCCGCCTGTGGATCGAAGACTTCAAGAAGCTCTATCCCGAAGTAACCTTCGACCTGGAAGCCAAGGCGTCCGGCACCGCCGGACCCGCCCTCACCGCGGGCCAGGCCGACTTGGGACCCGTCGCCCGCGAAATGCTGCCCGGCGAGGAACACGCCTTCGAGGCCAGGTTCGGCTATAAGCCCACCGCCATCCGCGTCGCCGGCGGAAGCTACCGCACTCCCGGCAAGACCCACGCCATCGCCTTCTTCGTGAACCAGAAGAACCCCATCGAGCGCCTTACCTTCGCCCAACTCGACGCGATCTTCTCCTCCACGCGCCGCCACGGTCTCCCCGCCGCGGTGAAATGGGGCGACCTCGGCCTCACCGGTGAGTGGGCCGACAAGCCTATCCACCTTTGGGGTCTCATCCGGCCCAACGGCATCGCCCATTTCCTCGAGGACCGCGTCCTCGCCGGCGGTTCCTGGCGAAGCGGCATCGAGGAGCGCACCACCGTCGGCTCCCTCGCCGCCCTCGACGCGACCGCTCAAGGCGTCGCCGCCGATCCCTACGCCATCACGTACGCCGGCTTCGGTAACATCATGCCCGGCGTCAAATCCGTCGCGCTCTCCGAGTCCGCCGCCGGGCCTTACTTCAAAGGTACATTCGACGAAGTGCTCCAGCAGCAGTACCCGCTCAGCCGCGTCATCTACATCTACGTCAATCAGGCGCCCGGCAAGCCCCTCGATCCCAAGGTGCGCGAGTTCCTGAAGTTCGTCCTCAGCGAGCAGGGCCAGGCCGATATCGTCAAGGAGGGCATCTTCCTTCCTCTGCCGCTTCGCATGGTTCAGCAGGAGTTGGCCCGGCTGCGGTAACCCGCGCCGGGCTAGTGTGACGACCGTGTGGTTTCTTGCGTTTCATCGGCGACCGCTCCCTCACGGTCGCGGCGCGTTTCCGAGCCGCGCGCGTTAGCAAGCGGTTGGCACACCGAACCGAACCTGCCG
>JBBIQR010000317.1:0-5800 GCA_037442245.1 Candidatus Solibacter sp. | reverse complement strand
GCGTCCGGCGCGGAGGCGGTCCCAGAAGAAGGCCTCGCGGTAGTAGGGGTTGCGGGGTCCGTAGACGAAGGGGGGGCGGAAGGTGACGACGGGGAGTCCGTTCTGGGTGTGCATGCGGAAGAGCATGCGTTCGGTAGTGGCTTTTTGGGCGGTGTAGGGGATGGGGTGGTAATCGGGGGCGAGGGGATCGCTTTCCTTGTGATTGAGGCCATCGCCGTAGGCGGCGACACTGGACATAAAGATGTAGCGGGAGAGGCGGTCGCCGGCGGCGCGCACGCAGGCTTCGACCTGGGCGGCGGTGGTGCCGCGTTCCCAGTCGTAGGCGTTATCGTAGACGACTTCGAAGCGGCGTGCGGACAGGGCATCTTTCACGGCGTCGCCGTCATTGCGGTCGGCCATGATATTTTCCACGCGGCGGCCGAAGTCGTGTTTCGGCTTGCGATGCAGGATCGCGACCTCGTGCCCTTCCTTGAGCAACTCCTCCACCAACTGTTTGCCGATGAAGAGAGTTCCTCCGATTACCAACACTTTCATAGGAGCTCCCCAGACACAAAGACGCGGCGGCGCGGAGGGATGGGCCTCAACGGGCCAGCGCGTCTACATGACACAATACAGCGGCTAGTCGTAATATTCCAGCCCCAGATGGGTGATCAGGTCCTCGCCCCGCATCCAGCGCAGCGTGTTCTTGAGCTTCATCAACTGGATGAAGATGTCGTGCTCGGGGTAGAGTTCCGGAGCGTGCATCGGGGCCTTGAAGTAGAACGAGAGCCATTCCTGAACGCCGCGCATGCCGGCGCGCTGGGCGAGGTCCATGAACAGGACGATGTCGAGGACGAGCGGAGCGGCGAGGATGGAATCGCGGCAGAGGAAGTTGATTTTGATCTGCATGGGGTAGCCGAGCCACCCGAAGATGTCGATGTTGTCCCAGCCTTCCTTGGCGTCGCCGCGCGGCGGGTAATACTCGATGCGGACCTTGTGGTAGAACTCCTTGTACAGGTCCGGATAGAGGTTGCCCTGGAGGATGTATTCGAGGGCGCTGCTCTTGCTGACTTCCTTGGAGCGGAAGCTGCCGGGGTCGTCGAGGACTTCGCCGTCGCGGTTGCCGAGGATGTTGGTGCTGAACCAGCCGTTCAATCCGAGGAGGCGGGACTTGAGACCGGGAGCGATCAGGGTCTTCATGAAGGTCTGGCCGCTCTTGTAGTCCTTACCGGAGACGGGGAGGTTCATGTTGCGGGCGAGTTCGAGCAGCGCCGGGGTATCGGTGGTGAGATGGGGCGCGCCGTTGGCGTAGGAGACGCCGCTCTTGAGGGCGGCGTAGGCGTAAATCTGGCTGGGGGAGATTTCCGGGTCGTCGTGCTGGAGGCCGCACTCGAAGTCCTTGAGGGTGGCGTGGACGGGGGCGGCGTTGTGGTAGACCTCGGTGGAGCCGCACCAGATCATGGCCAGGCGGGAGACGCCGGTCTTCTGGCGGAACTGACGGATATCGTCCATCACCTGGTCGGCGTAGTCCATTTTGGAGCCGCCGGTTTTGACGTTGGGACCGTTGATGCGCTTGACGAAGTTCTGGTCGAAGACGGCCTTCATCGGCTGAATCGCCGACATCGGCTCCTTCAACTGCTCGAGGAGGGACATTTCGAGCACGCCCGCTTTGACGGCGGCTTCGTAGGCATTGTCCTCGTAGATATCCCAGCAGCCGACGACGAGATCGTCGATGCCGGCGAGGGGGACGAGGTCCTTGATAGCGGGACTGCGTCCGTCGGTGCGTTTGCCGAGGCGGATCGTACCCAACTGGGTCAGCGAACCGATGGGCTTTCCCAAACCGCGCTTGATGGCTTCAAGGCCTGCAATAAAGGTTGTCGTTACCGCGCCCATGCCGGGGACCAACACCCCGAGCTTGCCTTCAGCAGGCGCGATCCGGACACCGTCGTTAGTAGCCAAGTCGTTCTCCTAAAAGGTTGAAATGATATAATAGCAACTCCATGCGTGACCGCGCGACGGCTACCCTCACGACGGTTGTCGTAGACGACGAAAAACTGGCCTGTGACGAGCTGTCGTTCCTGCTCAAGGATTTCCCGGAAGTAGATGTCATTGCAACGGGTTCCAACGGGCTGGAGGCGGTGGAACTGATCCAGAAACTGGAGCCGGACCTGGTATTTCTGGACGTGAACATGCCGGGTTTGGACGGGCTGGGAGTGGTGCGGCGCCTGCGCGAGCTGGAGCTCGACCTGCCGCATTTCATCTTCGTGACGGCGTACGATCAATTCGCGGTGGAGGCGTTCCGGCTGGAGGCGATGGACTACCTGCTGAAGCCGGTGGACAAGAGCCGGCTGAGCGAGACCATCGAGCGGGCGCGGCGATCGATTCACGAGCGCCGTCCGGCGGAGACGCAGACGGCGAAGGCTCCGGCGGCTGCGCCGCGCACGAAGCTGATGGTGCGGGCGAACAACCGGTACCTGATCGTGGACGCGAACGACGTGATTTACGCCACGATCGACAACGGGCTGATTACTTTAGCCACAACCCATTTCGAGGGACAGTCGAATTACCGCACGATCGAAGACCTGCAGGCCAGCCTGGACCGCGACATGTTCTGGCGGGTACACCGCTCGTACCTGGTGAACATCAACCGGATCAAGGAAGTGGTGCCGTGGTTCAAATCGAGCTACCAACTGCGCATGGACGATAAAAAGCAGACCGAGGTCCCGGTGAGCCGGGTGCAGACGCGGCGGCTGCGGGAACTCTTCAAGCTGTAAGCGGCGGGCGCTACTGGGCGAAGCGCACCACCACGGAGACGCGGCGGTTGCGGGGGTCGTCCGGGTCGCTATCGTTATAGGGGCGCTGGTCGGCGAAGCCGCGGACTTCGGCGACCTTGGATGCGCTGATGCCGTAGGCGTGGAGCAGGCGGCGGGCGGCGTTGGCGCGGTCGGCGGCGAGTTCCCAATTGCCGTAGCCGGAATCCGGAGTGGAGTTACGGAAGGGCCGGGCATCGGTGTGGCCTTCGATAATCAGGCGGTTGGGCATGGCGGAGAGTTCCTGGGCGAGAGCGCGGAGGAGGTGCTCGCCGGAGGAAGTGGGCTGGGGGCTGCCGCTGATGAAGAAGAGGCCCTGCTCGGTTTCGAGCAGGTCGATGCGCAGCCCTTCGCCGGTGACGCTGAACTTGACGTTGTCGCGCAGGCTGTGGAATTCGGGGACGCGTTCGAGGGCCTGGCGGAGCTGATTTTGCAGGCCGGAGACGTTGTCGCGGTGGATGAGCATGCCTTCGCCGGCCTGTCCGGGTCCGGCGCCGAGGGTGCGGGAGTAACCCTTGGGGTCCTTGAAGTAGCCGACGACGCTGCGCTTGACGCTGGAGGTCGAGTTCATCATCCAGAGCACGATGAAGAGGGCCATCATGGCGGTGACGAAATCGGCGTAGGCGACTTTCCAGGCGCCTCCGTGGCGGCGGGAGTAGACGCGGCGGATCTGCGGGGCTTCGGGGGCCGGCGCGTGTTCAGGCGGGCTGGGTTTCGGCATGAGCCGCCTCGGGCGCTCCGGGTTTGGCGACGGCGGGGATGCGGGCGTCGCGGCGGATGGAGATTTCCATTTCGCTGAAGGAGGGCCGCAGTTCCTCGGGGATGGAGCGGCGGGCGTACTCGACGGCGAGAATGGGCGAAGCGCCGCGGGCGAAGCTGACGATGGCGACGCGCAGCACCTGGTAGAACTGGGCTTCGGTTTCGTGCTGGTGTTCGAGGCGGGCGGCGATGGGGCCGACCACGCCATAACAGAGAAGGATGCCGAGGAAGGTGCCGACGAGGGCGGCGGCGACCTTCTGGCCGACGGTTTCGGGGGCGCCGCCGATGGCTTGCATGGTGATCACCACGCCGAGCACGGCGGCGACGATGCCGAGCCCGGGGAGGGCGTCGGCGATGGCGGCGAGCGCGCTGACCGGCTCGTGGCGGCCGCGGCGCTGCACTTCGATATCGAGATCGAGCAGGCGGTCGAGCTCGTTGGGGGTGGTGACGCCGAGCACGAGCATGCGCAGGGAATCGCAGACGAAGTTGCAGGCGGAGCGGTCGGCGAGGAAGGAGGGGTAGTTGGCGAAGAGGCGGCTATCGGCGGGGTGGTCGACATCCTCTTCGAGCTGCATGATACCGGCGCGCTGGGAGTAGGAAAAGATTTCGTAGAGCAGGCGCATGTGGGAGAGGAAGACGTTCCGGGTGCGGCGCGCGGGGCGGAAGGCGGCGAGGACTCCGTGGGCCATCCTGCGGATGACGGCAGGGGGGTTGGCGACGAGCAGGATGCCTAGCGCGGCGCCGCCCACGATGAGAACTTCGGCGGGTTGAAACAAGACCCAGGGATTTCCCTTTTCGAGCAGAAATCCTCCGAAGACAGCCAGAAACACGGTGGCAATACCGAGTATGGCGAGCATAGATTTCGGATTCTCAGGTCCCTTATCGGCGCGCGCGGCGGGGCCTTGAGCGGGACGAAGCCGATATACTCTACGGCGGGAGACTTAATTTTGCGACGGACCTACCTGTGTCTGCTGGCGGTGGCGGCATTGGCCGCGACGAACGCCGCCGATCAGCGGCGGCAGATCCGGGCCGCGCTGAAAGTGCCGGAGCGGTTGCCGGCGCTTTCGGTGGAGAACTACGGGCAAGCCGAGGTGGCGCCGGGCGTGATCGCCGAGCGCGTCAGCTACGCCACGGATTACGGGCTGCGGGTGCCGGCGATCGTGTACCGGCCGAAGGAGAAGCCGGCGGGACGGATGCCCGGGCTGATTGTAGTGAACGGGCACGGCGGCGACAAATACTCGTGGTACGCGTACTACGCGGGGATTCTGTATGGGCGGGCGGGCGCGGTAGTGGTGACGTACGATCCGATCGGCGAGGGGGAGCGCAACCAGCAGAGGAGATCGGGCACGCGGCAGCACGACCGCAAGGTGGATCCGCCGGAGATGGGGCGGCGGATGGGCGGGTTGATGATGACCGACGTGATGCAGGCGACCAGTTACCTGGCGCAGCGGCCGGATGTGGACGCGGAGCGGCTGGCGGCGATGGGGTACTCGATGGGATCGTTCGTACTGGGGCTGGGGTGCGCGGCGGAGACGCGGCTGAACGCGTGCGTGCTGGCGGGCGGCGGCAATCTCGACGGCGAGGGCGGGTACTGGGATACGAGCACCAAGGTGATGTGCCAGGCGCTGCCATACCAGGCGATGCGGTTTCTGGGCGACCGTGGGGCGGCGCTGTACAGCCTGCACGCGGAGCGCGGCGGCACCCTGGTGATCAACGGCACGGCGGACGACGTGGTCGCGATTCCGCGGATGGGGGTAGGCTTCTTCGACGACCTGCGGCGGCGCACGATCGCGATGCACGGGGAGCAGAACGTATTCGACATCGCGTGGATCGAGGGCGGCGGGCACCGGCCGTACTTCGTGACGCGGCCGGCGGCGCTGTGGCTGGAGCGGCGGCTGCGTTTCCCGAACTGGACGCCGGAGGCGGTGGCGCGGATGCCGGAGACGCACATCGGCGAGTGGGCGGCGCGGACGGGAGCCGCGATCGACCGGGCGTACGCCACGGAACTGCGCGAAGGCGGCACGATGGCGCTGGGGACGGGCGTGCCGGCGGTGCCGCGCGCGGCGCTGGACGCGCTGCCGAAGGAGACGTGGGAGCGCGAGCAGGACCGCTACGTGTATGAGACGTGGGTGAAGAACGCGGCGGCGCGGCTGGGCAAGTAGCCGGGTGCGCGACATAAAAGTGGAATGGACAACCCAATGAGAGACGCGACAACCCAATCGGAGCCGCGACCGTCAGGGAGCGGTAGAATT
>JBBIQR010000316.1:0-5816 GCA_037442245.1 Candidatus Solibacter sp. | reverse complement strand
CGCGCGCGCGCCACCGCTGGGCGCCGGTGGCGGTCATGCTGGCTCTGTCGCTGTGCGCCGGGGCGCGCGTGATCTGGGCCACGGCGGTGACACCGGGCGCGCCCGCCGGAGTGCAGGCCGGGATCTCGCCGTTCGGGTATCTGCTGGCGCAGGGCGGCGCCTTGCTGCGCTACCTGCAACTGGTGCTGTTTCCGTACGGCTTTTCCGTGGACCCGGAGATCTCAACCCTGGTCTGGCGCTCGATCGGCGCCTGGGTGATCGTCATCGGCGCGCTGGCGCTGGTCCTGCGATACGCGCCGCGCGGCATCGCCACCTGGATTGCCGGCGGCGTGATCCTGCTGCTGCCGAGTTCCTCATTGTTCCCCGCGGCGGACCTGGCGGTGGACCGCCGCATGTATCTGCCGATGTTCGCCTTCGCCGCCGCCGCCGGGCTGGCGCTGGAACGGGTGCGTCCGGCGGCAGTGCTGGCGGCGATCGGAATCCTGCTGGCGGGGGTCTCGCTGGAGCGCACCCTGGTCTGGCAGAGCGATGCGGCGCTGTGGCGCGAGGCGATGGAGAGCGCTCCGGACAAGGTGCGCCCGAAGATCCAGTTGGCCCGCGCGCTGCCCGCCGCCGCGGCCCTGGAACTGCTGAATCGCGCGCGCGGCGCCGCGCCCAACGATCCCGCGATACCGGCCGAGATCGGAAAGACCCTGCTGGCCGAGGGACAGGCCGATGCCGCGCTCGAGGAGTTCGGACGCGCCCTGGCGCTGGACCCTACCAATGCGCGCTACGTCAACGACCGCGGCGTGGCGCTACAGGCGCTGGGGCAAACCGAGGCCGCCCGCTCCGATTTCCTTCGCGCGCTGGCCTTCGATCCGGCCCTGCGTGAGGCGCGGGACAATCTGGCCAAGCTTCCGCCGCCACCCTAGTCCCCGCCGTGAGAGCATAAAGCGAAGGAGTACGCATCATGCGTCTTGCCTGGGTTTTTGCGCTCAGCACGCTTTGCGCCGGAGCCGCCGATATCCCGCAGGGCACCCACCTGCTGCTGCGCCTGGTGAATTCCATCACCACCCGCACGGCGCGGACCGGCGACTTCGTCTACTTCCGCACCGCCACCCCGGTCATCGGCGGAGGCGGTATCCTCGTGCCCGCCGATAGTTACGTGCAGGGCGTGGTGACCCGGTCCGTGCGCAGCGGGCGCGTAAAGGGGCGCGCGGAACTCGCCATCCGTATCGATACTCTTACGCTCGCGTCCGGTAAGACGGTGCGGCTCAATCCGACGCTTACCGCGGTGGACGCGGGCGAAGGATCTCAGCAGGTGATCGGCAAGGAAGGCGAGGTGAAAGAAGGCGGGACCAAGGGCGCGGATGCCGTTCGCATCGCCAGCACGGGCGGAGCGGGCGCCGCCATCGGCGGCCTGGCCACCCAGAGTTGGAAGGGAGCCGGGATCGGCGCGGGCGCCGGTGGCGCGATCGGATTGGCGACGGTGCTGCTCACGCGCGGACGGGAAGTCGATCTGCGCCAGGGCAGCACGGTCGACGTCGTCTTCGAGCGGCCGGTTCCTTTGGATTGAGGGAAAAAAAGAGCGGTCGGCCTTTTATAGGAGGGATGTTACCGAGGAGAGGACGACCGCTGTCGAGTGTCTCTTTGCGCTTTAACGACCAACCTCATCGTAATTCATCTGTCACGGAGGCGCCTGCTATCTTTCGGTCAGTAAGCGGGTTGTTAGCCGGCACACAGCTTGGATTATCATGAGTGCGTGCGCGCCGCCCGAAATCCGTGGTTTCTACTACTGTTTTTCGCGGCGCTGACGTGCGCGACCCGCCTGCCGCTGGCTCCCGGACAGCTCTTTACCTTCGACGACGTGAACCTGGCTTACTCGGTGGGCCACTACGATATCCGCTTGAGCCAGCCGCAGCCTCCGGGGTACCCCCTTTTTGTTCTGGAGATGCGGGTGCTGCATTGGCTCCGGTTCCGTCGCGCCGAAAGCATCCTGCTGGTCCTGGCTTTACTCGGCACCCTTGTGGCGCTACTTGCGGCGGTGTACTGCGGCAACCGGATCTTCGGCGGCGATTCGGGTTTCTGGGGCGCGCTGGTGCTGCTGCTCGCGCCGCCCTTCTGGCACGCCGGCGTGACTTCGGCGCTGCGCGTGCAATTGGCCGTGATCTCACTCGCGGTGGCAGGGGCGTGCTGGGAGGCGTGGCGCGGCGACGCGGGGTGGATTACGCCCGGCGCGGTGGTGCTCGCCATCGGCGCCGGAATCCGGCCCGAAACCGGGGTCCTGCTTTTTCCCTTATGGGCGGCAAGTGCTCTGCGCGCCAAAGCCGGTTGGGGAGCGCGCTTCCGCGGCCTGTTCTGGATGGCAGTGGTAGTACTCGCCTGGTTGCTTCCCGCGATGTTCGCTTCCGGCGGACCGCTCAACTTCATCCGCGCCAACCTGGACTACATCTCCGATCAGGCCAGCGTCAGCTCCGGCCTGTTCGGCGCGGCACAAGGGGTCTGGATGCGCACCTTCTTCCGGCTCATCGCCTGGGTCTTCGCCGGACTCCTCGGGCTGGTGCTGGCCGGCATTGTGGCCTGGTGGCGCGGTGCGGGATGGGGAGTCGGCGGCGCGCGCTGGGCGTTCCTCGGGCTCTGGCTGCTGCCCGCCATCGCGTTTGCGCTGAGTGTCCACGTGGAGGATCCGGGTCAGACCCTGCTCCTGCTGGTGGTGGCTGCGCTCTTCGGCGGCTACCTGATCGAGCGCGCGCTGGACCGTGCCGCCTGCGAAGCGCCCCGCTTCCTGGCGCCGGCTCTGCTGGCGGCTGCGTGTGTGATCGACTGGCAGAAGCCGAACGACACGGGGCGTCTGCTGTGGCTCGCCGCCGTGGCCGCCGCCGCGGGCGCAGCGTGGCAACTGGCGCCCATAAAAAATACCGGATGGCTCCCCCGCTGGCAGGCCGGTCTTCTGTTACTGGCGCCGGTGCTGTACACGAACTGGATTTACTTCACCCACCGCGGCTGGTATTACCAGGGCAGCGCGACCGGCGGTATCGCGGCGGCCGCCCAGAACGCCTGGGCCGATATCGACAGCGGCTTCGCGCTGACTTCGCTCGAACAGATCGAAACCACGCTGGCGGTGGACGACCATTCGCTGCGCGAGATCCGCCGGCTGGCCGGCGGGCGTCCGGGCAGCCTGGTGGTGTGGGAGCACGGACTGGTCGCGTGGCGCAAAGTGGGTTACTACGTGCCCCAGGTAAGAATGCTCGTGCTGGATCACAAGACGATTCGCGGCGGCGTGCCGGTGGCCGAAGTGCGGCAGGGCGCCGGGTTGCTCGCGCGGCAGGAGGGCGCGGCGCCGCTGGGCGTCACATTGCCGGCGGGCGCGCGCGTGATCTGGCTGCTGAATCCGCGCACCGAATTCTATGAACAGGTGCGGCAGTCCTTTCCGCTGACCGCGTCGGGACCCGTGTTCTATACGGACCTGCCCGCCACCGCGGGAATCCGCACCCTGGGGGATTACGCGCTTGCCTGGTAAGCGCGGATCGCGGACCCTCGCGCCGCCGGCGCCACGGAACGACGCCGCGTGGCTGCGCCCGCTGCTCCTGGCGCTGGCGGCGATTCTGCTCGCGGGACTCTTTTCCACACCGATCGCGGACAGCGATTTCTGGTGGCACCTGCGCACCGGCGAGTACATCGCGCGGACCCACTCCCTGGCCGTCCCCGACCCCTTCGCCTGGACCACCGCCACGGTGGCCGCCGCGCACCCCGCCGAAGCGTTCACCCGCCGCTTCAACCTCACCCACGAGTGGCTGGCGCAACTGGCGATGTACGGCGTCTGGCTTGCCGGCGGATTCACCGCGCTGGCGGCGGCGCGCGTGCTCCTGTTGATGGCCGTGTGCGCGGTCACCGGGCTGATCTGCGCGCGCCGCGGCGGCGGGATGCTGGGTGGAGTGGCAGGCGCCCTGGCGGCGTCCGCGGTACTCGCCGATTTCGCGCTCGACCGCCCCTTCCTGGTCACGTTTCTCGGTGTCGCCCTGACCCTGGCGGCGATGGAGGATCGCCGCTGGATCTGGGCTCTGCCCGCCCTCTTTCTGCTCTGGGCCAACGCCCACGGCGGCTACCTGATGGGGTTCGCGGTGCTTGGAGCCTACTGCGCCGAGAGCCTCTGGCAGCGGCGCCGCGACACGGCGCTGTGGATGGTTACCGGCGCGAGCGCCGCGCTGTCCGCCATCAACCCCAACGGCTTCGGCGTTTTCCGCGCCCTCGTCGAATACCGCGGCAGTTTCCTGCAGGGCCGTCTGCTCGAATGGTCCCGCCCCTCGCTGTGGCCGCCCGCCCCGTTCTCCGTGCTGCTGCTGGCGGCTCTGGTGCTGATGCTGCGCAACCGGCGCAACGTGCGTCCGGCGGATTGGCTGCTGCTGCTCGCGTTCGGCGCCGCGGCGCTCGCCGCCCTGCGCAACACGGCGTTCGTAGGGATGGCCGCTCCGGTGTGGATCGCGGGCGCGTGGCCGTGGCGCCGTCCCCTGCCCTCGCTGGCGCGCAAACTGGCGCCGGCAGCGCTCGCCGCGGGTATCGTCGCGGTAGCCGCTGCCGGCGGACACTTCGAACTCCGGGTGGCCGAGTGGAAGTATCCCGCGGGCGCGGCCGATTTCCTGAGGAGCCACCGAATCACCGCGCCGCTCTTCAACACCTACGAGCACGGCGGCTACCTGATGTGGCGCCTGTTCCCGGCCGAGCGGGTCTTCATCGACGGGCGCGCGCTGAGCGATGCCCTGTTCCTGGACTACGCGCGCATCCTCTATAACCACGACGATAACGACGGCCAGCCGGACGCCGGGCAACTGCTCGACCGCTACGGCGTACAGGTCATCGCGATGAACACCTTCGAGCCGGCGAGCGGCGCGGTCTACCTGCTCGCTCCCGCGCTGGCCGATCCGCACCAGCAGACCTGGAAGCTGGTCTACGACGACCCGCAGGCGCTGATCTTCATGCGCACGCCGCCCGCCGGCGTAGCGCCGCTCGATTCGCTCGACGTCTTCCGCCACATGGAGGCCGAGTGCAATCTGCACCTGGACCGGGAGCCCAAGTTTCCGCGGTGCGCCCGTTCGCTGGGCGACGTCTTTCTCAAGGTCGGGGACGCGCCGCGCGCGCGCCGCTGGCTGGCGCGCTACCGCGAACTCGCCAGCGAACCCGACCCGCAGGTGGAAGAAGCGCTCCGGCGGCTCACCGCTATGCCGGCGGCGCGGTGATCTGGACGTCGGTGGTGATGTTCTGCCAGTCCGGCAGCTCGTAGATCTTCAGCTTGGTGTTGAAGGGCTCGGAGAGTTCCTTGTATTCGTTCGGCCCCAGACTGGTGGAGAAGGCGAATGTGCCTTCGGCGTCCTCCTCGGATTTCTGCGTCCGTCCCCAGACGGTCACGTTGCCGGCCAGGCCGGAAACATCGGAATCGGAGTGGTTCACGATCAGAAACTTCACCAGGGTCGCGTCCTTCTTTTTCGGGTCCGGGACGAAGCGTACGCCGGTGATCTCGATGAACTTTTGCAGCGGATGGGTCTGCGCGCCGGGCTTGGCCGCGGGGCTTTCCACCGAAGCGCTCGGCGTGGATGGCGAGGAAGATCCCCGGGAAGCGAGCCAGTAGATGCCCGCTACCACGCCGCCGAAGGCCAGCGCGAACAGGATCGTCATCAGCCACACCGGCAGATTCATGCCCTTGTGCTCCGGCTCCGCGTAGGCGGGAGGAGGAGGGGGCGGAGGCGGCGCGTAGGAATATTGCGGCGGCGCGTACTGCTGCTGCGGCGGCGGCGCGTAGTATTGCTGCGGAGGCGGCGCAGGCGGTTGCGGCGGAGGAGGAG
>JBBIQR010000315.1:0-5828 GCA_037442245.1 Candidatus Solibacter sp. | reverse complement strand
GTGGTGGCATGGGTTCAAAGCGTGATGACTTTGTCGGCAAGAGTCTGGGCGGCCAAAATGTCTCCCATCCCCCCAACGATTCCGGCGCAAACCTTGTCCAGCAGGCCGAAGTGATCCAGGCAGGTCTTGCAGACAATCAAGCGCACCCCCTTGGACTCGAGCGACTGCAAAATGTCGAGAACGGGCGAGCCCTCCACCACCATTTTGACCCCGGCGGTGTAGAAGCAGATCGCACCGGGCCAACTGCCGTTCTCCTCGAGCAACAGCAAGTACTTCCGCAACAGGGTGTGCTGCAAGGCAGTGTCGGCGGCTCCCATGCCGTCGTGAATCACCTGGATGAGCACGGATTTGGTTCTGTGGTGAGTGGGAGAAGTCATAGAATTTGAATGGGGCCACGCCTGGGCGCGTGGTTTATCGTGAGGTTTCGGCAAGCGTGCATGATTTCGCCTGACCGAAATTGCTAACGTCTGTCTTTTGCCCAGGAGGGCGAGGAGGACAGACGATGGCCAGCGAGTTACCTGATATTCCCCATAACATGCGGAGGCTTTATCGGCGTTTCAAACGGTGGCGGAGCGCGCACACCGGGCGCATACCGATTCCGGAGCGCTTGTGGGCTGCGGCGACGGAACTGGCGCAGGAACACGGGGTTTCCCCTACCGCGAGCGCTTTGCAGCTGGATTATGGGAGGCTCAAGCAGCGGGTGAAAGCCGCGGTCCCGGCGGCGAAGGGGCGGGTGGTGAAAACCCGGGCAGCGGTCCCACGCCGCACCCCACCACGGGCTCGACCGCCAGCGTTTGTGGAACTGCTCGCGCCGCGGCCCGTGGGTTCCCAGGAATGCCGGGTGGAGTTGGAGGGTCCGCGCGGGCGGATGAGGGTCGAATTCAAGGGCGTCGCCACGGCGGAGTTGGTGGCGCTGAGCCAGGCGTTGTGGGACGGCGAAGCCCGATAGGCTGGGGGGAGGCATGCTTCAGATCACGCCGCAGATGCGCATCCTGGTAGCGGTCGAACCCGTCGACGGCCGTAAAGGTATCGACTCGCTGGCGCAGTTATGTCAGCAACGATTGCAGACTGACCCTTTCTCCGGTTGCCTGTTCGTTTTCCGCAGCCGGCGCGGCACGGCGATTCGCTGCCTCGTCTACGACGGCCAGGGTTTCTGGCTGGCGCAGAAGCGGCTTTCCAAAGGGCGTTTTCGCTGGTGGCCGGAAGGGCGGAATGCGCACGAGGTGGCAAGGAGTCTGGCGGCGCACCAACTGCAGGTGTTGTTGGCGTCGGGCGACCCGAGCGCCACCCAGGCGGCGCCGGCGTGGCGGCCGGTGAGCGCGGTGAGCTAAGAAAAAAGGCGCAAGACTCTTGCGTTCTATTTTCGACTCTGCTACGCTGCCGGGTATGGAAGGAGAATTTCGCTATCGGGGCCGGGTGGTTACGGCGGCGGACGTGGAGTTCATCCGCGGGCTCATCGCGCAGCATCCGGGGGCCAACCGGCGGCAGCTTTCGCTGCGGCTGTGCGAGGCGTGGGGATGGAGACAAGCCAACGGCGCCCTGCGCGACATGGTCTGCCGCGGGTTGCTGCTGGAACTGGCCCGGGCCGGGCATCTGCAACTTCCCTCCGCGACGTATGTACATCGCAACCCCGCGGCCCGGCGCGCGACCGTCGGCACCCAGGCTTCGTTGCCACTGCTGCTGGATACGACGCCTCTGGAAGTACCGCTGCGAGCGCTACGGCCCTTGGAGTTTCAGCCCGTGCGGCGCACGCCCGACGAGCCGCTGTTTAATGACCTCGTCGCCCAGTACCATCCGCTCGGTTATATCCGGCCGGTGGGCGAGCACCTGAAGTACCTGGTGTATGCCGCCGGGCGCCCCATCGCCTGCCTGGCGTGGTCCTCGGCCCCGCGCCATCTGGGCGCTCGCGACCGCTTTATCGGCTGGTCGGCGGAAGCGCGGCGGCGCAACATCCGCTTCCTCGCTTATAATCCGCGCTATCTCATTCTGCCCTGGGTCCGGGTTCCGCATCTCGCCTCCCACGTACTCGGGCAGCTGGCCCGCCGCATCGCCGGAGACTGGGAGCGGGTGTACGGGCATCCGATCTATTTTCTCGAGACCTTTGTCGATCCCGAACGCTACCGGGGCACGTGTTATCGCGCCGCCAACTGGGTGGTGATGGGGCGGACGACGGGCCGCGGCAAGAACTGTCCCACCCAGCGGCCCAACCGTTCGATCAAGGAGGTGCTGGGGTATCCGCTGACGCCGCATTTTCGCCGGTTGCTGGCGGAGGTGGAAGATGCCACTGGAACGTGAGGTGATTGAGGTGAACCTGGAAGAGTGGGAAGGGTTGCTGCAGCGGGCGCGCCAGGAACCCCTGGACGAGGCGGGTTATCAGAAGCTGGAGGCGGCGCGGCGCGCCTTCCGGGTCCTGACCGAAATGATCGGGGAGAAGAACACGACGATCAGCCAACTGCGCGCCTTGCTGGCCAAGCCGAGCACGGAGAAGACGAGCAAGGTGTTGGAGCAAGCCGGGATCAAGAGTCCTGCGCAGAACAGTTCGCCTCCGAACGGGAAGGAGAAGCCCAAGCCGGGGCACGGACGGAAGGGGGCGGCGGCGTATCGGGGTGCGCGCCGGATTAAGATCGCGCACGGCTCGCTCCAGCCGGGCGACCATTGTCCGGAGTGTCAGAAGGGCAAGGTTTACGAACAGAAGGAACCCGCCCTGCGCATCCGGGTGGTGGGGCAGGCGCCGATTGCGGCCACGGTCTATGAGCTGGAACGGCTGCGCTGCAACCTGTGCGGGGAGGTTTTTGAAGCCGCAGCGCCCGCGGGCGTGGGCGAGGAGAAATACGACGCCACGGCACGGGCGATGATCGCCCTGCTGAGATACGGGAGCGGCTTTCCCTGGGATCGGCTGGAGAGGCTGGAGGGGAGTCTGGGAATTCCGCTGCCGGCCTCGACCCAGTGGGAGATCGTCGCGGAGATGGCAGAAGTCCTTCGGCCCGCGGGCGACGAGTTGATCCGGCAAGCGGCGCAAGGCGAAGTGTTCTATAACGATGACACCGGCATGAAGATCCTGGCGCTGGCGAGAGCGCACCCGCCGCCCGCGGCGAAGGAGGAAGCGTCGGGCGGGAAGGAGCGGAGGGGTTTGTTCACCAGCGGGATCGTGTCCACCCGCGCGGGGCGGCGCATCGCGCTCTACTTCACCGGGCGGAAGCATGCCGGGGAGAACCTCGCCCGCGTGCTCGCCGAGCGGGCCGCGGGACTGCCTCGGCCGATTCAAATGTCGGATGCTTTGTCCCGTAACGTGCCGAAGCTCCAGGAAAAGTTGGAGATTCTCTGGGGAAACTGCAATGCCCACGCCCGGCGTCGCTTCGTGGAAGTGACGCCGAACTTCCCCGCGGAGTGCCGGTTGGTGCTGGAAAGCTTGCGCGAGGTCTATCGTTATGATGCCGAGGCGGAGCAGCGGGGTCTTTCGCCCCAGGAGCGGTTACGTTTTCACCAGGAGCACAGCCAGCCGGTCATGGACAAGCTCCACGCTTGGTTCCTCGCCCAGTTCGCGGAAAAGAAAGTGGAGCCGAATTCGGGGCTGGGCGAGGCGATCTCGTACTGCCTGAAGCGGTGGGACCGGCTGACGCTGTTCCTCCGCGAACCCGGCGCACCGCTGGACTCGAATATCGTCGAGCGGGCCTTGAAGAAAGCCATCCTTCACCGGAAAAATTCGTTATTTTATAAGACCGAGAACGGCGCCGAGGTCGGCGACCTGTTCATGAGCCTCATCCATACTTGCGAATTGAATGAGGTCAATCCCTTCGAGTACCTGATTGAATTGCAGAAACACGCTCCGGAATTGGCGAAGAACCCGGCGGGCTGGATGCCGTGGAACTACGCCCAGGCCCTTCCCCCGGCGGGTACAAGTCAACCTTCCACCTAAATCCCTTTGCAGTAGAATAGGTTCGGCCTGGCCGAAAACGATCGTCTTTGGCCATTGTGGAACAAGGCTTGAAAATGGGCACAAAACGGGACTCTTCGAAATCGAAATCGCCGAGGGTTTTTGGCCACCCCTCTCGCCGGCTTAAAACACCGTTTCGGGCGGGGCTCTATGCCCGTGTTTCAACCCACGACCAGCAGACCATTCCCATGCAGACACGGGCCTTACGGGAATATGCAGCAAGACGGGGTTGGACGATCACTTTGCAGGTGAAAGAGATTGGCTCGGGTGCTTCCCAGCGGGAGCGGCGGGAGCAACTGCTGGAAGCGGCACGCCGCCGCGAGATCGACGTGGTGTTAGTGTGGCGGCTGGATCGCTGGGGCCGGTCCGTTACCGACCTACTCGCAACCCTCCAGGAACTGGAGCATCTGGGGGTGGGCTTCGTCTCGCTGACCGAAGCGCTGGATCTGACGACGCCGGCCGGTCGAGCCATGGCTGCCTTGCTGGCCGTTTTCGCCGAGTTCGAAAGAGAGATTCTGCGGGAGCGAGTCCGCGCCGGCCTGGCGCACGCCCGCCAGAACGGCCAACGCCTGGGCCGACCCGCTACGGCAGCCCTCCACGCCGACCAGGTCCGCAAGCTTTATCGCGCGGGCACCAGCAAATCCGAAATCGCCCGCCGGCTACAAATCGGGCGCACCTCCGTGCGCCGCATATTAAAGGCGAAGGGGACGCTCCGATGACGAGGAAGAACAACCGGGTGTTGTATCAGCTCAAGGTTACGCTGCAGGAGATTCATCCGCCCATATGGCGCCGCCTGCAAATCTGGGAGGACGCCACGCTGGCGCAATTGCACCGTGCTCTGCAGATCATCATGGGCTGGGAAGACTATCACCTCCACGAGTTCTCCATCGGCCGCCGGATTTATAGCGTGCCCGACCCCGACGATGATCTGTACGAGCGTAAAGTGATCGACGAGAAACGTGTGCGCTTGAAGGAAGCTATCCCGCGGGTAGGAACCCGCTTGGAGTACTTATACGATTTCGGTGATAGCTGGCGGCACGACCTGCAACTGGAAGCCATCGTCCTGCCCGAGCCGGAAGGAACCTATCCGTGTTGTCTGGCGGGAGAGCGCCGCGCCCCACCCGAAGATGTGGGGGGATCGCCCGGTTATCAAGACTACCTGGAGGCGATCGCTGACCCCGAGCACGAAGAGCATGAGAACGTGCTCCAATGGCGAGGCCCTTTTGACCCCGAGGCATTTTCACTCGCGGTCGTGAACCAACAACTCCAAAAGAAGTTTCGCCTGGGCAGAAATACCGCGCCCACGCACAATTCGCCACCCTAGCTCGGCCGCCCGCGCCCTCACCATGCTCCGCGCCGCCCAAGCATCTATTGTTAGCGCCTCAATTACGCAGCTCTACCGAAAGCTCACGAAGCAGCGCCGCCGCCTTGGTGCGAAGGGCCGTTGTAGCGCCGACCTTGAGGTCGGCACCGCGTGGCACGAGCGTCCCGCCCGTGAAGGAGCGATGGCCGGACCGGCCATCGGAACAACCCGCGGCGGGCCTACCCGTCCGCCCTCGTTCATGGCCAAGACCTGTGCCGATGCTTTGAATCGGGGTGGCCATGCCACGTGGCACGGGCTGCCTGTCCGTGAAGGAGCCGCGGCCGGGACGGCCGCGCCATCAGCGCGCCGCTGGCGCGTGCTTCCGCAGCAATGAAAAGGGTCCTTCGTCCCGATGAACTGCATCGGGACTCAGGATGACAGGTTGATGGTTGGGTGATTTATGTTTCAGATTGCGCCGGGCCGACAGGAGGCAAGGAATACTCCGCACGTGCAATCCTCGATGATCGGAATTCTGCGCGCCAACCAAACGCCCTGTCATCCTGGGTCTGCTACAGGACGAAGGACCCTTTT
>JBBIQR010000314.1:0-5853 GCA_037442245.1 Candidatus Solibacter sp. | reverse complement strand
CCCGGGTCGCGATCGATCGGATCAAGTTCGCCATCCGCCACGCCGAGCAGTTCGGCAGCCCCTGTGGAGCAATGCGCGAGGCCGGTATCCAGTTGCTCGACGCTCTTCAGCGTCTGGAATCCATCGACAGGCGTTTTCAGATGCGTTCTCAAATCGCCACGCCACGCATCAATGGCAATTCGGCGGATGTCGGGACAGAAACGCGAAAGGAGTTCCAATGAGCAGCGGCGACATTCTAACGAAACGCGACGTTGCTGAACTCCTTCAAGTCAGTGAGCGCACGGTTGAGCGATGGATGGCAGAAGGATCGATTCCCTATGTGCCGCTCCCCAAGCGAGGTGCTTGGTCAGAATCCCGATTCCTTCGCGGAGAGATCGTCGAATGGATGCGAAAGCGCACCATAAAGCCTATTCGTGTGCCGCATGGGGTGGTGAATGCCCAAAGTGCGTAGGAAATTCCCCAGAGGCATCCACCCCCACGAATCTGGTTCTTTGTACATCTGCTACAAGAACGAGCACGGCAGGATAATCCGCGAGAATACTCACCAGACGGATGTGAGGGCGGCCGAGGTCATGCTCGCACAGGCTCGCACCGATGTGGCGCTGAAAAGGCGCTTCACTGTTCTCAGTTTCGAAAGCGTCAAGTTCGTTGACCTCTTCAACGACTGGTGGACGAATCACGGTAGCCGTACCCGAAGCAAATTCGAGTACAGGACCCCCCGGGTTCTTTCGCGGTTCAATACCAAGAAAGCGCGCGAGGTCACTCCTGATGCAGTCCGCAGCTTCCTGAAAGACCTACGTGAAGAGGGTTTGGCGGCTTCGAGCATCAACCAATGCCGGACCATACTCTGCAGCGTGTTTAACTACGCCATTCGCTTTGAGAAGTACGACAAGAACCCGGTCAGTGCGGTCCCGCAGGAAAAAGAACCCCCGGGCCGCGACAGATTTCCAGAGCCTGAAGAGATCATGGAGATGATTCGGGTCTGCGAGGAGAAGGGCGACCTGGAACTCAGGGCTTTCCTGGTGCTGGCCCCGATCACAGGGATGCGAAAAGGAGAAATCCTTAGCCGCAAGTGGAGCGACATCGATCTGGATTCCGGCAATCCCTGCATATACGTCCGGCAGACGAAGAACGATGAACCAAAGCGAATTCAATTGCCCGACATGGCCATCGCCGCCCTCCGCACCCTGCCAAGCTACGGTCGCCACGAATATGTCTTCCCGGCCAAGCCCAACCCGCGATTCAATGGCAATTTCAAAAGGCCCCACGCCTGGGATTTCGGCAAACGGTTCCGGCGCGTGGCAAAGCTTGCTGGCATAGAGGCTCTTCGCATCCACGACCTGCGACATTTCGCCGCCTCGACGCTGACCGGCGCGGGTATTGAGGACAACATCATTGGCCTGCTGACCGGGCACAAGAGTCGGGAATTGAGGCGTTACCAGCACCTGCGGGAGGAGCTGAAGCGGAAGACGGTCGATTTGATAGCGGGAGTTCTGAAGGACGCCAGCAAGAACGAAAAGGGGGCTTCTAGTTCACGCCTACTTCACGGTGCCCCAAAAAGCCCAAAACCGAAACCTCAAAAAGGCAGCTAAGTGATTGAAAGGAATGGCGGGGACGACGGGGCTCGAACCCGCGACCTCCGACGTGACAGGCCGGCGTTCTAACCAACTGAACTACGTCCCCGCTTGTGTCACTCGGAACAATTGAAGTTTAGCACGGCCCATCCGCGCGCGCAAAACGGCTATCCGACCGGCACCTGCTCGACGATTTCGATCCCGAAGCCCTCCAGCGCGACGATCCGCCGGGGGTGATTCGTGAGCAGGCGAATCGTGTGCAGCCCCAGGTCGCTCAGGATCTGCGCGCCGATGCCGTGCTCGTGCTGGAGTTGGCGCTGTCCGGCCTCGCCCTTGTAGTGCATGAAGTCGCGGTCGTGGGAGGCCAGGCGCGGGGCATCGAAGCCATCGCGCAGGATACGGAACCCCGGCCCCGTGCCGTGGAGGTAGACCAGGACGCCTTCGCCGGCATCGGCGATGGCGCGGAGCGAGTCGCGGACCAGCCGGCTGCAATCGCAGCTTGTGGAGGCGAACACGTCGCCGAACATGCACCGCGAATGCATTCGGACCAGCACCCGCTCGCGGCCGGCGATATCGCCGCGGACCAGGGCGACGTGGGTTTCCGGGTTGAGGTCGCTGGTGTACGCGATGGCGCGGAATTCGCCGAACTCGGTCTGCACGGTCCCCTCGGCGAGCCGCCGGATGAAACGTTCGTGCTTCAGGCGGTAGCGGATCATCTCGGCGACGGAGATCATCTTCAGGCTGTGGCGCCGGCAATAGTCGAGGAGTTGCGGGACGCGCGCCATGGTGCCGTCCTCATTCATGATTTCGCAAATGACCCCGGCGGGCGTGAGGCCGGCGAGGCGGGCGAGATCGACGCTGGCCTCGGTCTGTCCGGCGCGCACCAGGACGCCGCCTTCCCGCGCCCGCAAGGGGAACATGTGGCCGGGACGGGCGAGGTCGGAGGGCTTACACCCCGGGTCGATGGCCTGAAGGATAGTGCGGGTGCGGTCGGCGGCGCTGATGCCGGTGGTGACGCCCTCCCGGGCATCGATGGATTCGCAAAAGGCGGTGCCGAACGTCGAGGTATTGGCCGGACTCATGAGCGGAAGCCGGAGGTAGTCGCAGCGCTCGGGAGTGAGGGTGAGGCAGACCAGACCCCGGCCGTGCACCGCCATGAAGTTGATGATTTCGGGAGTGACCTTTTCGGCGGCGATGGTGAGGTCGCCTTCGTTCTCGCGGTCCTCGTCGTCGACGACCACCAGGATGCGGCCGGCGCGGATCTCCTCAACCGCCTCGGGCACGGAGACAAATGACATCAATCCATTGTAGCGGCAGTGTTTCGAAGCGCAGCGGGGTAAGATGGGTCTGGAACACCAATGCCTCGATTCGCCCGATTTCTGGCGCCGCTGCCGGCACTGAGCGTGGTCAACGTGGTGGACATTCTGCTGGTGGCGGTATTGGTGTACGAAGTCCTGATGGTGGTGCGCGGCACGCGCGCGTTCCACATCCTGGTCGGGATTCTGACCATGCTCAGCATCTACTCCGCGGCGGTGTGGGCGGGGCTGGAGGCGCTGCGGGCGGTGCTCTCGTTCATCGTGCCGTACCTCGGGCTGGCGATCATCGTGCTGTTCCAGAGCGAGATCCGCCGGACTCTGGCGCGGATCGGGCGCAAGAACTGGTTCGGATTCGGCAAGGGGTTCCGGGCGCCGGAGGCGATCAACGAGATCATGCTGGCGGTCGAGTACTTCGCCGAGCGGAAGATCGGTGCGCTGATCGTGCTGGAGCGGGACATCGGTCTGCGCACGTTCGTCGAGAGCGGGGTGAAACTGGAAGCGCAGGTATCGCGCGACCTGCTGCTTTCGATCTTCGAACCGGGGCTGCCGCTGCACGATGGAGCGGCGATCGTGCAGAAGAACCGGATCGCGGCGGCGGCGTGCTTCCTGCCCTTGACGACGAACCCGCTGCTTTCGCGCACCTTCGGGACGCGGCACCGGGCGGCGATCGGGATCACGGAGGAGACCGACTGCCTTGCGATCGTGGTCAGCGAGGAAACCGGGCGCATATCGGTGGCGTCGTTCGGCGACCTGGTGCAGGGGCTGGAGATCAAGGCGGTGGTGGAACGGATTCACCAGCACTTCGGAGCCATGCGGCCGGCGGCGGTGCAGATCGGCGAATTTCCGGCCGATATTCCGCTGGCTACCGAGGGAGGGAGCAAGTCCGGCGACCGGACGGACCTGTTATGATGCGGCTCGGTAAGAAGCTGGCAGGCCTGCTGGTAGAGAACATCTGGCTGAAGACGCTTTCGCTGGCGGTGGCGATCGTGATCTGGGGGATGGTGGCGTCGGAGCCGGAGCTTTCGACGTTCACCACCGTGAAGGTCGAGTACAAGAACCTGCCCGACGATCTGGAGGTCAGTTCCGACCCGGTAACAGGCGTGGTGCTCGAACTGCGCGGACCCTCTGGCGAGTTGCAGGGGATGGGGGAGACGGTGCGGCCGGCCGTGGTGCTGGACATGTCGAGCGCGCTGCCCGGCGAGCGCACCTACGCGGTCGACGCCGGCAGCGTGAAACTGGCGCGCGGGGTCCGGCTCGTTCGAGCGATTCCCTCGCAAGTGCGGTTCGAATTTGAGCCGCGGCGGACCCGGATGGTGCCGGTGGAGGTTCGCTTCACCGGGCGCGGGCAGAACGGCTACGACATCGCGGCGAAGCAGGTGGATCCCCCGCGGGTGGAGGTTGTGGGGCCGCGGACGCGGGTGGCGCGAATCACCGGCGCCGTCACGGACGTAGTGGACCTGAGCAGCGTGGTAGGGACCAGCGAGTTTCACGTTCACGTGCTGGTGGACGATCCGTTCGTGCGGCTGCACGGCTCGCCGGAAGTGGTGGTGCGGGTCACAATGAAGAAGATGTAGACGGGGAGAGGAATCTTGGCGAAACAGTTATTCGGCACGGATGGTATTCGCGGAGTGGCGGGAGAGTATCCGCTCAGCGCGGAGGGCGTGTACGCTTTCGGCGCGGCGTTGGGGAAGGACGCGGCGCGCGCCGCGGAGCACCCGGAGATCCTGATCGGGATGGACACGCGGGAATCCGGCAGGTGGATCGCGGAAACGGTGGCGGGCGGGCTGGCAAGCCAGGGCGCGCGGGTGCGCTTCACGGGCGTGATCACGACGCCGGGCGTCGCGTACCTGACGCGGACCGGGCCGTTCGTGGCCGGGGTGATGATCTCGGCCTCGCACAATCCGTATCAGGATAACGGGCTCAAGGTCTTCGGGCATTCCGGTTTCAAACTGCCGGATAGCGAGGAGCACGAAATCGAGCAGGAGATCCTGGGGCGGCTGGCGCGCGGGGTGACGCCGCAGCGGGTCCGGCTGGAGGAAGAAGAGGCGCTCGACCGCCTCTACCTGGAGTATCTGCTGAGCACGCTGAGGACCGGGCTGGACGGCGCGCGCATCGTGGCGGACTGCGGCAACGGCGCCAGTTACCGGTTGGCGCCGGAGATGCTCCGCCGCGCGGGGGCGCGGGTCACGGCCATCTGTGCGGAGCCGGACGGGCGGAATATCAACCTGGGCTGCGGCGCCTTGCACCTGGAGCGGGCGCGGGAAGCGGTGCTGGCGGAGGGCGCGGATTTCGGCGTGGCCTTCGACGGGGATGCCGACCGCGCGATCTTCGTCTCGGCCTCGGGAAAGATCATCGACGGCGACGGCGTGCTGCTGGCGTGCTCGCGCGCGCTGCGCGAGGCCGGCCACCTGACAGGCGGCACGGTGGTTTCGACGGTGATGGCGAACCTGGGGCTGGAGAAGGCGCTGGAAGCCGACGGCGTGCGCATGGTGCGGACTCCGGTCGGCGACAAATACGTGCTGGAGGAGATGGTGCGGCTGGGCGCGGTGCTGGGCGGGGAGCAGTCCGGCCACGTGATCTTCCGTGAGTTCGCGACCACGGGCGACGGCATGCTGACGGCGCTGCGGGTATTCGAAATCGCGCGGCGCACGGGGCAGGGGCTGGACGAGTTGACGGCGGATTTGAAAGTGTATCCGCAGCGTCTGGTGAACGTGCGGGTGCGGGAAAAACGCGACCTGGCGGAGTTGCCTGCGGTGGCAGCGGAGATCCGGCAGGTGGAGGAAAGCTTCGCCGGAACGGGCCGCGTGCTGGTACGCTTTTCGGGCACCGAGCCGCTGGCGCGCGTCATGGTGGAAGGTTCCGACCCGGAGCGGGTCGAAACCTCCAGTGAACGAATCGCAGCCGCGATCCGGCGCGCGATCGGAAGCTGACGGTGGTTAGGACGCCGAGGTGCTCGCGGCGGC
>JBBIQR010000313.1:967-5857 GCA_037442245.1 Candidatus Solibacter sp. | reverse complement strand
GACGGGAATCATCGGGGCGGCGACGCCCAACTCCCCCATGATGCCGCTGTGGCGGTCCTGGCGGAGCGCGCCGACGACGCCGGTGGCGTTGGCGATCTTGGTGGGCTGGAACTGGCTGGCGAGGGTGGTGACGACTTCGCTTTTGGCCAGCGGCATGTTCACGGGGCCGAGGTTGAAGAGGGGGTGTCCGAAGGCGAGGACGCGTTTGCCGTCGTTGTAGGTGACGGTACCGAAGGCGGCGATTCCGAGATCGCCATCGACCAGGATGGTGGAGACGCTATCGCCCGGGTTGAGCGCCTTCTGCCAGCCGGGCTCGGGCTGGGAAGAAAGCGTCGTGGTTCCGCCGAGACCCTGAACGGCGTGCACGCCCAATTGCTGGAACATGGGGGCGAAGGCGTGGAAGGCATCGTCGCTCACGCCGGAGAACGCGAGGGGCGAATCGATGAGGACGAGAGCGGGGACGTCGAGCGCGGCCGCGCCGCCGCCCGCGGGATGCGGCGCGGTGGGATCCGGGGTACGGGAGGCCGCGGGGCGGGATGGATCGTTGGCGTCGATCTCGAGCATGAGCTCGATCGGGGTGATGCCGCAGATGGCGTCGGGCGAGAACTGGGAGAGTCCGAGGGAGAGCGCGCCGATCAACTTTCCGCCGATGTAGACGGGGCTGCCGCTCATGCCCTTGGCGACGTTGGTGCGGGTCGCCTTGCCGCCCATCTTGCCGAGGATGATGTCCTGCTTCGGGCCCCACATATTCCGGGAGATGCCGATGATCTCGACCGGCACGGCTTCGGGCTCGGTGCCCGAGAAGACGGTCCAGGCGACGGCTTTCATGCCGGGCCTGACCTCGGAGAGCTTCATGATTTCGACCGGGCCGGCCTTTGGGCGGACGGGCGCCGGTTCGGCGGAGAACCCTGGTAGGGCTGCGGCCACGGACAGCAGCGCCGCGGCAAGAGAGGATTTCATGGAACTGACGACTCCAGTTGGCTTCATTGTACTACTTGCCCGGAATCAGACCGCCAACCGGGCGACGACCTGTTCGAGGCGGGCGGCATCGGGGACGCTGCCCTGGGCGATGCGGGGGTTGCCACCGCCGCGTCCGCCGGCCGCGGTGACCGCCGCTTTCACGAGTTTACCGGCGTCGATTCCGGCGTCCTCGGAGGCGGCCAGGAGCACGCTGGGCGGGTCCGCCAGGACGGCGAGGAAGACGGCCGCGGGCTGCGCGGTGAAGCTTTGGGCTACGGCGCGCAACTCTTCGAGGCTGCCGCGGGCGACGCGTTGGGTGAGGCGGCGGAGCCCGGCGGCGTCCGGCGCGGCGGCGGCGTAGAGTTCCCGGCCGCGGCAGGCGGCGAGTTCGAGAGCGAGTCTGCGCTGCTCCTTTTCGGCGGCGCGGGCGGATTCGAGGAGGGCGGCGGCCATGGCGGGGGCTTCGTCGAGCGGCGCGGAGAAGAGCTGCGCCACCTGGTTGAGTGCCTCGTAATCGGCGCGGGCGCGGGCGACGGCGCGGGTGCCGCAGACGAACTCAACGCGGACGGACTGGCGGATTTTTTCGAGCTTGCGGACGAGGATCGGGCCGATTTCACCGGTGGAGCGGACGTGGGTGCCGCCGCAGGCGCTGCGGTCGCAATCGGCGATGGTGACGATGCGGATTTCTCCCTCGCGATCGGATGGCTTGCGCAGGCCGCGCGCCTGGCGGGCGTCCTCGAACTGGACGGTCACGGGGCGGTTTTCGAAGACGATGCCGTTGGCGCGGCGTTCGGCGGCGAGGACGCGGGCGGCATCCACGGGACCGCCTTCGAGGTCGATGGTGGCGCTTTCGGCGCCGAGGTGGAAGCTGACGGTGCGGAGGGCGAACAGTTCTTCGAAGACGGCGGAGAGGAGGTGCTGACCGGAGTGCTGCTGCATGTGATCGAAGCGGCGGGTCCAATCGATGGTGGCGGCGACTTCGTCGCCGGCGGCGGCGGGCAGGGGGGCGGAGAGAGTGTGGATGACGCGGCCGTCATCGGTATCGGCGACGTCGATGACGGGGAGGGATTGAATGGCGCCGGCGTCGCAGGGTTGGCCTCCCGAGGCGGGGTAGAAGGCGGTGCGGTCGAGGACGATGGTGGCGCCATCGGGGGAGCGCTCCTGAACGCGCGCGGTGAACTCGCGGAGGTAGGAGTCGGTGTAGTAGAGGCGGTCGGTCATGGGGGGAAACTGCTATTGTGGCAAAGTTGCGGACCGGCGGTGGAAGAGGGTACAGTAGAGGAGATCCCACCCTGTGTGCGCCCGTAGCTCAGTTGGATAGAGCGTCTGGCTACGAACCAGAAGGCCGGCAGTTCGAATCTGTCCGGGCGCACCACGCAAGCCGAATCAGTTCAAATCGGACATTGGCGTTTCATTGCTGCGACACCGCTAAAAAGGTGCTCCCAACGCTTTCAAAGCCGCTAACGCTGGTCCGGACCGACTGATCTCCGACGGCGACATTCGGGACTTGGACATTCAGTTGATACAAACCTGACGACACGATTCCCGCCCATTGCACCGGTGCGTTAACTCCGCCGATTACCACCGTTGCGGGCAGGCTGAGTGGTGCCGGCTGCGCAACCAATTGCGAGGTCGGCGCCACGGGACTGGTGGGGCCGAAGCCCGTACCGTAAATCTCAATCACCTCACCCGGAACTGCAGGTCGCGCGGA
Organism: Candidatus Solibacter sp.; assembly: GCA_037442245.1. GTDB lineage: Bacteria > Acidobacteriota > Terriglobia > Bryobacterales > Bryobacteraceae > Solibacter. The sequence goes on along the minus strand of JBBIQR010000313.1, from coordinate 3,186 downwards.
AGGCCCCGCCGGGCCAACCAGAGTTCCATCCAGATGCAGCGCGGCTATGTAAGTTGTCGTTCCTGACTGGTACGTGAAAAACGCCGGTGACGCCTTCTGCTTCAAGACCGTCCCAGCGTCACTCGGTCCCTGGGGCGTTGTTACTTGAACTTGAACGTGCCCGATCGTGTCGTCGTCCGGGGCTATGGCGTTGATCTGCGTAGGGCGGATGTACTCGACGTACGCGGGCTTGCCATTGATGGTTACGGACACGCCGTCGAGCGAGGTGGGGAGGTTGTTGGCGGAGAAATCGCCCGAAGTCCAGGAGCGCGTCGACGCGGCAAGTCCGGTCCCGGCGATCGTAATGAATCCGCCCGACGCGATGGCGGACTGGTAACTGGCCGCGTTCACCACCGAGTTGATTCGCGATGTGCCGGCCGGGAGAGGCGTCTGACGTCGGAGCAGAATGCCATCGAACCCGCCCAGCGTCACCTGGGGCGCGGCGGAGCCGTCGTTGTAAAGCGCCGCGGAGGCCAGATAAACTGCGTCGGCAATCAGCGATCCAGAGCCGGAGTTGTGGACCCGCAGATAAGGCGCATCGGCCTTTCTAAGATTCAGGTTCGCCACCGCATGCCAGGCGTCTCCCATGCTCGCGGTGGTCTGGTCGATGGTCGCCGACGCAACTACTGTCCCTCCCGCCACAACTTCGTAAACCGCGCTCTTGCTCCAGTTCGCCGCGCCGGGCGCTGCCGGAAGCCAAACTTGGATCGAATACCGGCCGTCCGCGGGAAGGTTGAGATTCCATTGCGCTTGTCCTCCGCCGGAATCCAGTTGCCGGCAGTTCCCCTGCCAGCAGTGATAAAAGGGACCGCTGAAATTCTGCGGCGCTGAGGGCAAATTTTTCGCCGCGGGACCATAGGAACCGGTGTTATACGTGACCGTGGTCCATGAACCGGTAGCGCTGAATCCGGCGTCGGCGTCGTCAACAATATACTGATAAAGAGGCGCCTGATTGCCGGTGAATCGCTCGAGTCCGGGCTCCAGGGCGACGGTCTGCGGCGTGGACGCACCGTTCAGGAGCACAACGCCATTGGTGAAATCGCGGCGATAAATCGGCGCGGGCTGCTGAACCAGTTGTACGTCGTCCAGCCACACATTGCCCGCAACGTCTCCCACCCAGAATTCCAGGCGTCCATCGTTGGCGGTTGTGGTGGCCTGGAACGACGTCGAATAGAGGCTCCAGCTTGTTCCGATCGCAAATTGCCTCGAAAGGCCGTAATTGGTGTAATTCGGGGCACCTCCTTGTGAAAACACGGTGATGGTTCGCGGAGAATCCGCGCGAGCCCAGAACTGGACGCGATACTCCGTGGCTGCCACCAGAGAGAAGTTATCCTGCTCCAGGTCGACGTGCCAGTTGATCGTTCCCGGCGATTGAATTGCAATATGCGCGGAAGAGTCACCGTCCGCCGCAATGGCGGAGTCCACCTTGGCGGTCGCCTGAGCCAGCCCATCGTTCATCACGAGCAAACGCCATCCCGTAAGGCCGTTCTCAAAGCCCGGATTCGTTACAACATTCGCTGCTTGTCCTGTTCCCGCCTGCACGGGCGGACCCAGGGGAGCGCCCAATTCGAAATCGTATTCGTCGTACCACCAGGTGACCTGTGGCCCTTCGTCGCCGAAATCGAAGCCGAAGAATCCGTCGCCCATCAGGGTGAGCGCCAGGCCGAACCGCATATTGGGATAGAAACCCTGAGCAAAAGCCACAGTGGAAGGAAGCATCGCTTTGAGCGGAGAGTAGCCATAGCCGTAGGAGAGTTGATTCGGCGGGCAAGCCTGGATCATCGGGATCGTGGGAGACACGGCCTGCAAGTTCCAGGCTTGATAGAGGTCCCACAACTGCCCGAAGGAGACTTGACCCTCCCGAACACTCTGGGGGTAAAACTCGATGCTGGTGCCGTTGAACGAGGCCAGGGACTGCGCCTGGGCAGGCGATTCGAGGACGTGTCCGGAGACGTAGGCGCCGGGCGCGAGGGATCGAAAGGCGCTGACCACCGCGTACTCGCCGGCGCGCCACGCGGCGTTGAGGGTCGCGGGATCGTCGGCGACGCCATCCCCGTTAGAGTCGATCTGCACAGCATTGCCGTAGCAATCAGTGAATGGCTGCGGAATCGTGACGCCGAAGCTATCGAAGAAAAGGCCGTCGGAAACAAAGCCCGATTGAGCCAGCAACTGGTAGGCGT
>JBBIQR010000313.1:0-957 GCA_037442245.1 Candidatus Solibacter sp. | reverse complement strand
ATTGCGCCAGGAACTGCGGCACTTCGGGGTTCGTAACGTTGAGAAGGTAGCGAACGGGGCTGCACCAATCAGCAATCTTGTTTCCGTGGACGTCTTTGAGGAAATACGCATTGGGCGGGGACCCCTCGCCGCCGTTGTCCGCTACGTTGACCGAGGGAATGTGCAGGAAGCTGGCATCCGTAGCCCGGAGCTGCATCACGTTCGCCGGGCTGAGCCCGTTGGCTCCCAGCACGAGTTGGGTTTTCTGCGCTTGGTCGGGAGCATTGTTGAAGACATAGCCTCCGATCCAGATGTTGCCAATCCGCGGATAGGTTCCCGCCGGCGCGGAGACGGTTCTGTATGTCGCCGTTTGCAGGTAGTCGGGGTTGGAGGCGCAGCGTATATAAACTTTGTTCACGATCCGCGGATCCGCCGAGAGCCCACCGATCACGCCCCGGTGTGAGACAACGGGCTGCCCGGTATCCAGCGTTAGCATGGCCGAATAATCGGAAGCGCTGCCGGTCGAGTACCGGCAGGTGGTCGGCTGAATTGTCTGAAACGTCACCGTGACACCGGTGCTGCCGGCCGTAAGAAGCCCGCTGGGTGGGGCGAAATTGGAGACCGGCACGCCCGTGAAGTTATACGTGGCCGATCCGCAGCCGCCCACGGAGTAAACCAACTGCCCAGGCGGTACCGATGCCAGCGGCAGATAAACCTCATCGTTGGCGAACGCCGTGGAACGCGTGGCGTCGTAGGCGATCACCCCTGCGGCCATCTCGTTGTTCGTGATCCGAACCTCATCCACGGCAAAGGCGCTCTCACGCCCGGAAACATCGCCAGCGATTGTGAAAGTGCCCGGGCTCACGGCGGGGAATTGGATCGCGGCATCGGTCTCCTGTGCCTGTGCGCCATCCACATAAAGGCGCAGGCGCCCCGGCGAAGACGAATACGTAAAAGCGAGGTGATGCCATTGCCCAG
>JBBIQR010000312.1:0-5897 GCA_037442245.1 Candidatus Solibacter sp. | reverse complement strand
TTCTGTTCGTTGGACGCGGCGCTGATCTCCTTGACCAGGTCGGCCGTCTTCTGGATGTTGGGCACCAGTTTCTCCAACATCTCGCCCGCTTTCTCGGCCACCCGCACGGTCGATCCCGAGAGCTGGTTGATTTCGCCGGCCGCCTTCTGGCTGCGTTCTGCGAGCTTGCGGACTTCCGCCGCGACCACCGCGAAACCCTTGCCGTGCTCGCCGGCGCGCGCCGCTTCAATCGCCGCATTGAGCGCCAGCATGTTCGTCTGCCGCGCGATCTCTTCGATAATCGAGATCTTGCTGGCGATCTCCTTCATTGCGGTTACCGCCTCGGCCACGCTGCGGCCGCCTTCCCTGGCGTCTTCGGCCGAACGCACCGCGATCTTCTCCGTCTGTTGCGCGTTATCGGCATTCTGGCGGATGTTGGACACCATCTGTTCCATCGAGGAAGACGCTTCCTCGGCGGACGCCGCCTGAGTGTTGGCGCCCTGCGAGAGTTGCGACGCCGCCGAACTCATCGCGATGCTGCCGTTGGACACCTCCGAAGCCACCGACTTGATCTCGACCACGACCTTGGTCAGTCCGGCCACCATGGAGGAGAAGGCCCGCATCAACTTGTCCTGTTCGCTGCGCTCGCGGATCTCCACCGTCAGGTTGCCGCGCGCAATGTGTTCGGCCGCTTCGGTGACCTCATCCATGGCGCCGATCAGGACGTTGAGGTTCTGCTTGATGGCGTTGAAGTCGCCGTTGTAGTTGTCGGTGATGGCCGGCGGCGTGTCGCCCTTGCTGATCCGCTCCACGTAGTTGGCGGCCACGTTCAAAGGACCGATGACCGCGTCCAGGGTCTGGTTGACGCCCTCGACAATGCGGCGGAAGTCGCCGCCGTGGCGCACCGCGTCGGCGCGGGTCGAGAGCGCGCCTTCCCGCGCCGCCTCGGCCAGGACGTTCATGTCGGTGATCAGGCTCTTGAGATTCGTCCGCACGGTTTCGATGGTCTCGTTGATGAAGACCTTCTTGCCGGGGAAACGCTCGAGCGGAGCGTCGAAATTGCCGCGTCCGAATTCGGCGATGCAGGCCATCGCCTTTTTCTTCACGGCGATATGCCCGCCCACCATCTCGTTGACGCCGCGCGACATCACCCGGAAATCGCCCTCGAACCGGTCGAGCGGAATGGTCACGTCGATATCGCCTTTGTTGTGCTCGTCGCTCATCCGGTTCATCTCTTCGATGAAACGCTTGACGTTGGCCCGCACGGTTTCGATGGTCTCGTTGATGAACTCCTTCTTGCCGGGGAATTTCTCGAGCGGCGCCTCGAAGTTGCCCTTGGAAAACTCGTCCACGCACGCCATTGCCTTCTTCTTGACCGCGATGTGCCCCGAAACCATGTCATTGACCCCGCAGGCCATGACCCGGAACGCGCCCTCGAAGTGCTCGGCCGCGATGGCGACGTCGATATCGCCCCGATTGTGCTCCTCGCTCATCCGGCGCATCTCCTCGATGAACCGTTTGATGTTGGCGCGCAGCCGTTCGATGGTCTCGTTGATGAACGCCTTCTTGCCGGGAAACTGTTCGAGGGGCGCTTCGAAATTGCCCTTCGAGAACTCGTCCACGCACGCCATCGCCTTCTTCTTCACGGCAATATGCCCGGCCACGGTGTCGTTGACGGAACGGGCCATGGAGCGGTACACGCCCTCGAAGCGGTCCGCCGGGACAAACACGTCGATATCGCCGGCGGTGTGCTCCTCGCCCAGCCGCCGCAATTCGTCCGCCACCGCTCCCACCTGTCCGGTGCAGGCGTTCAGTTCCCGCTGCAGGCGCTCGAACTCGCCGCGGTATTCGCCGGCGAGCTTCGGCGGGAGGACTCCCTTGGCCAACTGCGCCACGTGTTCGGCCGCGGCATTGAGCGGAAGCGCGAAGGCATCGACAATCCGGTTGGCGGCTTCCAGAATCTCGCGATTCGAGCCGTCTGCGGCGAGATCGGCCCGTTCGTTCAGCCGGCCCGCTTCGATCGCGGCTGCCAGGCGCTGTAGTTCGGTTAGGCACCCGCTGGCGGGCGCCTGTTTGCTTTGTGGAATCGACTTGGTCCGGGAAAGGGACATCCTATGACTCCTGAGAGATTTCGTGCGTTCTCGCCGTCCGGCGATCGCTTGTCAGCACCGCGACATACGTCCGTAGCGTGCTTCGATCCTCATATCGGGTGAACTCCGGCGGGACTTTAGAGGTGGTGTGGAATTATTCGGACCTGCGCCGCCCAATCGTATAATAGGAATGCCCGTGCAAGACTACATCCGGATCCGGGGCGCCAGGGTCCATAACCTCAAAGACATTTCGCTCTCGATTCCCCACAACCGGCTCACCGTCATCACCGGCGTCTCCGGCAGCGGCAAATCCTCGCTGGCGTTCGATACCATTTACGCCGAGGGACAGCGCCGCTACGTGGAATCGCTCTCCGCGTACGCCCGCCAGTTTCTCGAGCGCATGGAGAAGCCGGCCGTGGACGAAATCGACGGCATCGCCCCGGCGGTCGCGATCCGTCAGAAGAACACCACCCGCAATCCCCGCTCGACCGTCGCCACCTCCACCGAGTGTTACGACTTCCTGCGCCTGCTCTACGCGCGCGTGGGCCGGACCTTCTGCCCCACCTGCGGGACCCAGGTGCGCAAGGACACCGTCGACGAAGCCGCCGCCCGCATCCTCTCCGAGCCCGAAGGCTCCCGCTGGTATGTCCTCTTCCCCACCGGCAAACACACCGGCGGCGCGCTGCGCGAACGCCTCGAGGAGTTGCGCCGCCACGGCTTCAACCGCCTCTTCCAAAACGGGCGCCTCTTCGAATTCTCCACCCCCGAATCGCTGCTCGACATCGATTTCGCGCTGCCCGTCCACGTTCTGGTGGATCGCATCGCGATGGCCCCCGGACTGCATCAGCGCGTGGTGGATTCGATCGAAATCTGCTACCGCGAATGCGGCGAAGCCATCTTTGAAGCGGCCCAGGGCGGCGCGCGCGTCCGTTTCAACGAGCGCTTTCAATGCAAGACCTGCGAGCGCGAGTTCGCCGCACCCGAACCGATTCTGTTCAGCTTCAATTCGCCCTTCGGCGCCTGCCCGCGCTGCCAGGGCTTCGGCAACACGATCGATTTCGACATGAACCGCGTCATCCCCGACCCTGGGATCTCGCTCGAGCGGGGCGCGGTGGACCCCTGGAGCAAGCCCAAGTACCGCTCCTGGCTGGGCAACTTCAAGAAGCACGCGCCGCGCTTTCCCTGGAAGACGCCGGTCGCGGATCTGAGCGAAGCCGAGCGCGAAGTTCTCGACGCCTTCATCCGCCGCTTCTTCGATTTTCTCGAAAGCAAGAAGTACAAACTCCACGTGCGCGTTTTCCTCAGCCGTTACCGCGGCTACGCGCTGTGCCCGGAGTGCCGCGGCGCGCGCCTGCGCCAGGAGGCGCTCTACGTCAAAGTGGGCGGCAGGAACCTGGCCGAGGTCGTGCGGATGAACATCGCCGAGGCGCAGCAGTTCTTCGAAGCGCTCCCACTCAGCCCCGAGGAAACCGCCATCGCCGAGAAGATCCTGGTCGAAATCCGCCAGCGGCTCAAGTTCCTCAACGACGTCGGGCTGGACTACCTGACCCTGGACCGCCTGGCCTCGACCCTCTCCGGCGGCGAGGCGCAGCGCATCCAACTCGCCACCTCGCTCGGGTCGCGGCTGGTGGGCGCCTGCTACGTGCTCGACGAACCTTCGATCGGGTTGCACACCCGCGATACCGGCCGGCTCATCCGCATCCTCGAGGAATTGCGCGGGCTGGGCAACACCATCGTGGTCGTCGAGCACGATCCGGACGTAATGCGCGCGGCTGATCGCATCGTCGACCTGGGGCCGGGAGCCGGTGAACACGGCGGACGGATTGTCTTCGAAGGGCCGCTGGAAAGCCTCATGGAAACTCATGACGGCTCTTTGACGGCACGTTACCTGCGCGGCGAAATGCAAGTGTCGTCCGCCCGCCCGAGGCGCCAGCCCGATCCGCGGCGCACCCTGCGGCTGCTCGGCGCCCGCGCTCACAACCTCAAGGGAATCGACGTCGAAATCCCGCTCGGCATGATGGTGGCGGTGACGGGCGTCTCCGGCTCCGGCAAGTCCACGCTGGTGCACGACGTGCTCTACCGCTCGCTCGCCGGTCTCCACAAATCGCCCGTCGCGGAGAGCGCCGCATCGCCCGCTCCGGAGATGGAAGCTGCGCCCGCCGCGCCGGCGGCGTGCCGCAAAATCGAAGGCGCCGAGCGGGTGCAGCAGACCGTCATGATCGATCAGTCGCCCATCGGGCGGACGCCCCGCTCCAACCCGGTCACGTACATCAAGGCGTTCGATCTGATCCGCTCCCTGTTCGCTTCCACCCGCGACGCCGAAAAGCGCGGCTACACCGCCGGACACTTCTCCTTCAACATTCCCGGCGGGCGCTGCGAAGTCTGTCAGGGCGATGGCACGGTGACGGTCGAGATGCAGTTCCTGGCCGATGTCGAATTGTTGTGCGAGGAGTGCAAAGGGACGCGGTACAAGAGCGCGATCCTCGACATCCGCTACAACGGCAAGAATATCCACGAAGTGCTGCAACTCACCGTCCGGGAGGCGATGGAGTTCTTCCACGCGGCACCCCGCCTCGTGCAGCGGCTCAAAATGCTGGACGATGTGGGGCTCGGCTACCTGCGGCTCGGGCAATCGGCAACCACGCTCTCCGGCGGCGAGGCGCAGCGCGTGAAACTGGCCGCGCACCTGGCGTCGGCCAGTTGCGCCGGAACCCTGTTCATCTGCGACGAGCCCACCACCGGACTGCACTTCGACGACATCGCCAAACTGTTGGCCAGTTTCCAGCGGCTGATCGAAAACGGCGGCAGCCTGCTGGTCATCGAACATAATCTGGAGGTCATCAAAGCCGCCGACTGGGTGATCGATCTGGGTCCCGAGGGCGGGTGGCGCGGAGGGAACATCGTGGCTACCGGTACCCCGGAAGAAATCGCCGCCACAGCAGGCTCCCACACCGGACACTACCTCGCCCGGGTTTTGTAGCTCTCGCGACCCCGGCATTGCAGGTACTACTAGTACATTTCGCCCCCCTAAAGCGGAACTTTTCATTTGACGGTCACGCGGCAAAACGCCACAATGTGAAAATACCCACATAAGGAGGGGTGAAACATTGGGGAAACTGGTATTGGCGGTGCTAGTCGCGAGTCTGAGCGCGTCTGCGGGCACCTGGGATTTGGCGAATAACTACAACAGCACTAACAATCTCAGCGCAAGTAGCGTGTTTTCTTACGGATGGGGAGGCTCTCCCGCGGCGTTCGCAGCCCTGGCCGTGGACTCCATGAACTGCAACGGGACGCCCACGGACTGCCGCAATAGCGGGGCCGTTGCTGGCGGCATTTCGGCTATAGCCTGGAACGGAACCGGCAGCCAGATCAGCTTCGGTACGCCACAGGTGTTCCCCGGGTATCTCAACATGGACCCGCAGGCGACCGCTGGTATCATCGTCCGTTTCACGGTGCCCTGGACCGACACCTACTCCTTCAGCGGCAACTTCCGCGGCGATGACACCGGGCAGCACGGCACCGTCGGCATGATCTACCACAACACCACTCAGGTAGGCGGCACCACGACGATTAGCACGTATAATCAACTCTATGCGGTCGGCTTCTCGAACCTTTTGCTGAACGCCAACGACACCGTCGACTTTCTGGTGAAGTCGCCCGTCGGCGATTGCTGCTACCTGTCCACCGGACTCGGCGGCGCAATCACCAGCGCGCACAACGGTCCGACCGGCTCCACGCCCGAACCCGGCACCTTGCTCCTGATGGCCGCGGCGCTGCCTCTGGTGATGCGCCGTCTGCGCCGCGCGTAGGCCCGCTCAAACGCATGCT
>JBBIQR010000311.1:0-5914 GCA_037442245.1 Candidatus Solibacter sp. | reverse complement strand
CCTCGGCGCCTTTTTCCGTACCCGCCCAGCCGATTTCGGCGTCTTTTTTCGTGATCGGCGGGTCCCCCTATGTGCTGGCGACCCACGCTGACGGCAGTCTGATAGGGCCGGCGGCTTTGTTCCCCGGCGCGAGCACGCCTGCCAGACCCGGCGAAACGATCGTCGCCTACGCGAATGGCTTCGGGCCAACATCGGCGGCGGTGATCGCCGGATCGCAGACTCAGTCCGGCATCCTGAGCCCTTTGCCAACGATTCAAGTAGGAGGCATCAGCGCGAACGTGAGATTCGCGGGATTGGTCTCGCCGGGGCTCTATCAGCTCAATTTCGACATTCCTTCGGGCCTCCAGGCAGGGGATTACACGCTGCTGGCAATTCTCGGAGGCATTGCCACCCAGGCGGGTACATTGATTACTGTGCAACCCTGACTCGCCACGTGCAGCCTCGTCGACTGGCTTCCCAAAGTATCGCGAGGCCAGCTTTATAAACCCGACTGGGGTTACGCACGCTTACCGAAAGCGCACGATGCTTCTTGGCTGGCCTCGTCCCTCGCGGCGGTGAGCGCGAGTTCCACTTCGATCCGTAAGCGTCTGACGAACCCCTCTTGATGCGCGGTGCCGATTGAGTTCGATGCTCTAATTTGGCCCACTTTCCTCCTCCTGTCCATCCCGGAATCGTGCCATCCGGGGCTGTCCAGGTGGGCCAAATTAGAGCATCGAAATCCGGCGAAGCACACCTACGAGGAGGTTTGACCATGCCAGGCAGGAGAGCCAAGACGGTGAAGGCGACCAGCGACGCGATGGAGATCCTTCACCGCCGGTTCTACGAGGGCAAGCCAGCCTGACTGAAAAATCTCGAAGAGGCGCGAGCGAACGAACGCAATCGCCCGCAAAATCCGCGAACTAAGGACGGCGGCAGCCCTTTCCCAAACTCAGCTTGCCAAGCTCATTGGGACTACCGCATCGGTCATCTGCCGTCTTGAGGATGCCGATTACGAAGGCCACTCCCTGGCCATGCTGCGCAGGATTGCGGGCGCGCTGATGCCTTCGCGCACGCCCCGTTCGAGATTGCGGACGTCATCCGGTTAGACACAACAGATCTGCATGGGAAGGCTTTCGATTGGGACTTGGCGCGGGGTGAGTGGTGGGCTTCACAGGACTCGAACCTGTGACCTCTTCCGTGTGAAGGAAGCGCTCTAACCAACTGAGCTAGAAGCCCAAATCTTGCCCTAGCGTAGCACGAAGGCGATCCGGCTTTCAATTGGCGTGCGGCCCGAATGGGCCGCGCGGACCGCGGCTAGACGCCCGCAAAAAATGCCCGCCACGCGACGATCACCAGCGTGTGGGTCACCATCGACGCCCGGATGCTGCCCGCCTGATTCCGTGCCCGCCCGCAGAACCAGCCCAGCACCCCGGCGATGATTACCCACTTCCAATTCGGGAACTGCCGGAACCAAAGGTGTACCGCCCCAAAGAGCGCTGCCGTGACTACCAGCGCCGCCTGCCGGTTCCCGGTCCACGCTTCCATCCAGCCTTGCAGCACGCCGCGGAAGAGGAACTCCTCCATCAGCGTGAGCACGAACAGCGCCCCCAGGAACGTCAGCGCCAGCTTGAACGGATCCCCCGGCCGGGCGAACCGCACCGCCTTCAGCGCGAGCCCGATTCCGCATCCCAGCGGCGCGTAGTACAGAAAGTGCAGCGCGCCGATTTTCCACTCGCGCGGCGAAGGCCAGAACCCGTACCCCGTCTCCGGAATCCGCCGGCCGAGCATCAGCGCCATCACCGCCATCAGGTACAGCCCGGCATCCCCCAGCGCTCCGATCTGCAGCGCGGGATACCGCGTCCGGTAGATCGGATCCATGAAGTGCCCCAGCTTCGCGGCCCCTACCAGCGCCAGAAACCCCACGTCCGTCGCCGCCGACCGCGGCAGCACGCGGAACCACAGCCCCATCGCCAGCGCCAGCGCGCACAACTTCACCGCGCCCGCCCACGTGAACCATAGCGCCCCCAGAGACGCCAACAGGTACGGCGCCGCCGCGCTCGCCAGCATCCACCACACCAGCCGCCCGCCGCCAAACTGCTCCCGCACCTCGCGGAAAGCCGGTACCAGATAGAATGGGTATTCCACGAGGAAGGCGGCCAGCGCCGGTAATGCCGCCCAGGCCGGAATGCCTTTCGAGCGCGCGTACCACAGCCCGATACCGCACAGCGCCATCCAGCCGGCGAGCAGGGCCGCCCGGAAGCCGCCGGACGTTTTCACCATCGCGCTCATTCTAGCATCCGCCCTTTTTCTTCCTCCCCTGCGCGCGCAGGACCCGCCTTCCAACCTCGCCCGCCTCGTGGCCCAGCGCGAAACCGAAACCGAAAAGGAACGCAACCAGTACACCTACCGCCAGAGCGTCACCATCGAGGAACTCGACGACCACGGCGCCGCCCGCGGCGTCTACCGCGAGGTCCGCGACATCATCTTCTCTCCCGAACACGAACGCACCGAGCGCATGCTCGGCCAGCCCACCAACACCCTCAAGCACCTGATCCTCACCGGGGAGGATTTCCAGGATGTACGCAACATCCAGCCCCTCGTCCTCACCCTCGATCAGCTCTGGAACTACGAGACCAAATCGCGCGGCGACGAAACCGTCGATGACGTCGATTGCTGGGTGCTCCAGGTGCGCCCGCGCCAGATCCTCTCCGGCATGCGCTACTTCGACGGTCTGGTCTGGGTGGATAAGCAGCAGTACAACATCGTGCGCATGCAGGGGAAGGCCGTCCCCGAAATCCGCTCCACCAAACAGGAAAACCTGTTCCCGCGCTTCACCACCATCCGCAAACCGGTCGACGGCAAACACTGGTTCCCGGTCTACACCTACTCGGACGATGTATTACAGTTCAAGAACGGGCCGCTGCGCCAGCGGCTGCGCATCGCTTACTCGGAGTACAAGCGGTTTGGCGCCGAATCGACCCTGATCGTGAAGTGAGCCTTTATGAAGAAGTCCGCCAAGGTGACGCTCACCGTTGTTGCCGCCGCCGCGCTCGCCTCCTGCGGCCGCTCGGCGCAGGACCCCTGCGACCGCGCCTACTACGATGACCTCGCCTGCCAGGAGGCCATCCGCAGCGGCGGCTATTACTGGCGCGGCACGTGGATGCCGATGACTTACAGCTATCCTTACCCTTATTACTACGACCGCTATCGCAGCTATGCCGGCAGCGGCGGCCGCGTCTATTCGTCGACTCCGGGCACTTATGCCCGGCCGTCCTCCTCCTCGCCTTCCGGCGTAACCCGCGGCGGCTTCGGATCCACCGGCGCCGCCCACTCCTCGGGGTCATAAACCATGCGCAGACTCACCACCGATCCGCGTCCCGACTGGCAGCGGAAAGTCGAAGAATACGGACTCACCTGGGCCGCCGGCGCGCAGCCCTATTGGAACGAAGCGGCCTTCTACGAATTCACCGCCAAGGAAGTGGACGCTCTCGAAGCCGCCACCAACGAGCTGGAAGCCATGACCCTCAAGGCAGCCCAGCACATCATCGACAACCAGCTCTACTCCCGCATGGGCATCCCCGCCGCCGCCGTGCCGCTCATCGAAAGTTCCTGGGAAGCCGAACCGCCATCCCTCTACGGCCGCTTCGATCTCGCCTACGACGGCGTCAACCCGCCCAAGCTCCTCGAGTACAACGCCGATACCCCCACCTCCCTGCTCGAAGCCGCGGTCATCCAGTGGTACTGGCTGCAGGACCGCTTCCCCAAACGCGATCAGTTCAACTCCATCCACGAACGCCTCGTCGCGCTCTGGAAGGAACTCGCCGATTACCTCCCCAACCGGCGCATCGACCTCTGCTCCATGGACGACGCGGAGGACGGCATGACCGTCACCTACCTCCAGGACACCGCGCAGCAGGCCGGACTCACCGCCAACATCTTCCCCATCGACGAAATCGGCTGGGACGGCGCCAACTTCGTCGGTCCCGGCGCCGACGCCCTGGGCGCGGTCTTCAAACTCTACCCCTGGGAATGGATGGTGCGGGAGGAATTCGGCAAGTACCTCTCCATGGCGCCGACCGTCTGGATCGAACCCGCCTGGAAAATGCTGCTCTCCAACAAGGGCCTTCTCCCGGTCCTCTGGCAACTCTTCCCGCGCCATCCGCTGCTGCTCGAAGCCAGTTTCGACGGGCCGGGGCTGATGATGTCCTGGGTCAAGAAGCCCTTGCTCGGACGCGAAGGCGCCAACATCACCATGCATCAGCCCGGCCAGGACCTCGAAACGCCCGGCGATTACGGCGCCGAAGGATTCATCTACCAGCACATGGCGCCGGTCAAGCCCATGGACGGACGCTATCCCGTGATTGGAAGCTGGGTCATCGGCCACGAGGAGGGCAACGCCGCCGCCGGTATCGGCATCCGCGAATCCGATACCCCCATCATCACCAACACCAGCCCCTTCGTTCCGCACCTGTTCGATTGAGGCGCCGATGATCTGGGAACCGTCCCCGGAATTCGTTCGCGGCACCAACGTCTGGCGCTTCATGCAACGGCTCGGATTCGACGATCGCGAAGCGTTCCTCCGCTTCTCGCGCGACGAGCCCGAACGCTTCTGGGATGAGATGGTGAAGGAACTCGGCATCGAGTGGTTCGCGCCCTATGCCCAGGTACTCGATGCCTCCCGCGGACCCGAGTGGACCACCTGGTTCACCGGCGGCGTCCTCAATATCGCGCACAACTGCCTCGACCGCTGGGCACAGTCCGAGCGCATCGCCTGCATCTGGGAAACGGAGAACGGCGCAAGCGGCTCCCTCACCTTCCGCGAACTGCGCGTGCAGGCGGACCACCGCGCCGCCGAACTCCGCGGCATGGGTCTTGTCCCCGGCGACCGCGTTGCCCTCTGCATGCCGATGCTCCCCGAAATCCTCCCCATCCTGTACGGGTGCTTCAAAGCCGGGCTCATCGTGGTGCCGGTCTTCGCCGGTTTCGGACCGGGCGCCATCGCCTCGCGCCTGCGCGATTGCGGCGCGAAGGTCCTGTTCACCGCCGCTCACATCGAGCGCCGCGGAAAACGGCTGCCCCTCGCGGATAAAATCCCGCCCTTCGACGGACGCACCATCCTGGTCGAACCCGGCGCCGTCCCGCCTTCCGCCGCCGCCCTCACGCTTCCTCTCCCCTCCGAACACCCCGCCTTCCTGCTCTACACCAGCGGCACCACCGGACGCCCCAAGGGCGCCATCCACACCCACGCCGGATGCCTTGCGCAAATGGGCAAGGAGATCTGGCTCGCCTTCGACCACCACGATCCCAGCCGCTTCTTCTGGCTCAGCGACATCGGCTGGATGATGGGCCCCTGGACCATCCTCGGCAACCACCTGTTCGGAGGCACCATCTTCCTCTACGACGGCGCCCCCGATTACCCCACTCCCTCCCGCCTTTGGGACATGATCGAGCGCCACCGCATCACCACCTTCGGCGTCTCCCCCACCGCCATCCGCGCGCTCAGCCGCACCGCCGCCGAACTGCCCCCGATGGATTCGCTCCGCCTCCTCGGCTCCACCGGCGAGCCGTGGGACGAAGCCTCGTGGCTGTGGTTCTTCGACCGCGTGGGCCGCCGCCGCTGCCCCATCATCAACATTTCCGGCGGCACCGAGATCGCCGGCTGTTTCCTCCTCCCGCTGCCGATTCAGCCGCTCAAACCCTGCTCGCTCGGCGCGCCCGCTCCCGGCATGGCCACCGAGGTGGTCGATGAAACCGGCGCGCCGGTACGCGGCCGCACCGGCTACCTCGTCTGCACCAGACCCGCGCCCTCCATGACCCGCGGCATCTGGGGCGATCCCGCGCGCTACATCGAAACCTACTGGAGCCGCTTCCCCGGTATGTGGTACCACGGGGATTGGGCCAGCGTGGATGAGGACGGCCACTGGTTCCTCCACGG
>JBBIQR010000310.1:856-5919 GCA_037442245.1 Candidatus Solibacter sp. | reverse complement strand
CCTCTTTGCCGGTGAGAGCGTTCGCCTGCGCGCGCGCGTCGTTGGGCTCGACCTCCGCCCCGGCGCTCCCGACGACGCTCACGCCGAGGAGGTACGGGAAGGTGGAGGCGCCGTCGCGGTTCGACACGAACATCAGCTGCTTGCCGTCGGTGGTGAAGGACCAGCCCTGTCCCGGGGAGGGGAACTCGCCCTTCGGCTCGAAGGTGTCGAAGTCGTAGATGAAGCCGATTTGGTTCTGGTAGGTGAGTTGATAGAGCTTAGCGCCCCAGCGGATGATGCCTTCTCCGAAGTAGGGATCGGCGAGCCGGCGCTCCTGCACGGCCTCACCGGTTTCGA
The DNA here is from genome assembly GCA_037442245.1 of Candidatus Solibacter sp. Classification (GTDB taxonomy): domain Bacteria; phylum Acidobacteriota; class Terriglobia; order Bryobacterales; family Bryobacteraceae; genus Solibacter. The sequence goes on along the minus strand of JBBIQR010000310.1, from coordinate 5,583 downwards.
TCTTCACCTTGCGGAGGCGGGAGCGTCCCATGTCGAGTCCGGTGGCTTCGTAGAGATAGCCGTTGTCGTAGAAGAGGCCCTCGGTGAAGGCGGTGCGGTCGTGGGGGTAGGCGTGGACCACCTGGTAACCGTACTCGGGAACTCCGGCTTGGGAAGCCGGTCCGCAACCGCATGCCGCGATCAGGAGAACCAACAGGAAGCGCTTCATACTCTGACCCAGGGTAACAGTGAAAGGCTCTCGCCGACGGCGCTGGCGGCGGTACTCTGGAAAGGAATGTGGAGGAAGGCGCTACAGACGGCGGGAGCGGCGGCGGGCATCGCGCTGGTGACGGTGGTGGAGCGCCAGTTACTGGTGGTCAACGCGGCCACGGTGGCGCTCTCCTACGTGCTGGCGGTGCTGGCGGCGGCGACGTGGTGGGGGCTGCCGGAAGCGATCGTGGCCAGCCTGCTGGGGATGCTGTGCTTCAACTACTTCTTCCTGCCGCCGGTGGGCACGCTGACGATCGCGGACCCGGAGAACTGGGTGGCGCTGGCGGCGTTCCTGTTCACCGCGATCATCGCGAGCCAGCTTTCGACGAGCTCGCGGCGGCGGGCGGAGGAGGCGACGCGGCGGCAGCGCGAGATGGAGAAGCTCTACGACCTGAGCCGGAACCTGCTGCTGCTGGATGCGAAGGCGGGGGCGCCGGGACAGGCGGCGCTACAGATCGCGCAGATTTTCGATTTGCCGGCGGTGGCGGTGTACGACCGCACTTCGGACCGGCTGCTGAGCGCGGGTCCCGAGGAACTGCCGGTGAGCGACGGCGCTCTGCGCGACGCGGCGCTGCAGGGGACGGCGAGCGAGGACGCGGCGGCGGGAGTGACGATCGTGCCGCTGATGCTGGGCGGTTCGCCGATCGGGAGCCTGGCGGTAGGGCGCGGCAACATCTCCGACACGGCGCTGCACGCGGTAGCGAACCTGGCGGCGATCACGCTGGAGCGGGGGCGGGCGCAGGGGATCGCGCTGCGCGCGGAGGCGGCGCGGCAGAACCAGGAGTTGAAGAGCACGCTGCTGGACGCGCTGGCTCACGAATTCAAGACGCCGCTGACCTCGATCAAGGCGGCGGTGAGCGGGATGCTGGAGACGCCGGCATCCGAGCAGGGCGAACTGCTGAGCATCGTGGAGGAAGAGACGGACCGGCTGGATTCGCTGGTGAACGAGGCGATCCAGATGGCGCGGGTCGAAGCCGGGCAGGTACAACTCGACCGGCAGCCGCGGCAGATCGCGGAGCTGGTATCGGGCGCGGTGCGGGCGGCGGGGCGCGCGCTGCAGGATCGGGTGGTGCGGATCGAGGTGGCGGCCGGACTGCCGGAGGTGCTGGCGGACCGGCAACTGATCCAGAGCGTGATCCGGCACCTGCTGGGGAATTCGCTGAAGTACGCGGCGCCGGATTCGGCGATTGACGTGCGCGCGTGGCGCGAGGAGGAGAACGTGGTGATCGCAGTCAGGGACCGGGGGCCGGGGATACCGGCGGCGGAGCAGCAGCGCATCTTCGAGCGGTTCTACCGCAGCCCGCGGAGCGCGACGGCGGCGCCGGGGACGGGGATGGGGCTGGCCATCGCGAGAGACATCGTGGCGGCGCACGGGGGAACGCTCGAGGTACGGAGCGACCCGGGGGAAGGCAGCGAGTTCTACTTCACGATGCCGGCCGCGCCGGCGGGGGTGCGGCGATGAGCCAGGGGCGCATTCTGGTGGTGGACGACGAGCCGCAGATCCGGCGGGTGATGCGGATGACGCTGGGCGGGCAGGGCTACGAGATTCTGGAGGCGCGCAGCGGCGAAGAGGCGCTGGAGCGCTTCCGCAAAGAATTGCCGGACCTGGTGCTGCTGGATCTGAACATGCCGGGAATCGGCGGGCTGGAGACGTGCCGGCAACTGCGGTCGGGCAGCGAGACTCCGATCATCGTACTGACGGTGCGGAATACGGAGGACGAGAAGGTGCAGGCGCTGGATGCGGGCGCCGACGATTACGTGACGAAACCGTTCGGGATGAAGGAACTGCTGGCGCGGATCCGGGCGGCGCTGCGGCGTTCGCCATCGGCGCCGGGATCGGGTCCGCAGACGTTCCAGAGCGATTACCTGGAAGTGGACTTCGACCGGCGCGCGGTACACGCCGGGGGGCGGGCGGTGCGGCTGACCCCGAAGGAATTCGAGCTGCTGCGGTACCTGATCGCGCATCGCGGGCACCCGGTGCCGCACCGCGAGCTGTTGCAGGCCGTGTGGGGGCCGGACTACGGGGACCAGACCGATTACCTGCGGGTGTTCATCACGACGCTGCGCAAGAAGATCGAGCCGGAGCCTTCCTCGCCGCGCTACGTGCTGACGGAGCCGTGGATCGGCTACCGCTTCGCGGAGTAGGGGCGGAGCAGGGGCTCGATCGTTGTCATGACGAGGGCTTCGACTTGGCGCGCGCCGGCGGCGTTGGGGTGCAGGCCGTCGTGCTGCATGTAGCGCGGGTCGCCGCCGACGCCTTCGAGCAGGAAGGGGATGAGGGTGAGCTTGTAGCGGGCGGCGAGATCGCGGTAGAGGGCGGAGAACTTCGCGATGTAGTCGGGCCCGTAGTTGGGGGGCAGGGTCATGCCGGCGAGGACGACGCGCGCGCCGGCGTGCTGGAAATCCTCGATCAGGGAGGCGAGATTGCTGCGAGTGACGGCGATGGGGATGCCGCGCAGCCCGTCGTTGCCGCCAAGTTCGATCAGGGCGATGGCGGGCTTTTCGGCGAGGGCGAGGGAGATGCGCGCGAGGCCATCCTGCGTGGTATCGCCACTGACCCCCATGTTGACGACGCGGCAGGGGATGCGGCGGCGGTCGAGGTCTTCCTGGAGGAGGTCGGGGAAGCTCTGTCCGGTGTCGAGTCCGAAGCCGGCGCTGATGCTGTCGCCGAAGACGACGATGGCGGGGCGGGCGTCGGGGGCTTTGGAGGGCGTGGCGGGGGCAGTGGCGGCGGGCGCGGGCCGCGCGGGCTGGGGAGGGGAGCCGGAGCCGCATCCGGCAAGCGGGAGGAGTGCCAAAAGCCAGAGGGAACGCATCTGAATGTCATAATAAAGGTTTGATCCAGGTTCGCGCGCTCACCAAATCCATCGATACCGGCACGCATCGGGTGGATATTCTCAAAGGCATCGATCTGGAGATTCCGCGCGGGCAGTTCGCGGCGATCATGGGGCCTTCGGGCAGCGGCAAGAGCACACTGCTGGGCCTGCTGGCGGGCCTGGACACACCGACCAGCGGACAGGTGGTGCTGGACGGCGAGGACATCACGCGGCTGAGCGAAGACGCGATGGCGCTGGTGCGCGGGCGCAAGATCGGGTTCGTGTTTCAGTCGTATCATTTGATCCCGACGCTGACGGCGGAGGAAAACGTCCTGCTGCCGATGGAACTGGCGGGGCGGGAAGACGGGGGGCGCGAGCGGGCGCGCGAGTTGCTGGAGCGGGTCGGGTTGAGCGGACGGTTCGATCACTATCCGGTGCAGCTTTCCGGCGGCGAGCAGCAGCGGGTGGCGCTGGCGCGCGCCTTCGCTCTGCATCCGCCGATTCTGCTGGCGGATGAGCCGACCGGCAACCTGGACACGGCCACGGGGCGCGCGGTGCTGGACCTGCTGCTGGCGATGAATCGCGAGCAGGGTACGACGATGGTGCTGGTGACGCACGAGCAGGCGGTGGCGGAGAGCGCGGACCGCCGCATCGTGCTGCGCGACGGTCTGGTGGAAGCGTGACGCAGCTAGCCTGGAGCGCGGCGATTCGCATTGCGTGGCGGGAGCTGCGGGCTTCGCGGGCGAAGTTCCTGTTCGTGGTGCTGGCGGTGGCGGTGGGGGTGGGATCGCTCACCGGGGTGCGGGGATTCAGCCGGACGTTCCGCCGCATGCTGCTCCGGGAGGCGCGCACCCTGATGGCGGGGGACATGACGCTGCGGGTGTTCGCGCTGCCCACGCCGGAGCAGCAGGCGGCGCTGGACGGGCTCGCGGCGCGCGGGGTGCGGCGGACGTGGATCACGGAGACGGTCACGATGGCGGCGTCGGGGAACGCTCCGGACCCGCTGCTGATTTCGGTGAAGGCGGTGGACCCCGCGCTGTATCCTTTTTACGGTACGGTCAAGCTGGAGCCGGCGCGTGCGCTCGGGGAGGCGCTCGACGCGGGTAGCGTGGTGGTCAGCGACGACCTGCTGATGCGGCTGAACGTGCGCACGGGGGAGATGCTGCGGATCGGCGGGAAGGACTTCCGCATCGCGGCGGTGGTGACGGCGGAGCCGGACCGCATGACCGGGAGCCTGAACGTGGGTCCGCGGGTGATGATCACGCGCGCCGGACTGGAGCGCACCGGGCTGATCCAGGCGGGGAGCCGGGCGGCGGAGCGCTACCTGTTTTCGCTGCCGGCGGCGGGCGGGCCCACGGTGGACGCGGTGCGGGCGGTGCTCAAACAGGCGTTTCCCGAGGCGACGATCGCGGACTATCGGGAGACGCACCCGATCATCACCCGCGGGCTCGACCGGGCGACCACGTTTCTGAGCCTGATCGCGCTGATCGCGCTGGTGATCGGGGCGATGGGGGTGGCGAGCGCGATGCACGGCCACCTGCAACAGAAGCTGGATTCGATCGCGGTGATGAAGTGCATGGGAGCGCGTTCGGCACAGGTGATGCGCATCTACGTGGCGCAGACCCTGATGCTCGGGCTGGGCGGCGGGCTGATCGGGGTGAT
>JBBIQR010000310.1:0-846 GCA_037442245.1 Candidatus Solibacter sp. | reverse complement strand
CCGCGCAACAGCCCGGCGTGGAAGCCAAGTCCGCGCTGATGCTGGGGCTGGGCGGGGGATTGCTCGGGGTGCTTTTCGGGGCTGGGGTGACGGCGGCGTTTCCGGGCTTCATCGCGAAGTATTTTCAGGTGGACGTGGCGGCGTACTGGGACGCGTGGCCGGCGGTGCAAGGGATCGCGGTGGCGTGCCTGATCACACTGTTGTTCACGGTGCCGCCGCTGCTGGGCATCCGCGAGATACGGCCGGCGCTGATTCTGCGGCGCAGCGTGGACGCGGGGGCGAAGCCGCGGCCGGGTCCGGGTCCGGAACCGGCGCCGGCGACGTCGCGGGGCTGGTCGGGCGGCGGGTCGAGGAGGTCGAGCGCGAACTGATCCTGCACACGCTCGCCCACACGCTCGGCAACCGCACCCACGCCGCCGTCATCCTCGGCATCTCGATCCGCGCGCTGCGCAACAAGCTGCGCGATTACGCGGCGCAGGGCCTGTCGGTGCCGCGCCCGACCGCCGGCATCGCCGCCTGACAGTGCGAAGCCGCGGCAACCCGATGGCAGGTTCCCGGGTGGGGGCGCCATGAGCGAGACGACCGCCGCGCCAAGGACGGGCGGGCTGGCCGCGCTGTCGGCCCTGCTCCGCCGCTACGCGCCGGGCACCGATGTCGGCCTCGCCCTCGGCGTCGTCGGTCTGCTCACGGTGCTCGTGCTGCCGCTGCCGACGTTGCTGCTCGATTTCGGTCTCGCCGTCTCAATCACCGCCGCCGTCCTGGTGCTGATGGTGGCCCTGTTCCTGCAACGTCCGCTCGATTTCACCAGCTTTCCCACGCTGCTGCTGCTGACGACCCTCCTGCGCC
>JBBIQR010000309.1:0-5977 GCA_037442245.1 Candidatus Solibacter sp. | reverse complement strand
GTAGATCTCGTTCAGCAGCGTGCCCGGCGGATAGTGCAGCCACGGCGCCGTGGTCTCCTCCGGCTGCAGGTAGTCGCCTTCGAATCCCGCCCACCGCTGAATCGGATAGTGGTGCCAGGCGCGCCCCGCCAGATCCTCGTCCACGTGAAGATCGCCGTGCGTCAGAATGTCCAGCCCCGCGCGCTCCTGGTCCTGTATCAGCACGCTCATCGCGTCCTGGAACTTCTCGCGGAACCGCACATCCAGCATGCACGTGTCCAGCGGGCGTCCCCACATGCTGATGTCGTACCACCGGGGACGGGGAAAACTGCCCGTCGTCGTGCTCGGTAAAATCAAATCGCGCGTCGCGGTGAACATGGCTGGATCGCATTCTACACCAGTACCGCAGGCCTCCCGGCCTGCCTTTGGACCAATCCGTAATCCCCCGTCGCGCCAGCGCGCAAAACCCCCGCCCCGCCCCCCACCCCTACCGCATCCCCGCCAACCCGTACACGAAGCTGAACAAGCCAAATCCCCCGATAGCCAACCCCGCGACCCGGTTCATTCTCGAGATCGCCCGCGTATCAAAATGCTCCCGCAGGTGATTCACAATCACCACCAGCGTGATCCACCACAGCATCGACCCGCAGAAAATCCCGCCCACCAACACGAAACTGAGCCACCACGCGCGATGATCCCCCATGCCAAGCGCCGCCAGCACCGCCAGGAAAGACAGCACCGTCGTTGGATTCGTCAGCGTGAGCAGCAGCGTCGACGTGTAGTCGGAGTGACCCGTGTTCTCCCCGCATCCCGCCTCAAACGGCCGCGCCGGCTTGCGCAGGTACACCACCCCGATCGCAACCAGCAGCACGCCCCCGGCAATGCGGATCGGCGATTCCTCCCGCCGCAGGAAATCGATCACCAGGCTGATGCTGAATCCGGCGATCGCGCCGTAGAGGGCGTCGGCGGTGGCCGCTCCCAAGCCGCTCACCAGACCGCAAACCCGCCCCTTCGAGAGCGTGCGGGAGGCACAGAGCACGTTCACCGGCCCCACCGGCGCGGCAATCGCCAGCCCGGCCATCAATCCCTTCACCCACAACCAGAAAGCGATCACTTGTTCAGCTTAGTACAGAGCGCCCCGATCGCCGCCCGCCTCATTGCGGCCGCACCGCGAACTGCATCGAGGTGATCGGATGAATCTCCCACGACGTCTTCGAAGGCAGTTGCTTGCCTTGGATGCTCTTGCCGCGGTACACGCCCTTGCCCATCGCCGCCTGATGTTCGCTATCGAAAAATAACTGGCCCGTGACCGTCACGTACGCCTTCCCGATCACCATCACCTTTCCCGTCGGATCCTGCCCATTCAGAAGCTTGCTCACGACAAACTCCCGCACCGTCTTCGCCGCGGCCAGCACCTCGGGCGAATTGGCGACGAACGCCGCATCGTCCTTGGGCACCTCGACGACCAGGCAGTTGTCGAAGGTATCGAGGGTAGTGGAGATCTGGATGTGGAAGTCGCCGTCCGGTTCGCCCGCGACCAGCCGGATCCATCCGGTCGTGCTCACGATCTCGCCTTCACCCGCTTTGGCGCCGGCGGTCTTCGCGTAGCGTTTATCCTGGTACTGCGGAGTGCGGTTTTCCGCGGCGGGCGGTAGCGCGAGCATGTCGTCGAGCGCCACCGCCGCGCCGGGTTTGGAGAGGTCCGTTCCCTCCGGCACGCTGGTCTTGATGGACCATCGCGAAACCGGGGAGCCGGGTTTGACATCGGCTGCCGCCACCAACAGGGGCAGAGCCAGCAGGAACATCGTAGCGCGACGCATAGTGCCGCAAATTATACTGCAAACGCGATGCGTTCGAGAATGCCGGGGATCTCGAAGACCGCGCGGTTCCGGCTCTGCGCCGCCGCCTCGCGGAATCGCCGCAACGTCTCCGGCGCGAGCAACTCCTCCACGGCGGCGGCGATCCCCCGGAAGTTGCGCAGCACGATCCCGCTCTGGTTCTCGAGCAGCCAATCGGCGTTGTACCGCTCCTGCGGCAAAGTCCAGGCGTTGCGCTCCACAATCACCGGCAGCCGCATCGCGATCGCTTCACTCACGCTGCCCGGACCCGGTTTGCCGATAAAGTAGTCGGCAAGCTGCATGTACCGCGGCACCTCCCGCGTGAAGCCCTCCAGGAACACCGGCGCGTGATGCGGCAGGGCGGCGAGCCGCGCGCGCAGCTTCTCGTTCTTTCCGCACACCACGATGAGCTGCCGCCGGTCGAGGCGCCGCACGATGTCGTACATCGCGTTGGACCCCTCGCCCCCGAACATCACCAGTCCCGTCGCCTGCGCCGGGTCGAGCCCCAGCCGCGCGCGCTCGCCGGCCCGGGCCGCATCGGATAGCGGTTCGATTTCGTAAAACCGCGGGTTCAGGATCATCCCCGAAACACGGTGGATTTTCCCTGGCGACGGCGCGATCGCCCGCGCCTGCTCCTCCGCTTTGCCCGAGCCGCAGATGAAGTGCTGGTCCTGCCCCTCGATCCAGAAGTGCGGCGGGTAATCCGCAATATCCGTCAGGATCGTGACCAGCGGCACTGCCGGAAGCGCGCGGCGCAGGCTGTCGAAGATCGCCCGGTTGAGGTTGGGGACCAGCGAAACCACCATGTCCGGCCGGCTCTGCCGCCAGAACCCTTCGAGTACCCGCACCTGTTGCGGGTGGAAGAGCCGGATCACCAGGTGCATCCCCACCGTCAGTTGCGGCGACCCCAGCGTCCAGCCCTTCTTGAGCATCAGGTTGTACAGATCCTGCAGGCGGATGCCCGTCAGTTTGCGGAAAACGTCGATCTCATCCAGCACTTCCTGCAGGTTCACCAGCCGCACCGTCAACGGCCGCTGCTGCTGCTCGATCACCTGCTTCAGCGCGTTGGCCGCGGCCCGATGCCCTCCACCGGCATCGAAGTACAGGAAGTCGAGTGTCTTCACCGTCACCGATTTTCGCACGCCACGCGCCATCCGGCACTGTAACGGTTACAAAAACAAACCACTTAACGATTGTTTTTCCGGGATGTCACGAGTCTGTATTGGAACCCGGGCTACAAATAGTCATGCGGTGCGATTTGCACGTTCATACCCGCCACTCCGGAATGTGCACCATCCCGCTGTTGCGCCGCGTCTGCTGGGAAAGTTACAACCAGCCCGGCGCCGTCTACGAAAAACTCAAACGCTCCGGCATGGACCTGGTCACCGTCACCGACCACGATTCCATCGGCGCCGTCGAACCCCTCCGCCGGCACCCCGATTTCTTCCTGAGCGAGGAAGTCACCTGCAAACTGCCGAGCGGCACCGAATTGCACATCGGCGTCTACGACATCACCGAGCGCGACCACATCGAACTCCAGCGGCGCCGCGACGATTTCGAATCCCTCTTCGCCTGGCTGTTCGATCACAACATTTTCTTCAGCGCGAATCACGTCTTCAGCGCGCTCACCGGACGGCGGGCGGTCGAGGACTTCGCCCTGTTTGAGAACGCCTTCCCGGCCATCGAAACCGGCAACGGCCACATGCCCGCCCGCACCAACCGCGCCGCCGCCCTGCTCGCCGACCGCGCCGCCCGCGCCGAGGTAGGCGGCAGCGACGCCCACGCCATGGCCAGCGTGGGCTGCGCCTGGACCGTTGTGCCCGGCGCCCGCTCGCGGCAGGAATACCTGGACGGGTTGCGCGCCGGATTGGGCCGCGTGCGCGGCGAAACCGGAAGCTGGTACAAGCTGACGCGCGATGTCCTCGCCATCGGCCGCGAGATGGTGCGCGAGGACCCGCGCACCCTCCCGGTAGCCATGCTCGGATGGCTGGTGCCCGCGGTCACGCTCGTCAACTATGCCGCGGAGAGTGTCTTCGCCCGCTACTGGGTCTCGCGCTATCTGCGCGCCCAGGCCAACCCGCGCGCCGCCGCGCGCATCGCGGAGGTCCTCGCATGACCCTTCCCGGAACCCTGGTCGAGTTCATTACTCATCGCGATCACAGCCTCATGCAGCGCGTGAACCGCTGGTATCCGCCCCGCTGGGTGCGTTGGTGGGCGCTCGGCGCCACGCGCGCCGGAGACGGCTGGCTCTGGTACCTGCTCGCCATCGTGGTCCTGCTCTTCGGCGGCGGTCCGCGCTTCCAGGCCGTGGGCGCCGCGGCGCTCGCCGCCGCCGCCGGCATCGTGCTCTTCGTGAACCTCAAGAAGGCGGCCAACCGGCGCCGTCCCCACTGCTTCCAGCCCCACTGCTGGGCCACCCTGCTCCCGCCGGATCAATTCTCGTTTCCTTCGGGCCACACCATCACGGCGTTCGCCGTGACCATCTCCATGATCCAGTTCTATCCCGAATTGACCGCCGCGCTCGTCTTCTGCGCCATCAGCGTGGCGGCATCCCGCATCGTGCTGGGCATGCACTTCCTCAGCGACGTGCTGGCCGGCGCGGCCATCGGCGCCGCCCTTGCCCTCACCGCCGCGTCCCTCGTGTAACCCTCAGCCGCGGACCAGATCCTCGGGCGCCTGCCCAAGGCTCACATTGCTCAACGTGACAATCGCGCCCGGAGCCACCGTTATCGTTGCGCCGGCCGCCTGTGGCGCCGCGCCTACCGTGTTTTCGTGCTGCGCGTCGGCCGTCTCCAGGTGACGGAAGCGCGCGCCGGGCCAGCGCACCGTAACCTCCTGCGCCGCCGTCGAGCGGTTCAGCAAAACCAGCGTGCTCTCGCCCGCCGCCCCGTGGAACGCGGTCGCGAGCAGGTTCGGATTCGAGCTCGCCGCCTGCACGCGCTTCATGCCGGCCCGGATGCGCCGCGAATACGCCCCGAATACCCGCAACTGGTGCGAACTGGCCACCGGCCGCAGCCCGTGCTCCGCATCCGGCACCAGCAGCGTGCGCGTCCATCCGTACGACGGCTGCGCCACGTTCAGCAGCGTCCAGCAGTACATCACCCCGCAGGCGTCGAGCTGCGTCAGCACCTTATGGTAAAGCTGGCCCATCGCCAGCGCGATGCGGTACGCGCGCGATTGGAACGCACTGTTGTTCACGCACAGCTCCACGGCGAAGAACGGCTTTCCCGCGGTGGCCTCTCGAAGTTGCGCGAGGCGCGCGTCGTACCCGTCCGGATCGTGGAAGAAATCCTGGTAGTCGTAAAGATTGGAAGCGCCGTAGTCGATGTCCTTCCACACCGCCGCGTCCTGCCGGAACGCCTTGCCCGCCGCCGTGCCGCCCGTCGAGAACGGCGAGTTGTGCATGTGGATCCGGACCGACTGGAACCCCGCCGCATCCAGTCCCCGGCGCAGCGCCAGCGTCATCTTCTGCCAGTTTTCCGCCGATTGCGTGACCTCGTTCTGCACGCCGACGATTTCCGGCGCGCGTCCCGTCTTCGCCAGGCAGGTCTTGCAATACGCCACCATCGCCCGCACGTACGGCTCGATTTCCGGCGCTTCCGTGAGCTTGCCCGCCGCGTCGCGCACCCGCGCCCACGGAGGCAGTTCCCAGAATTCGAAAATCACCTGCCCCCCCAGACGCCGCACATTCTTGATGTAGTCGAAATTCGTAGTCTCGCAGTTCGGGAAGTTGTCGCCGTAATAGTGCGGCGAGGCGTCCGCCGGGTTGTCCCAATTCGTCATCTCCTGGTTGAGCAGCGCGCCGATCGGGTATTCGCGGTGCAGCAGAAGGTTGTACTCGGCCATGATCCGCCACCATTCGCGCACGCCCTCCTCGCTGAGTTCGGCATACGCCGGCGGGGTCGTCGTGCCGCCCCACCCCAGCATCTGCTGGAACGTCGCGCCGGGGTCGATCGTCACCGTCGCGGCAGCGGCGGCGGGTGTGAGCATGCGTCCGCGCACGCTTCCCTGCCCGTTGCAGGTGAGCTGGTGCCGGTTGACTTCGAGCGCCGCCCGCGAGACCAGCGCCTCTTTGCCATTCAGCAGCACCCGCAGAGTCAGCCGGTGATCGGCCGTCACCGTGATCGCTTTTAACTCGCCCGTGTACTCGGCCGTGAGCT
>JBBIQR010000308.1:0-5985 GCA_037442245.1 Candidatus Solibacter sp. | reverse complement strand
ACTCCTCGTTCGTTGCCATCAGATGCGCTTTCAACTCTTCCTGTGCCATCCGTTCCATATGGGGCAATTCCTCCCAGTGAGGTTGCCGCGCCGAGTCGCTGTATGGAAGGCTCGGTGGGTAATCTCTGTTGAAATGAACACGACGGGTTCCCCGTCTAGCTGCCACCTTAACATGAATGAAACTTCATGACAATAGCCGATTCCGGTGGTTCCGCGTAATAGTCCCGCCTTATGCTAACTTCATGAAATCCCAGGTACTTGTAGAACCTCTGTGCCTCCCGGTTCGACTCCCGGACTTCCAGAAATACGGTCCCTCGGAACTGCCCTACCGCCGCCCGGAACAGCCCCGCCGCGACGTGCTTCCGCCGGAACTCCGGCGTCACCGCCAGGTTCAGTACCTCGCACTCGTCCCCAGCCACATGCCGCACCACCAGAAACCCCGCCACCACCCCACCCGCCTCGGCGATCCATAGGTCGTGCCTCAGGTAATCCCCTGGATCCCAATGCGCCGCCTGCGGACACCGGCTCTGAATCTCCTCCACCGCGCGAAGATCGGCGGCCCCGCCGCGGCGGTATGCTGGGAACATTAATGTCATTATCCACACCAATCCTGGCCCTGTTCTTCCTCATGGCCCCGCCGTTCTGGGAACAGCGCCCTCCGGAAAAGTGGACCTTCGACGAAATCCAGCAACTCCGCACCAGTAGTCCCTGGGCGCAGTCCGCCGGAGACATCGCGCCCGTCACTGTCTTCTTCGCCACCGCCGCCCCCATCGAGCAGTCCGAGGAGGAACTGCGCCTGCGCATGAAGAAAAACCCCCATCCCCTCCCCGAACCGGACCCCGATTACACCGACTACCTTCGCGACCACCGCGCCGAGGCCTTCGTCCTCGGTATCGCCTATCCGCCCATGAACACCTTCGGCAAACCCGGCGAGGACAAACAGATGGAGCAGCAGACCGCCATGGTCATCGGGCACAAGGAGTACCGCATCCTGGGCTATTTCCCGCCCACGCCCTCGGACCGCGTGCTGCGCCTCGTTTTCCCCCGCGCCGCCAAACCCACCGACAAGGAAGTGTTGTTCCGCCTCTACCTCCCCGGCATCCCCTTCCCCGAGCGCGACGCCGCCTTCCCCGTCCGGGACCTCGTCTACCAGGGCAAGCTCGCCATGTGAGCCGCCCTACTCCCAGCTCAGCACCACCTTGCCCGAATTGCCGCTCCGCATCGCCCCGAACCCCTGCTCGAACTCCGTGTAGTGGTAGCGGTGCGTGATCACCGGCGAAATGTCCAGACCCGATTGCAGCATTACCGACATCTTGTACCAGGTCTCGTACATTTCCCGCCCGTAGATCCCCTTGATCGTCAGCATGTTGAAGATCACGGTCTTCCAGTCGATCGCCATCTCCCCGCCCGGGATGCCCAGCATCGCGATCCGCGCCCCATGGCTCATGTTGGCCAGCATGTCGCGGAACGCCGCCGCGTTGCCCGACATCTCCAGCCCTACGTCGAATCCCTCGGTCATCCCGAGTTCCTTCTGCACCTCGGGCAGCGCCTTTTCCTTGACGTTGACCGCCAGCGTCACCCCCAGCTTCCGCGCCAGTTCCAGCCGGTAGGGATTGAGGTCGGTGATGACCGTATACCGCGCCCCGGCGTGCCGCGCCACCGCCGCCGCCATGATCCCGATCGGTCCCGCCCCCGTCACCAGCACGTCCTCCCCCAGCACCGGGAACGAAAGCGCCGTGTGCACCGCGTTGCCGAATGGATCGAAGATGCTCGCCACGTCCAGGTCGATCCCCTCGTGATGCCGCCAGATGTTGGTCATGGGCAGCGCGATGTACTCGGCAAACGCGCCCGGACGGTTTACCCCCACTCCCTGGGTATGCGCGCACAGGTGCCGCCGCCCGGCGAAACAGTTGCGGCAGCGCCCGCACACCACGTGCCCTTCCCCGCTCACGATGTCCCCGGGGAAAAAGTCCGCCACGTTGGCGCCCACCTTCTCGATGCGCCCCACAAATTCGTGGCCCACCGCCATCGGCACCGGGATCGTCTGCTGCGCCCATTCGTCCCAGTTGTAAATGTGGACGTCGGTGCCGCAGATCCCCGTCTTCATCACCCGGATCAGTACATCGTTGATGCCGATCTCCGGGACCGGAAGTTCCTCCAGCCAGAGACCGGGCTCGCGCCTGCTTTTCACCAAAGCCTTCATGGTTCTACGATAGCGTGTAGCGAGCATGACCAAACACCTGCTGCTCTTCGCCGCCACCACCGGGTACCAGATTCGCGTCTTTGCCGATGCCGCCCGCCGCATCGGCGCCAAGGTCACCCTCGCCACCGACCGCTGCCACATCCTCGACGATCCCTGGGGCGACGACGCCATCCCCGTCAAATTCGACCGCGTCGCCGATTCCCTCGCCGTGCTCCGCGAGTGCCGCCTCCACGTGGATGGCGTTACCGCCGTGGGCGACCGCCCCGCGGTGCTCGCCGCCGCCGCCGCCGGGATGTTCGGCGTCCCCTTCCACTCGCACGCCGCCGCCCTCGCCTGCCACGATAAACACGTCTCCCGCAGCCTCTATCAGGCCGCCGGCATGCAGGTCCCGGAGTTCTTCATCGCCGGCGTGGATGAGGCTCCGGAAGAGGTCGCCGCCCGCGCCATGTACCCCTGCGTGCTCAAACCGCTCGGCCAGGCCGCCAGCCGCGGCGTGATCCGCGCCAACAACGCCGCCGAGTTCACCGCCGCCTTCCGCCGCATCGTCCGCATGGGCCAGACCGAAGTGCAGGTCGAGGCCTACATCCCCGGCCGCGAGTTCGCCGTCGAAGGCGTGGTCACCCGCGGCGAGCTCCAGGTCATCGCCATCTTCGATAAGCCCGATCCGCTGGAAGGCCCCTACTTCGAGGAAACCATCTATGTGACGCCCTCCCGCGAGCCCGCCGCCGTGCAGGCCGCGCTCGTGGAAACCGCCGCCCAGGCGGTGCGCGCCATTGGGCTCAGTCATGGCCCGGTGCACGCCGAACTCCGCTACAACGATTCCGGAGCCTGGATTCTCGAAGTGCACGCCCGCCCCATCGGCGGCCTGTGCGCGCGCGCCGTGCGGTTGGCCGACGGCATCCCGCTCGAAGAAATGCTGCTCGTCCACGCGCTCGGCGGAAACGTCCGCATGGCCCACCTCGACGCCGGCGCTTCCGGCGTCATGATGATCCCGATCCCCGCCGCCGGCGTCTACCAGGGCGTCGACGGCATCGATCGCGCCCGCTTGGTCCCGGGCATCGAGGACGTAGTGATCACCGCCGCCGCGGGACAGACGCTCGTGCCCCTGCCCGAAGGCTCCAGTTACCTCGGCTTCATCTTCGCGCGCGCCGCGGCGCCGGAGGAGGTCGAAACCGCCCTGCGGCGGTCCCACGCCCAACTCGCCTTCCGCCTCGCCACCGCGCTCGAAACCCTCAGCCCTTCGTCTTAGGCGGTACGAAATCCGGCGGCAGCGCCGCGCCTTCGCCGAAAAAGTAATTGTCCATCTGCTGGATCAGAAACTCCTGCGCCTGCGGCGTGCCCAGGTTCAGCCGGTACTCGTTCATGAGCATCTTCATGTGCTCGACCCACATCTTCCAGGCCTCTTTGGAGATGCTGTCGTAAATCTTCTGCCCCAGCGGGTGGCCTTCGAAGGGGATTTCGTCCAGCCCCTCCATCTCCCGCTGAAACTTGGCGCAAAATACCTTCCGGGCACCCGGACGAATCGTGCCCGAGATCTGGTTGAAGCCGCTGTTTCCGCAACCCATACCTTTCCATACTACTCGAACCGCGCCGCACCGTCTCCGCCCCGCTATACTCCGGAGTGAGTCATCGACCATCGGGCGTACGGCATGGGACCACTCGCGCGGCCGCGTTACCGGTTCTTCGACCCTGCCGCTTCGCGCCGCAATCCGCGCGGTCGTGTGCCGGACCGGGTCCGCCAGGGCCAGGCCGGTACACAGCAGGATGGCGAACGCTCGCACAACCACCTACTCGATCACGTACGGTCCGGGGTTTGCCACCCGCAACTCCTTATCGTGCGCGTCGAACGCCCGGATCGTGTAGTTGACCGCGCGCGGCGCGTCCACCATTTCGTTATGGAAGGCGCCTTCCTGGCCCTTCGTCATCGCGCTGTCGCTCACCTCCGCCCGCTGCTCCGTGACCACTTCCTTCTCCGGCGAGCGGAAATCGAACACAATCACCAACCCGCGCAGCGTCTTCTCTCCCGTGACCTTGACCCTGCCGTCCACCTTGATAATGCCCGTATCGCGGACCGCCCGCGTTTCCAGCATCTGTACGTCCGCCGGTTTCTTCGCCTTCTGGCCATATGCCACCAGCGACCACACCGAGAGAAATAGCGCGAGCAACCTCATCGGGGCCAGTTTAGCAGGTGCAGAAGTTCGCCAACATGTCCGCAGACCGCTTGCTGACGCGCGCGGCTCGGAACGGAGCCGCGACCGTGAGGGAGCGGTGCACGCGGTCTCCAGCGCCCTCCGGAAATAGCCCGAAATTTCCGGCATAAACGGAGTACACCCTCCCGCTTGGCCTGTGACATAATGTGACTTCTTTCGCTGACAGCCTGTGTTCCGTGGGTTTTCCCGGCTCCTGGCGAGCGGTTCTTCGGAACCCTCGCGGCGGAAGATAGCCGGTGATGAGGGATCTCAGTTTCAGTCGACGGGCGGTAATGTTGGGGGCGGCGGCGCTGCCTCTGGCGCGACGAGCCGTAGCGCAGTCGGGGACCAAACCGCTGGTCATTTCTAGCGCCAATGGTGTCGCTGCCTGCGCCAAGGCCATGGACTTGCTCCATTCCGGCGCAGACACGCTCGACGCCGTCATCGCCGGAGTCAACATCGTCGAACTCGATCCCCACGACCATAGCGTCGGTTACGGCGGATTGCCCAATGAAGACGGCGTCGTCGAACTCGACGCCAGTTGCATGCACGGTCCCACCCGCCGCGCCGGCGCCGTCGGCGCGCTGCGCAACATCAAGACGCCCTCCAACGTCGCCAAGGCGGTGCTCGAACAAACCGCCCACATGTTCCTCGTGGCCGACGGCGCCCTGCGCTTCGCCCGCGCACTGGGCTTTAAAGAAGAGGATTTGCTGACCGAGGAGTCCCGCCAGGCGTGGCTCGTCTGGAAACGCTCGCTGCGCGATTCCAACGGACACAATAACTGGGTACCCGGCATCGACGCGCCGCCCGCGAAGAAGACCGGCGCACTCGACCTCGAGCAGCTCAAACACGAGTTTCCGGGTGTAGAAGAAAAATGGCTGGCGCAGTGCATCGATTTCGCCGTCCATCCGCCCCACGGCACCATTAACTGCATCGCGCTCAATGACAAAGGGGAAATGAGCGCGGTCACCACGACCAGTGGGATGGCGTGGAAGATTCCCGGCCGCGTGGGCGACTCTCCCATCATCGGCGGAGGGCTGTGGCTGGACCAGGACGTCGGCGCCGCCGGCTCTACCGGGCTGGGTGAGGAAAATCTCCGCGTCGCCGGCGCTCATACCTGCGTCGAGAACATGCGGCACGGCATGTCCGCCCGCGAGGCGGCCCTCGATACGCTCAAACGCGTCGTCCGTAACTTCGACGGCGACATGGACCGGGTCAAGCAGGTAGACTTGCAGTTTTACGTAATGAGTAAGGATGGGGACTATTGCGGTGCGTCGTTGTGGGATCGCACCCGGCCGGGGGGACCGGTCACGCAGTTTGCTGTCTGTAATGGTCTGGGGCAGAGCCACCGGCAGGATGCGGTGTTTCTGTTGGAAAGAAAATCTTGAGGGCTAGAGCCGGATTCGTCTGTTTCACGGGCGCTTCTGGTTCGATAAAATGAAACTAACTTCCGCGGCCGGCATCTTTTGCAACAGGTGCCTGTTCGAAAGAGCGTCGAGCCGGGATGATGCACTTAGAAGCAGTTAAGGGTTACTGAGAACTGGGCGCTGTTTCCTGATGCGATACACCACATTTTGCTTCTGGAAAGAGGGA
>JBBIQR010000307.1:0-5988 GCA_037442245.1 Candidatus Solibacter sp. | reverse complement strand
GATCTTCGTGGTTATCTTCGGGCTGGGCCTAATCGCAACGGGTCTGATCGCGAATGAATTTCTCGAGACGAGCGCGCGGGATCGTGTCCTCGAGCAGGCGCGCCTGGTCATGGAGACGGCCGGTTCGACGCGCACCTACACCGCTGAGAGAATCCGGCCGATCCTCGAAAAGCTACAGACAACGAACAATGTGTTTTATCCGGAGTCGGTCCCGGCCTTCTCGGCCATCCGGGTGTTGGGCTATTTGCACAATTCGCTCCCCGACTATATGTACCGGGAGGCGACGCTGAATCCGACCAATCCCGCGGACCGCGCCGTCGATTGGGAAGCCGATCTCATCAACGTTTTCCGCAACGATCCTGGCAGGAAGAGCTTCGACGGTGTGCGCGACACTCCGACCGGCAGAAGCCTGTACCTGGCGAGACCGATGCGCGCCGGCACAGCCTGTATGCCCTGTCACAGCACGCCCGAAGCCGCACCGGCCGGCATGATCCGGATTTACGGGCGGGATAACGGGTTCGGATGGAAGGTGGGCGACGTGGTGGCCGCGCAAATCGTCACGGTGCCGATGTCGATTCCTATCACGGCGGCCCGCAAGGCGCTCTGGCGGCTGATGGAGTGGCTGGCCGGAGTCTCGGTGCTGAGCCTGGTTCTGCTGAATGTGCTGCTGGTGTTTGCGGTGATCCGGCCGGTGCGGCGCCTTTCGGCGGCAGCTAACGAGATCAGCACGGGCAATATGGACGTTCCAGAGCTTCATGTCCGCGGGAAAGACGAAATTTCAGTGCTGGCGGACTCGTTCAACCGCATGCACCGGAGCCTCGCGCGCGCGATGAAGATGCTCGAGGAGTGAGCGGCCACTCGCAGGTTTGCCCGAACCTGTGCAACCCTAGAGGTTTCATATGGCTGAATCTCCGATCACGCCGCGCGGCGCCGATTTCGCTGCGTGGTACCAGGATGTCGTGCTCCAGGGGGACATGGCGGAACCCGCCGAGATCGTCAAGGGCTGCATGGTCATCAAGGCCAACGGCTACGCGGTCTGGGAGGTGCTGCAGCGCGAGCTTGACGACCGCTTCAAGCGCACCGACCACCAGAACGTGTATTTCCCGCTGCTGATCCCGCAGAGTTTCCTCAAGAAGGAAGCCGAGCACGTGGAGGGCTTCTCCCCGGAACTCGCAGTGGTGACCATCGCCGGCGGCAAGGAGTTGGAAGAGCCGTACGTCATCCGGCCGACGTCGGAAACGATCATCGGGCACTTCTTCGCCAAGTGGATCCAGAGCTGGCGCGATCTGCCGGTGCTGGTGAATCAGTGGGCCAACGTGGTGCGCTGGGAACTGCGCACTCGGATGTTTCTGCGCACGACCGAGTTCCTCTGGCAGGAGGGGCACACCGCCCACTCCACCCACCAGGAGGCGATCGAGGAGGTGCTGCGCATCCTCGATATCTATGCCGAGGTCGCCGAGACCGTGATGGCGATGCCGGTGATCAAGGGCGTCAAGACTCGTGCGGAGAAGTTCGCGGGCGCACTGAGGAGCTACTCGATCGAAGCCATGATGCAGAACGGGCTGGCGCTGCAGGCGGGCACGAGCCACGATCTCGGACAGAACTTCGGCAAGGCGTTCGACGTGCAGTTCCAGAACCGCGACGGGCAGCTCGACTACGTGTGGCAGACCAGTTGGGGAGTCAGCACGCGCCTGATCGGCGGCCTCATCATGACGCACTCCGACGATAAGGGACTCGTGCTGCCGCCGCGGCTGGCGCCCGTCAAGTCGGTGCTGGTTCCGATTTACCGCAAGGAGGAAGAGCGCGCGGCGGTGCTCGAAGCGGCCCACCGCATCGCGGCCGATCTCGGCGCGAAGGTGGACGACCGCGACGGACAAACACCGGGCGCCAAGTTCTTCCACTGGGAGCGCCGCGGCGTGCCGGCCGTGCTCGAACTCGGTCCGCGCGATCTGGCGAGCGGCAAGATCGTGCTCAAACGGCGCGATACCGGAGCCAAAGAGCCCGTCGAGCAGGCGGCGGCCAAGGAGAAACTCGCCGCCACGCTCGACGATATGCAGACCTCCCTCTACGGCCGCGCCAGGGAGCGCCTGAAAGCGAACACGGTCCTGGCGAATTCGCTCGAAGAAGTGCGGGCAATTCTGAAGGACGCGACCGCCGAGAAGGGCGGAGGCAAGTTCGTGATGGCCCACATCAAGGACCACCCGGATTGCGACGCGGTCCTCAAGGAGTTCAAAACCACCGTGCGGAACATCCCGCTCGTGGACGAGTACGACGGTCCGGGCAAGTGCATCGTCACCGGCGAGACCGTCGACCGCCGCGCCGTGATCGCCAAGGCGTATTAAGTTTCATCGGCGACCGCTCCCTCACAATCGCCCGTTCGCCCCAACACGTGACATCCGCCGTCGTTCGATCGGCGTGAATCCGCGTCCATCGGCGGCTCAATCATCCCTTGGTTCTTCGCGGGTGCAATTCTTAGCCCACACGCCACACCAGGCCTAAACGAAAAGCGTCCGCTGCACGAACCAGGCGGCGCCGGCGAGGGCGATCAGAGCGGCCGCCCCGCGCAGCGCGCCCGCGTGCATCCGGGGTGAGAACCGGGCCAGCGCGGCAAGCACGGGGACGGCCGCGGCGACGACGATCCCCTGGCCGATCTCGACCCCAATATTGAACGACGCAAGCGAAGCCGCGATCGCGTTCTGCGGAAGCCCGGAGGCCGTGAGCGCCCCGGCGAATCCGAACCCATGAAAGAAGCCGAAGAAGAAAGCCATGGCCACGCGGTGCCCGTAACGAGGCTTTCCGCTGACCAGGTTCTCGACTCCCACCACCAGGATGGAGAACGCAATCACCGGCTCGACCACGCGCGGCGGAAGACTCGCCACATCGAGCGCCGTTAGCGACAGCGTAATCGAGTGCGCGAGCGTGAAGGCGCTGACCACGCCCAGCAGACGGCGCAATCCTCCCCCGGCCAAAATAAGACCCAACACAAAGAGGACGTGATCCGGCCCGGAGAGGATGTGGGCCACGCCCATTTCGACGAAGCGGCGGATCGCGGCGGACGTGTTTTCGCCGAGGATTGCGGTGGGGTGTTGCGGAGTGACGGCGGCCCGGTCGATGGCGCGGTCGTCGCGGTAGACCAAAACCACGGTCGTGTCGCCGGCCACGTCGGGGAAGATCGGCGCTTCGAGTTTGAAAGAGGCAGCCGGCCGGGGATCGGTCGCTTCCCACGTGACCGTGTCGCCCGCGGGGTCGCGGGTGACCGCCGGGGAGGCCGGGTGGAACCAGGTGTCGTCCAGCCGCAGTCGCAGGCGGCGGGAGAGGTCCGCGCCAGGATCGGCCGCCGCGAGGTTCGGCAGGTGGGCCGTGATCGCGACGGTGGTTTGCGTGGCGGTGGTGCGGATCGTGACTCCCGTCAGCAGCAGCGTATGGGCGGACGCGGCGGGAGCGAGGAGGCAGGAAAACAATAGAAAGGCCAGACCGGCCGCTTCAGGCGCACGCCCGCATCTGCCGCCGTATCTCTGCGTGTCTTCCTCCCCGCCTCGGCCCCAATGCGGTTCCCACGCCTTCCCCAAAACCAACGAAAACCGCCCCCTACTTGCTCTTCCCCGCGTTCTCCACCACGCCCTGCGCCATGTAATTCTGAATCTTCGTCGAATTCCGCGCCACTTCGTAATACGCCGCCTGCAGCAGATTATTCTTGCTGTTGATCAGCGTCTCCCGGATACTCTGCTGCACCCGCGGATCGTTCAACTCCCGCTGCCCCGCCGGCTCCTTCGTGATCACCTTCAGGATGCGGTACCCCTCCTGCGTATGAATAATCGGCGAGATCCCGTTCGGCGGCAGCGACACCACCATCTTCCGCAGTTCCGGATTCGCCTTCTCCAGGTCGCTCTCCCGCACGAACCCCATGTCCCCCCCGTTCGGCGACGTGTTCGGATCCTCGGAGTAGTTCTGCGCCAGCATCGCGAAATCGTCGTTCCGCCGCAGCCGCGCCATGATGTCCTCGATCTTCACCTTCGCTTCCCGGTCGTTCTGCGCTTTGGAATTTTTCAGGTTCCGCACATTCGCGTCCGCGAACGGCGACACGAAAATCTGCGCCATGTGCACCGCCGGCTCCGCCAGGTTGAAACTCGCCTTGTTGGCTTCGTAAAACGCCCTCACATCCGCGTCCGTGATCGCGATCTTCGACGTGATCTCTTTGTTGATCAGCTTATCGATCGTCAATTGCCGCCGCTTCTGCGCCCGCAAATCGTCCATCGTCATGTGGCGGTCCGCAAGCTGTTTATCGAACTCCTCCTTCGTGTAAGGCGAGCGCATCTTGGCGATCTCCGCGTCCACGTCCGAATCCGTCGCGTTCAGCCCCAGCTTCTCCGCCCGCTGCATCATGATCTCGTTGTTGATCAGGCTGTTCAGCAGGTCCAGTTTCTGCGCCATCACCTGGTCTTCGCTGGCCCCCTCGCTCTGTTGCGAGTAGTTCGATTGATACGCCTTGTCCAGCTCCGCGTATGTGATGGCGTGCCCGTTCACCTCCGCCGCCACGTTGGCCGGAGGAGAGTGTTTGCACGCGGAAAGCCCAAAGATCGCGGCGCCAGCCGCCAGGGAGAGCAGAAATCGGTTCATTGGCGTGAATCCCCATTGTAGCTTGCGCTAGCGGGGTTAGAATAGACATTCGCCTATGAGAGTCGGAATGATCGGTACCGGCGCGATCTCGCACAAGCACGCGCAGGCCTACAAAAACATCGGATTCGAAGTCGCCGCCTGTACGGACATCAACGAGGCCGGCGGCCGCCGCTTCGCCGAACAGTACGGCTGCGAATTCGTCCCCACCTACCAGGACCTCTGCCGCCATCCCAAGGTGGACTACGTCGACGTCTGCACCTTCCCGGACTTCCGCATGCAGCCCATCGAAATCTGCGCCCAGTCCGGCAAACACGTCCAGGTGCAGAAGCCCATCTCCACCGACCTCCCTACCGCCCGCCTCATGGTCGAGACCGCCCGCAAGGCCGGCATCCTCCTCGGCGTCGTCAGCCAGCACCGCTTCGACGATTCCAGCATGTTCGTCCACCGCGCCATCCGCGAAGGCCGCCTCGGCAAACTCCTCCAGGTCGATTGCTACGTTAAGTGGTACCGCTCCCCCGATTACTACTCCCGTCCCATCAAGGGCAGTTGGGCCACCGAAGGCGGCGGCGCCCTCATCAACCAGGCCATCCACGGCATCGATATCCTGCGCTGGATCGCCGGCCCCGTCCACTCGCTCTTCGCCTACTGGCAACTCGGCGCCCTCCACAAGATCGAAAGCGAGGACGTCGTCAACGCCGTCATGAAGTTCGCTAACGGCGCCACCGGCGTCCTCCAGGCCTCCACCGCCTTCTGGCCCGGCTACACCGAACGCACCGAGTTCCACGGCACCAAAGGCACCGCCATCATCTCCGGCGACAAACTCACCACCTGGGATGTCCACGACGATTCCGGCGATCCCGCCCCCGTCGCCAGCGACGTCGCCAGCGGCGCCAGCGACCCCATGGCCATCTCGCTCGAACCCTTCGAACGCCAGTTCCGCGATTTCGGCGACGCCATCCGCACCGGCCGCAAACCCCTCGTCGCCGGCGAGGATGGCTGCCACGCCCTCGAAATCGTCGACGCCGTCTACCGCTCCTGCCGCACCGGCGAAAAAGTCACTCTTCCCTGATGCCGGCCGCCGTCTCCCTGCAGACCGTCCACCCCCGCAAGCTCGCCGCCGTCCGCCGCGAAGTCCCTCCCGGCGCGGTCGCTTCCGCCTGGGGGCCTGCCCTCGGCAAGGTCTGGGACTTCATCCGCTCCCAACCCGGTCTCTGGACCCACGGCCACAACGTCTTCCTCTACCACCACCCCACCCAACCCGGCGCGCCCCTGCTCTGCGATTTCGGCGTCGAGGTCACCCGCGCCTTCGCAACTTCCGGCGAGGTCTACGCCACCGAAACACCCGCCGGCGAAGCCGCCGTCGCCATCCAC
>JBBIQR010000306.1:0-6000 GCA_037442245.1 Candidatus Solibacter sp. | reverse complement strand
ACGCGCCGCCAGCGAGACACTGCCCGCGCGGATCAGTTCCCGCACCGCGCTCGAACTCACCATCCGGCCGCGGTACTCGACCGCCCGCACAATCTCCGTCGTGAAGTCCAGCCGCGCGCCCAGTTCACCCAGCACCTGCACGTTCCCCGCCTGCTTGTAGCCGAAGTGGAAGTTCTCCCCCACCAGCACGGCGCGCGCCCCCAGCCGCTCCACCAGCAGCGTCCGCGCGAACTCTTCCGGCGCCAGGTGCGCGAGTTCCGCGGTGAACGGCAGGATCAGCACCTGCTCGATCCCTTCCTCCTCCATCAGGGCGGCGCGTTCGTCCGGCGAATTCAACAGCGCCGGGGTGCGCGCCGGAGCCACGATCCGGGTCGGGTGCGGATCGAACGTGAGCACGCTGGGATGCCACCCGCTCTCCCGCGCCAGCGCCACCACGCGCCGCAGGATGCGCCGGTGCCCGGTGTGTACGCCGTCGAAGTTGCCGATGCTCAGCGCGCTCGGTCCGAATCCGGCAGGCACCTCCGCAAGGCTGCGGTAGACCTTCACTCCCGCGCCTCCAGCCCGATCTCCAACCCGTCGTACGCCAGCCGGATGTGCGGCGGCAGCAGGCTCTCGGCGCGCTCGTGCCCCAGATCGTGACAGATGTGGGTGAAGAAGGTGCGCCGCGGCTTCACCCGCTCCACCGTCGCCATCGACTGCTCTACCGTCGAGTGCGTGGGATGCGGACGGTACCGGAGTGCGTCCAGAAACAGCACCTCCAGCCCGCTCAGCATCTCGAGCGACGATTCCGGAATCTCGCTATGATCCGTCAGGTACGCCGCCCCGCCGAAGCGGAAGCCATAAATCGTCTGGCTCCCGTGGAGCACCGGCACCGGCAGAAACTCGAGCCCGCACACGTCGAACGGCGCTCCGTCGATCTCCCGGGCGTCCAGTTTCGGCACGTTCGATTCCTTCTTCTCGCCGTCGAAGATATACGGAAAACAGCGCCGGACCGCCGCCAGCGTCCCCTCCGAAGCGTAAATCGGGATGCGTTCCTTCTGCCGGAAATTGAACGGACGCACGTCGTCCAGCCCCATCAGATGATCCGCGTGCGCATGGGTGAACACCACCGCGTCGAGCCGGCCGATCCTCGCCCGCAGCGCCTGCGTGCGGAAGTCCGGCGTGGTATCGATCAGAACGTTGCGCCCGCCAAAGCTCACCATCACCGATGGCCGCAGCCGCTGATCCCTCGGATCGGAGGACGTGCACACCGCGCAGTGGCAGCCGATCGTCGGCACCCCGACGCTCGTGCCCGATCCCAGCACCGTGATCCGGATCGCGGGAATGCCCATCAGGCTTTCTGCGCCGCCGCGTCGCCGCCGGCCGCCTGTACGTAGCGGAAGCGCAGTTCCGTCAGCGAATTCTCGAGCAGACGCTGTTCCTCCAGCGTCAGGTTGCCCTTGGTCTTCTCGAGCAGAATGCCCAACAGGTCGATGCCGTGGCGCGCCACGTCCAGATCCGGCTCCTGCTTCTCTTCTTCTCCAAAGGGCGTCAACCCCAGAGCGGCCTCGCACTGCGCGCGCAGCGAGAGCACGAGAAACGCAAACGATGCCGGCGGCAGATCGAAACGCGGAGCTTCGTTGGTGTTTTCCTGGCTCATGCGGCTATTTTATCAATCCCCGGCGCGCCCTCTCTACCCCGCCAGCCCCCACTTCCCGGCGTATTCCTCCATCGCCACCCGCACCAGTTGTCCGCGCGTCCGCACTCCCGTCTTCAGAAACAACTGCTGCAGCGCCGATTTCACGCTGCCCTCGGAGATCGCCAGCCGCGCCGCGATCTCCTTGTTGCTCAGCCCCTCGAACACTGCCTTCAGCACGTCGCTCTCGCGCTCGGTGAGTTCCCGCGGACGCTCTCGCGCCGCCGACCCTTCCACCGCGTCCACCAGCGCCCGCACGCAATTCTGATCGATCCACGTCTCGCCGCTCATCACCTTCCGCAGCGCTTCGCTCAATTGCGCCGGCGGACTCGTCTTCAGAAAAATCCCGCACACCCCCTGACCCAGCGCCCGCACGGTATCGGCGTCCCCCATCCCCGCCGTCACGATGAAAACCCGCCCGCCGTATCCGGCCGCCCGCGCCCGCCGGATGAATTCGAAGCTGCTCTCCTCCCCCAGGTCGTAGTCCAGCAGCACGATGTCCACCCCTCCCGCGGCGAGCGCCTCCAGCGCTTCGCCCGTGGTCGCGCACTGCGCCGCGACTTCGAAGCCCGGCTCCGTGGCCAGCAGCCGGCTCAGCCCGGCGCGGAACAACGCGTGGTCGTCAAGCAGTAACAGCCGGATGTTTGCCATATCGTGCCGCGTCCGCGGAAATCTCGCCCGGCGCGATCGCCAGGACCGCCGCGAAACAGCTTCCCCCTTTAGAAGGTTCGTACACCAGGTCGCCGTCGAACGCGCGTAGAAACGCGCGCGAAAGATACAGCCCCAGCCCGGTCGAGGACGCGCCCTCCTGGAACGGCTGGAACAGCCGCTCCGGGGCCGCCACCCCCGGTCCCGTGTCCACGATCCGCACCCGCACCCGCGCCTCCTCGCGCGTGACCCGCACCGTCAACTCCCCGCTCCCCGCCGGTTCCATCGCCCGCAGGCTGTTCCGCGTCAGGTTCAGGAAAGCTTGCAGCAGCGCCTGCTTCGCCGCCCACACCCGCGGCAATCCCGCCGGCACGTCCCACGCGACCGCCAGTCCGCTCTCCCGGAATACCGGCTCCACCACGATCCGCAGTTCGTCCAGCACCCCGTACAGATCCGTGCTCTGCACCTCGCCGCGCGCCGTGTGCGCCAACTCCAGTCCCGCCATCCGCCCCAGTCCCTCCACCAGGCTCCCGATGGCGCGCAGATCCTCGTTCATCGCCGCGTCGCCGCGCGCCAGCCGCGCGTACACCACGGAGATCGCTCCGCAGATGTTGCGGATCTCGTGGCACACCGCCCCCACCAGGATGCGCGACCCGCTCAGCAACTGCTCCAGGCTGAACTCTTCGCGGTCCCGCAGGTCCTCGCTCGCGTCGAACACCACCGCCGCCAACCGCCGGCCCTGCACCGTCTGATACGTCGAGAACCAGATGCGCGCCAGGAACATTTCACCGTCCTCGCGGCGCCCCCGGCACTCCATCGCGGTGCGGAGCGGCGGCGCACCCCTGGTCAGCGGCACCATGTGGGTCAGGGAAGGGAAGAAGGACGTGATCGGCGCACCCTCCAGCCGCCCCTTCTCCACCCCCAGCAGCCGGTGCGCCGCTTCGTTCGCCATCAGCACCTTGCCCCCCGTGTCCAGCGTGAAGATCGTCGCCGGACTGGTCGCCACCAGAAACTCCAGTTGCTCCTCCGCCTCGCGCCGCAGCTTGACTTCGCGCTCGATCTCCGCCAGGTGCCGGTCGGACTCCTCTTTCCGCCGCGTCGATTCGTACACAAACAGCCCCGCGCCGAAAAACGCCGCGAATGTCAGCACCACGCGGGGAATCCCCTCCGGAACGCTCCACGCGAACGCGTCGAACGCCTCCGACAGTCCCGTGCACAGCGCCGCCGCCGCCGCGATCTGCCAGCGCCTCAGCCGCCCTCCCACCATCAGCATCGGGAACAGGTACAGGAAGCCGAAGGAAATGTTGACGTCGAAACGCCAGTCCACCGCCGCGATCGCCGCGGTGATCGCGACCGCGCGCAGCAACGCCCCGCGCCGGCTGCCCCCGGTCAGATAGCTCGAAAAGGTTTGCGACCACGACGCGGCCATCAGGTTCCTACCTTTGCATTTTAGCCGCGGCCCCGGACCGGATGGTATGGTGAAAGATATAGCGGAAAGATATAACCGGTTACCTGAAGGATCGGTGGCGGTTCCAGCCGCCGCTGCTTACGATTAAAGTAGCCGCCGGACTCCGGTGCCAGTTCTTTCCTAAGCGCCTGCATGATCCGCCTTACTCCATCTACGATCCAGAGCCTGTGCGCCGCCGCGATCCTGGCGGCGGCGCTGACATCCCTCGCCGGCTGCTCCCGCGAGACCCCCACCGTCGAAGCGCACGCCGCCATCCCGGACGCCCCCGCGCCCGTGCCCGCCGGCGGGATCGCCGTCGACCACCCCGAGTTGTTCCCGCTCGCCACCGCCCAGGAGCGCAGCCTGCATGACGACCTCGTCGTCAACGGCGTGGTCGCTCCCGATGTCAGCCTCACGGTGCCGGTCAACTCCATGTCCGGCGGGCGCGTCGTCGATATCCGCGCGCGCTTGGGCGACGACGTGCAGAAGGGGCAACTCCTGCTCCGCATCCAGAGCCCCGACCTCGCCGGCGCCATCGCCGACCACGAAAAGGCCATCGCCGACGAAGTGCTCTCCCGCCGCGCCCTCGACCGCGCCCAGACCCTCTACGAACACGGCGCGCTCGCCCAGAAGGATCTCGAGACCGCCCAGGACGCCGAGCAGAAAGCGCAGGTCGACGTACGCACCACCGCCGCCCGTATCCGCATCCTCGGCGCGCCCGAAGACACCGCCTCCCCCGTCATCGATATCACGGCGCCCGTCTCGGGCACCATCGTCGAGCAGAACATCGCCTCCGCCGGCGGCGTCAAGTCCCTCGACAACTCGCCCAATCTCTTCACCATCGCCGACCTCTCCCGCGTGTGGGTGCTCTGCGACGTCTACGAGAACAACATGGCCCAGGTCCACTTGGGCGACTCCGCCGAGGTGCGGCTCACCGCCTTCCCCAACCGCGTCCTCCGCGGCAGGGTCAGCAATATCGGCAGCATCCTCGACCCCAACACCCGCACCGCCAAGGTCCGGCTCGAGCTCGAAAATCCCGGCGGAATCATGCGCCCCGGCATGTTCGCCACCGCGCGATTCACCGCCGCCGCCGCCTCTGCCCGCGTGGTGCTGCCCGCGTCCGCCATCCTCCGCCTCCACGATAAGGACTGGGTCTTCCGTCCCCTCGGCGGCAAGCAGTTCGAGCGCCTCGAAGTCCGCGCCGGCGCCAATCTCGGCGATGGCGCCCAGGAAGTCTTCGGACTCAAGCCCGGCGAACGCGTAGTCGCCGCCGCCCTCCAATTCGCGTCCACGGTCGATAACCAGTGATCGCGTCCCTCGTGAACTTCGCCCTGCGCGAGCGGCTGCTCGTGCTGGCAGTGGGCGTTCTCCTCCTCATCTGGGGCATCTTCTCCTTCCACACCCTCCCCGTGGAAGCCTACCCAGACGTCGCCAATACCTACGTCCAGATCATCACCCAGTGGCCCGGCCACGCCGCCGAGGAGGTCGAGCAGCAGGTCACCATCCCGGTCGAAAAGGAGATGAACGGCATCATCCACATGACCAACCTCCGCTCCTCCTCGCTGTTCGGATTGAGCGTGGTCACCATGATCTTCGACGATGACGCCGATAACCTCGTCAGCCGCCAGCAGGCCCTCGAACGCCTCCAGCAGGTCAGCCTCCCCGCGGGCCTCAATCCCCAGCTCGGACCCGACTACAGCCCCGTCGGCCAGATCTCCAGGTCGATCTCATGGAGATTAAGGCCCTGGAGGATTGGGTCCTCGAAAAACAGTTCAAAAGCGTCCCCAACGTCGTCGACGTCACCAGCTTCGGCGGCATCACCCGCGAATACCAGGTGCAGGTCGATCCCAACAAGCTGGTCAGCTACGGACTCAGTATCGGCCAGGTGGAAGCCGCCGTCGCCGCCAACAACACCAACGCCGGCGGCAGCTTCATCGAGCACGGCGACCAGGCGTTCAACGTCCGGGTGGTGGGGCTGGCAGACGACAGACGATATCGGCGCGACCTTCATCAAGACCCAGGGCGGCACCCCCGTGCGGGTGCGCGACGTGGCAACGGGGGTGCAGGGCGCGAAAATCCGGCTGGGAGCGGAAGACCCCGAAACGGTTCTGGTAACCGGAACAGCCGGGCCACCTTGAATGCACGCCACCGCCCCTTTTTCGTGCCCGGGACCGTTGCCCGCGGGCACGCCACCTTTGGCCGTAAAGGTGACGAATTGACCGGCTTTCAC
>JBBIQR010000305.1:0-6009 GCA_037442245.1 Candidatus Solibacter sp. | reverse complement strand
CCACACCGGCATCTACCTGGGAGACGGCAGATTCATCGACGCCACCACCCACGAGACCCCGATGGTGCGGATCGACGATTTGAACGACCCCTACTGGACCCGCCTGCTGGTCGCTATGAGACGAGTGAAATGAACCGCCGCAAATTCCTGAAGACCGCCGCCGCCGCGCCCGCCGCCGCCGCCGCCGCGGGCGACGCCCTCGCCGCTCCGCAGAAGGCATCGCCCGCCGTGTTCACCAGCCGGATCGTGCGGCTCAACCTGCAGCACACCTGGACCACCACCATGTCCAGCAGCCAGTACCGCGACACGCTGCATACCGCCTACACCAGGGACGGGATCACCGGGCACGGCGAAGGCGCGCCCATCGTGCGCTATCACGAGGACGCCGCCGCCGCGCAGAAGGCGGTGGAGGGCGTGCGCGACCTGGTCGTGCGCAGCGACCCGCGCCACTACAGCAAGCTGATGGCGGAGGTCTTCCGCGCGATTCCGGGCAACTGGGCGGGGAAGGCGGCGGTGGATATCGCGGTCCTGGACTGGGTGGGGCAGAAACTCGGCGTCCCGCTGTACGAACTGTTCGGGCTGGATCCGGCGGACACGCCCCTGACCACCTTTTCGATCGGGATCGACACGCCCGAGATCACGAAGCAGAAGACGCTCGAAGCCGCGCCGTATCCGGTGCTCAAGGTAAAGGTCGGGCTTGCCACCGATGAGCCCACCATCGAAGCCGTGCGCAGCGTCACCAGCAAGCCCTTGCGCGTGGATGCCAACGAAGGCTGGAAGGACAAAGACGAAGCCGTCCGCAAGATCAACTGGCTGGAGACGCAGGGGGTCGAGTTCATCGAGCAGCCGCTGCCGGCCGGGCAGACCGAGGACATGAAATACGTGCGGGCGCGCATCCACATGCCGGTCATCGCCGACGAAGCCTGCCGGAGGGCAAGCGACATCCCGAAGCTGAAGGAGTACTTCGACGGCGTGAACATCAAGCTGGATAAAGCGGGCGGCATCCTGGAGGCGTACCGCATGATCCAGATCGCGCGCTCGCTGGGGATGAAGGTGATGCTGGGCTGCATGGTCTCCAGTTCGGTGAGCGTGACCGCCGCGGCGCAGCTATCCCCGCTGGTGGATTACGCCGATCTGGACGGCAATCTGCTGATCGCCAACGATCCCTTCCACGGCGTGCGGGTGGAGAAGGGGAAGCTGATGCTGCCCGCGCGTCCGGGGCTGGGGCTGACGCCGGCATAGCCCGCGGGCCAGCCCCTGGGGTACGCCGGATTACCGCCGGGCGCCGGTGGCCGTCCCCAGCGTCTTGTAGGGCTTGCCGACTTCCTGGGCGTCGACCACCGCGACCGCGGCCACGTGGACAATATCGTTCACTTCGCTGCCACGCTGCAACACATGGATGGGACGGCTCAGCCCGGTGAGCAGCGGCCCGATGCACTCCGCCCCGCCGATGCGCTGCAGCAGCTTGTAGGCGATGTTGCCGGCTTCGAGGTTGGGGAAGACCAGCACGTTGGCGCCGCCTTTGAGCGTGCTGAACGGGTAGGTCTCGTCGATGATCTGGGGCACGACCGCGGTATCGGCCTGCATCTCGCCATCCACCATCAGGCCGGGCGCGCGCTGCCGGACCAGGTCGGCGGCGAGCCGCACCTTGTCGGAGAGCGGATGGCGCGTGCTGCCGAAGTTGGAGAAGCTGAGCATGGCGACGCGCGGCTCCTGGTTGAAGCGCCGGCATTTCTCCGCCGCCATGATGGCGATTTCGGCGAGATCCTCTGCGGTCGGCTCGATATTCACGGTCGCGTCCGCCAGGAAGTAGAGGTCGCCCTTGGCGGTGATCAGCACGTAGACGCCGGCCACCCGGTGTACCTCGGGACGCACTTCGATGATTTGCAGCGCGGGCCGGATGGTGTCCGGGTAGTGAGTGGTCAGGCCTCCGATGATGGCGTCGGCGTCATTGAGCCGCACCATCATGCTGCCGAAGGTGATCGGGTTGAGGATCGCGTTTTCAGCCTCGGTGCGGGTGATGCCTTTGCGCTGCCGCAGGTTGTAGTATTCCTCGGTGTACTCTTCCAGGCGCGGGTAGCTGGCCGGTTCGATGATCTCGATGCCGTTGAGGTGCAGCCGCAGGTCGGCCGCCTTGGCGCGGATCTTTTCGTGGTTGCCCAGCAGGATCGGCAGCGCGATTTTTTCGTCGATCAGGATCTGGCAGGCGCGCAGGATCTTGCCTTCCTCGCCTTCGGCGAAGACCACCCGCTTGGGCTGCTTCTGCGCCTTGTTGATCATGCCGCGCATGACTTCGTACGCGCGCCCGAGCCGGCGTTCCAGCTCTTCGCGGTAGACCTTGAGATCGACCGGCTGGCGGGCGACCCCGGTCTCCATCGCCGCCTGCGCCACGGCCGACGCTTCCCAGATGAGGACGCGCGGATCGAAGGGTTTGGGAATGATGTAGTCGCGGCCGAATTCCAGGCGGTCCAGCGAATAGGCGCGCAGCACGCTATCGGGGACGTCGGCTTTGGCCAGGGAGGCCAGCGCGCGCGTGGCGGCCAGCTTCATTTCGTCGTTGATCGTGGTGGCGCGGACGTCGAGCGCGCCGCGGAAGATGAAGGGGAAGCCCAGGACGTTGTTCACCTGGTTGGGATAATCGCTGCGTCCGGTGGCCACGATGGCGTCCGGCCGCGCGGCGAGGGCCTCGTCGTAGGAGATTTCGGGATCGGGGTTGGCCAGCGCGAAGATGATCGGATTCGGCGCCATGCTCTTCACCATGTCCCCGGTCACGCAGCCGCCGGTGGAGAGTCCGAAGAAGACGTCGGCACCCACCAGGGCTTCGGTGAGCGTACGGGCGCTGGTTTTGGACGCGTAGCGCGCCTTATAGGGATTCATGTGCTCCGTGCGGCCTTCGTAGATCACGCCCTTGGTATCGCACATGACGATGTTTTCCACCTTCACGCCCAGCCGCACGTAGTGGGCGGCGCAGGAGACGGCGCTGGCGCCGGCTCCGTTAAAGACCACTTTGATTTCGGCGATGTTCTTGCCGGAAATCTCCAGCGCGTTGAGCAGCCCGGCGCCGCTGATGATGGCGGTCCCGTGCTGGTCGTCGTGAAACACCGGGATGTTCATCGTGCGCTTGAGTTCTTCCTCGATGTAGAAGCACTCAGGAGCCTTGATGTCTTCCAGGTTGATGCCGCCGAAGGTCGGCTCCAGAATCTGGCAGGTGCGGATGATTTCGTCCGGGTTCGCCGTATTCAGCTCGATATCGAATACGTCGATATCGGCGAACCGCTTGAACAGGACGCTCTTGCCTTCCATGACCGGCTTCCCGGCGAGAGCGCCGATGTTTCCGAGTCCGAGTACCGCGGTGCCGTTGCTGATTACGGCCACCAGATTGCCTTTCGCGGTGTACTTGTACGCGAGGCTGGGATCGCGCTCGATTTCCAGGCATGGTACGGCGACGCCCGGCGTATAGGCGAGTGAAAGATCGCGCTGGGTCAGGCACGGCTTGGTCGGGGCGACCGACAGTTTGCCGGCGGGCGATGAGGAGTGGTACTCCAGCGCGTCTTCTGGACGGATCTTCATGGGATGGCCTTTCTGGAGAGTATTATATCCTGTAGTCTTATTCGACAGAAAGGGTTACAGGATGCCCCACCCAAAGGAGGGTGTCGGCTCCTGCGAGCCGGCTCCCGCGGGCCATCGCGGCGTCCGGCGCGGACACAGGTTACAGTAGAGTCTTGTCTGGAATCACGGTATCGTCGGGGCTGGCCGCTCCGGCCCTGGCCACCGCGGTGGGAATCGCCGGCGCGGCGCTTGGCCTTTGGCTCACCGGATTGCGGCAGCGCGCCCGCGTGGTGATCCCGTTCAGCGCCGGAGTGCTGCTGGGAGTGGCGGTCTTCGGGCTGGTGCCGGAGTTGTCGGGCGAAATCGGCTGGCCGGCGACGCTCGCGCTGTTCGGCGGCGGGTATGGAGCGCTGCTGCTGGTGAACCGCTACGTCTATCGCGTCTGCCCGACCTGCTCCCACGATCACGACCACAGTTCCTGCTCGACCGAACTGCACGGGTTCGCCGCGCCCCTGATCGCCGCCGCGGCGCTGCACAGTTTCGTGGATGGCTGGAGCATCGCCACCGTACAACTCGCGGTGCCCTTGGAACTGCGGGTGGCGGTGCCGCTGGCCGTCTCGCTGCACAAAATTCCGGAAGGGCTGGCGCTGGGAGGAATCCTGCGCGCCAGCGTGCGCTCGCGCGGCGCGGCGGCGGGGTGGGCGCTGGTCGCCGAGGGCGCCACGCTGCTGGGCGGCGCGGCGGGAATGTGGGCGGGGCCGCACCTGGGTTCGGAGTGGATCACGTTTCCGGTGGGAATCGCCGCCGGCTGGCTGTTCTACCTGGGATATCATGCGGTGCATGAGGAGACGAAACGGCGCGGAGTGGGCGCCGCGGGCGTAGCCGCGCTGGCCGGCATCGCGGGCGCGGCGGTGATCCTGCGCGGCGTGGAATCGTGGGTGCGGTAGGGTTTCCGGGAGGCGTACATCATGACGAGGCGGGAACTGGCGTTGGCCGGCGGTGCCGTGCTGGCGGCGGGCAGAAAAGTCAAGGCGCAAAGCGCGCCCCGGTATCGCAGCGCGCTCGACGGCATGCGGGAGAAGGTCAACGCGGGCGATTTCGACCCCATCGCCTACACTTTGAAATTGCACGACGAGGCGCCGCTGGCGATGACGTTTCGCGCGGCCAACCGCGGCGACGCCGAAGCCTGGCAAAAGAGCCTGCGGCCGAAGATCGAGGAGCTTATGGGCGGGTTTCCGCGGACGCGGACGCCGCTTGCCGCCAAGACCATCGAGGTCAAGGAGTACCCCGGCTACCGGCGCGAGAAGTTCGTCTTCTACAGCCGTCCCGGCGTCGCCGTGCTGGGATACCTGCTGACGCCCAAAACCGGCAAGGCGCCGCATCCCGCGGTGGTGTGCATCCCGGGACACGGGCGCGGGGTGGACGATATCGTCGGCATCGACGAAAAGGGTCAGGACCGCACCGTAAAGGTTGGGTACGCGTTCGATTACGCGGTGCAGGTGGCCGAACACGGGATGGCCGCGGTGGCCATCGAGCCGATGAGCTTCGGCTGCCGCCGCGACCCCAAGACCATCGCGCGCAGCCTGGAAGCCAACGTCTGCCAGCCGACGGCGGGCAGCGCGCTGTTGCTCGGCCAGACCATGATCGGCTGGCGGGTGTACGACGTCTTCCGCACCATCGATTGGATCGAGACCCGGCCCGAACTGGACGCGTCGCGCGTGGGCTGCCTGGGCTGTTCGGGCGGCGGCATGGCCACGCAGTTCGCCGCGGCGCTGGAGCCGCGCATCAAGGCGGCGCTGGTGAGCAGCTACCTCAACACGTTCCGCGACTGCGTGATGAGCATCTCGCACTGCATCGATAACTACATCCCGGGGATTCTGAATTGGGCCGAGATGTACGATGTGGCGGGGCTGATCGCGCCGCGTCCGCTGTGGGTCGAGTCGGGCGAGCGCGACAACATTTTCCCGGTCGCGGCCAGCCGGGCGAGTTTCGCGCGGGTGAAGAAGATGTACGAGGTCTTCGGCGCCGCCGAGATGACCGGACAGGAAGTCTTCGATGGCCCGCACGGTTTCAGCGGCAGGCAGGGGCTGCCGTTCCTGGCCCGGCACCTGGGCGCTGCCTGAGCAAGTAGGGCAGGCCTCCCGGCCTGCCACTAACTGACTTAGCTAACTGCCTGCGCGGCGGCGGTGCGCCGGCTCGAGGTTGGGTAAGAACGCGGTGAGTAACCCGATCGCCGGCAGGAAGGAGCACAACCGGTAGACGAATTCGATGCCGGTGTGGTCGGCCAACTCGCCCAGCAGCGCGGCGCCGATGCCGCCCATCCCGAACGCGATGCCGAAGAAGAGTCCGGCGATGGTGCCGACCTTGCCCGGCACCAACTCCTGCGCGTAGACCAGGATGGCGGAGAAGGCGCTGGAGAGCACGAGGCCGATGATCACGGTCAGCACATCGGTCCAGAAG
>JBBIQR010000304.1:0-6013 GCA_037442245.1 Candidatus Solibacter sp. | reverse complement strand
CCGGGGGTGTACTCGATCCTGATGGGCGGGCGGAGCTACGACGTGTTTGTGACGGAGTCGGGCGCGGGGCTGGTGGTGTCGATCGACGGCTACCGGTTCGACGTGGAGGTGCGGGATCCGCGGCGGTGGTCGCGGAAGGGCGGCGGGGCGAACGGGGAGGGCGTGCAGACGATTGCGAGTCCGATGCCGGGGAAGGTGGTGCGGGTGCTGGCGGGCGCGGGGGATGAGGTCGCGCCCGGGCAGGGGGTCGTGGTGGTGGAGGCGATGAAGATGCAGAATGAGTTGAAGGCGGATCGCGCGGGGAAGGTGCTGTCGTTGGCGGCGAAGGAGGGCGCGACGGTGGGGGCGGGCGAGGTGCTGGCGACGGTTGGGTAGGGGAGGAGTGTGGTTGCGCTGGCGCGGTGGGGATTGCGGTTTGGTCCAAAGGCAGGCCGGGAGGCCTGCTGCACTGGGGGGGTGTGGTTGTGGGGAAGGTGGGAACGCGGTAGGACGACTTGCCCCGGGATGCAGCACCGCGCTGGCGCGGTGGGGATTTCGGTTTGATCCAAAGGCAGGCCGGGAGGCCTGCGCTACTGGAAGAAGGCGCCTTCGGCGGTGATTTGGGCGGGGCCGGTGAGGTAGAGGTCGCCGTCGAAGCGGAGATCGATGGGGCCGGCGGGAGTGAGGACGCGGACGGGGGATTCGGCGAGGCCGCGGGCTACCGCCATAGCGGCGGCGCCGGTGGAGCCGGTACCGCTGCTCATGGTTTCGCCGGCGCCGCGCTCCCAGAAGCGCACGTCGATGGTGTGGCGGTCCACCGCGCGCACGAAGCTGACGTTGGTGCGTTTGGGGAAATGGGGATGGCGCTCGATTTCCGCTCCCATGGCGCGCCAGTCGAAATCGAAGTTGGCGACCGGCATGGCGCACTGCGGGTTGCCGACCCAGAGGAGGGTGACGTCGCGGGTTCCGCCGGAGAGCGCCAGCGGAAAGCGCTCTGCGGAGATCTCGGGACGCCCCATGTTCATTTCGAATTCGAACTCCAGGCCGCGCCGTCCAAGCAGGCGCAGGGTCTTGATGCCGGCGCCGGTGCGGATGCGGACGATGCCGGCGGCGTGTCCATGGCGGATGAGAAACGCGGCGGCGCAGCGGGTTCCATTGCCGCTGATTTCGGCTTCGCTGCCATCGGAGTTGTAGAGTTGGATGGCGCCTTCGGCGTCGGGATCGGAGGGAGGATCGACCAGCATCCAGCCATCCGCGCCGATGCCGGTATGGCGCTCGCAGATGGCGCGCGCGATATCGGGATAGGCGAGGTCCACGGTTTCGGGGACCTCGTGGCGCCAGGTGAGGAGGAAGTCGTTGTGCGCGCCGTGGGCCTTGGTGAAGGGAATCTTCATTCGGCGCGCTCGACGTAGACGGCGGTGCCGTAGGCCAGCACCTCGGTGACGCCGTTCATGATTTCGGTGGCGTCGTAGCGCGCGCCGATGACGGCGTTGGCGCCCAGGTCGGCGGCGTGCTGGAGCATGAGGTCGAAGGCATCGCTGCGCGTGCGTTCGCAGAGGTTGCTGAAGAGAGAAATGTTGCCGCCGACGATGGTCTGCAAGCCGGCCCCGATGGTGCCGAAGATGGAGCGGGAGCGCACGATGATGCCGCGGACGACGCCGAGGTTGCGCTGAATCCGGTAGCCGGGCAGGTCGAAGGTGGTGGTGACGTTTTCGTGAGGAATCATGAAGGCTCCTTAGCGCCGGTAAATCTCGATTACCGGTGCGTCCTTGACGACGACCGTCTTTACTAAAGAATAGTGGATCTGGTAGCGCGCCGCCCGATTCACGGCGGATTGCGGATCGGTGCCGGCGAGGGCGACCACCCACTCCTCGTGCAGGAACAACTCCGGGCGGCGGACGGCGGCGTCGAAGGGGACGCCGTTATCGCCGGTGAAGGTTTCGCGCAGCGGGATACCGGCTTCGCGGTAGACGCCCTGCATCCCGAACGAGCTGAGGATGCCGGCGCCGGTGCGGTAGAGCGGGCGCAGGGCGGCGGCGGTATCGCGCGTCCAGGCGCGGCGCGCGACGGAGTTCACGCGCGACTCCTCCCAGGTGATCCAGTAGGACGGAGTGGGGTGCACGAGCCAGGGTATGACGGCGGCGGCGATGGCCAGCGGGGCGAGGATGGCCCGCGCACGGTAGGGCATGAGCGCCACCAGTCCGGCGGCGGCGAAGGCCAGGAGGGGGAGCACCGCCATCCCATAGCGCGTGTTGTAGTACGAGAAAGGCTTGAGGGCCGGGATGAAGATGGGGACCGTGCCGGAGTACAGGCTCCACACGTAGAGCGCGCCCGGCACGAGCAGCAGGAACAGGGGCCAGAAGGCGCGGCGGAGAAGCGCCGCGACTGCGCCGGCGAGCGCGATCAGGGGCAGGCAGGGTCCGGCGCAGAGTTGCGCGGCGGTGCGGTAGTAGAGCCAGGCGAGCCGCCAGTCGTTGCGTCCGGGGTAATCGGCATTGCCCTGAATGGCGCGCGCCGACCATGGGCCGCGGTAGAAGGCGAGCGGGTCCAGGGAAAGCCACCAGTTATGGAAGAACCAGAACAGCGGCCCCGCGGAGGCGATAGCGCCGAAGACGAAAGCGGCGGCGATGCGGCGGCTGCGCGCGGTCCACAGGAGGTAGGCGGCGGCGCAGGGGATCATCAGCCAGAATTCGTAGCGGGTGAGCGTGCCGGCGCAGGCGGCGAGGCCGGCGCCGATCACCGAGCCGAAGCCCTGGGTATCGCGGAAACGCACGGTGAAGTAGAGCAGGGCGGCGAGCCAGAGGAAGGACTCGGACTCGGTCATCGGGGTGGACTGCAGGTACAGGGTGTTGGGGTTGAGCGCGTAGAGCGCGGCGGCGGTGAGGCCGGCGGCGGGCGAAGAGAAGGCGCGGCGCGCGGCGCCGTAGAAGAAGAGTCCACCGGCGATGAAGGCGAGGGCGCTGGGGATGGCGCCGGCGAGAGCGTTGAACCACAGCGGGTCGCGCATGACCAGCGGCAGCATGAGCCAGTGGGGCAGGGGCAGCCAGACGGTGCCGACCTGGTCGTAGCCGGGGGTGCGCGAATCGAGGATGCGGCGCGCGATATCGAGATGGGCCTCGGCGTCGCCGTAGTAGAGGATCCAGCCGCGCGCGTAGCAGAGGGCGAGGGCCAGGGCGCTGAGCGCGGTCAAAGCCGCGGCGAGCGCCCACAGGCTAAAACGCGGTGCAGGCC
Source organism: Candidatus Solibacter sp. (assembly GCA_037442245.1). Taxonomy (GTDB): domain Bacteria; phylum Acidobacteriota; class Terriglobia; order Bryobacterales; family Bryobacteraceae; genus Solibacter. Next base: position 2,803 of record JBBIQR010000304.1, on the reverse strand, counting down.
TTGAACTCTTGATAGCGGGCCTCGATTTCGGCGTGGGTGAGGGTGCGGAAGCGGTCCACGCCGAACTTCTCGCAGCAGAAACTGCCCATCACGGAGCCGTAGATGACGGCGCGGCGGAGTTCGGCGAAATCGATCTCGCGGTCATGGGGCGAGACGCCGCGTCCGGCGAGGTAGCCGATGAAGCCGCCGGCGAAGCTATCGCCCGCGCCGGTGGGGTCGAAGACGTCTTCCAGCAGGTAGCCGGGGACCATGAAGTGGGCGTCGCGGCGGAAGAGGATCGCGCCGTATTCGCCGCGCTTGATGACCAGGGTGTGGGGTCCGAGTTCCATGATGCGGGCGGCGGCGCGGCGCAGGTTGTACTCGCCGCTGAGCAGGCGCGCTTCGCTGTCGTTGATGAGCAGAAAATCCCACTGCTTGAGGGTTTCGAGCAGTTGCGGGCGGAAATCGTTGATCCAGTAATTCATGGTGTCCCCACCGGTGAGGCGGACGTGGGACATCTGGGCGCGCACGTTGCGCTGCAACGCGGGCTGGATATTGCCGAGGAAGAGGTAGGGCGCGCCGCGGTACGATTCGGGCAGCCTGGGGTTGAAATCGGCGAAGACGTTGAGATCGGTGCGCAGGGTCTCGCGGTCGTTCATATCGGGCGAGTACTTGCCGGCCCAGAAGAAGGTCTTGCCGCCGGGGACGCGTTCGAGTCCGGCGAGATCGATTTTGCGCGAGGCAAGCAGGCCGCGGTCCTCTTCGGCGAAATCGTCGCCCACCACGGCGACGATCTTGACCTCGGTAAAGAAGGCGGCGGAGAGCGCGATGTAGGTGGCGGCGCCGCCGAGCATGCGGTCGACTTTGCCGTGAGGCGTCTCTACGCCGTCGTAGGCGACGGATCCAACAACGATGAGGGACATGTAAGCATTCGATTGTAACTTGGCGCGCGGCGGGATCAGGATTCGGGCGGGAAAATATCCGTGGAGAGATCTTCGGGCGGCTTCTGGCGGAGGGCGTGCAGGTAGCCGAGGGCGAACAGCAGCACGGCGAGCGACCAAGTGAGGAAGGCCATCACGTCCACCGGAAAGCGGAAGACGATGGCGGCGAGGCAGACCGCGGAGCGCAGGAGCCAGCCGTAGAGGCGAGAGAGTTTCTGCCAGCCGCGGCGGACGGCGACGAGGGTGCGCCCGGCCATGTAGGCGCAGGCGACGCCGATCAGGGCGAGGACGCCGCGCACAAACTCGTACGAGGTGGGCATCGTTTCTAACATGCCTGAGCCGCCCGAATCACGCAAGGGGCGCGCGGCAGTTATACTCGGGATGATGATGCGTACCAAACTCTTCTGCGCCGCGGCCCTGGTCGCGGCAATTGCGATGCAAGGCTCCGCGCAGCCGCTCAGTCCGGCGGCGGAAACATCGGTGACGATCGCGGGCAAGGCGATCACGATCAAATACTCCGCGCCCAGCGTGCGCGGACGCAAGGTTTTCACGCCGGACGGGATCCTGACCAAGGACTCGACCTACCCGGTATGGCGCGCGGGCGCCAACGCGGCGACGCTGCTGGACAGCGCGTCCGATCTGACGATCGGCAGCCTGACGGTTCCGGCGGGCAAGCACTCGTTGTACGTGCTGCTGGACAAAGGCGGCTGGAAGCTGATCGTGAACAAGGAGACCGGCCAATCCGGGATGATGTACGACGAGAAGCAGGACCTGGGGCGCGTGGCGATGACGATGGGCAAGCCGGCGGCGTTCGTCGAGAAGTACAAGATGACGCTGGCGTCCGCGGGCGGCAACAAGGGCCGGCTGACGCTGGAATGGGAAAACACCAGCGCGAGCGTGGACTTCACGGTGAAGTAGCCTGACGCGCCCGGCGGAAGCGCGCCGGAATGCGGATATGCCTCCCCCTCTGATGGATCTGGCGCCGCCTGCCGCCGGCGCCCGCGCGGCGTACGGCGCTCACCCCTCGCAGTTTGCCGATTTCCGCCGCGGGGAGGGCGCGGGCGCGCGTCCGCTGGTGGCGGTGATTCACGGCGGCTTCTGGCGGCAACGGCGCACCCTGGTCTACGCGGGACACCTCTGTATCGCGCTGGGACGCGAGGGCTTCGCCACTGCCAACATCGAATACCGGCGTTGCGGCGAGGAGGGCGGCGGTTGGCCGGGGACGTTCGCCGACGTGTGCGGCGCGATCGCCCTCGCCCGCGAGCACGCTCCCACGTTCGGCGCGGACGCGGCGCGCACGGTGCTGCTGGGACACTCCGCGGGCGGACACCTGGCCCTGCTGGCAGGCGCGGAGATGCGCGATCTGCGCGGCGTGGTATCGCTGGGCGGGGTGGCGGACCTGATGCGCGCGTACCAACTCGGTCTCGGGGACGGTGCGGTGGAGGAGTTCCTTGGCGGAACTCCGGAAGCGCTGCCGCAAGCGTATCTGGATGCCGACCCGGCGCATGGGCGCACCGAAGTGCCGCGCGTGCTGATACACGGCACGGCGGACGAGATCGTCCCCTGCGAACTCAGCCGCGATTTTCCCGAGCCGCGGCGTTACGTGGAACTGCCGGGCGTGGACCACTTCGGGCCGATCGACCCTGGAAGCGAGTGCTGGCCGGTGGTGGTGCGGGAGATCGCGGCGCTGGCCGGGTATAGCGTCCAGTGATTAACTGGAAGATCGCCTACTGGTCCAGAACGAGGCGCGTCCGCTACACCTTGTGCTATGGAAGTTGAGAAGCAGGGCGCCCAGCACCCTGGAAATCCCGAAGGCAGATCCGATGACGGCCTCCGTCAGATCCGACTGTTCGAATCCGTGTGCATCCGTGTCCATCCGTGGC
>JBBIQR010000303.1:0-6021 GCA_037442245.1 Candidatus Solibacter sp. | reverse complement strand
CATCGACGGCATCAGCTTCGTGCAGTTCGACGAGAAGGACGGGGTGCGCCACTCGCTGGTGCAGCGCATCGTCAAGGCATACGAACGATACAACGAGGCCATCGGGGCCGGCCGCCAGCTAACTCTGAAGCTGGAAGCCGATACCGCCGAGGCCAAACCGGACCTGCGTCCCGCGGAAGTTTGCGCGCCGCAGGCCTGATCCACCTCTCATGTCCTCCCCCGAAGGCAGTACCGTGATTTTCCGCCGCGTCCCGGCGGACGTGCGCCCGCGCGCCATTCAGGCGTTCGCGCGCAAGCTCCAGCGCGAAGCCGCCAGGGGGCGCCCCTTCCATGTGCTGATCACCGGCGACGCGGAACTCGCGCGCCTCAACCGCGAGTTCCGCGGCAAGGATTACGCCACCGACGTCCTCTCCTTCCCCAGCGGCACGAAGCCGTTCCTGGGAGACGTGGCGATTTCCGCGGCGCGCGCCCGCGCGCAGGCACGCGAGTTCGGGCACTCCACCGAGGATGAAGTACGCATCCTGATGCTGCACGGCGTCCTCCACCTGACCGGGATGGACCACGAGGCCGATTCCGGCGCCATGGCGCGCGCCGAGAAACGCTGGCGCGAACGGCTTCGCCTGCCCAACGGCCTGATCGAACGGGTGCGGCGATGATCGGGGTGATTCTCGCGGCCCTGATTACGATCCCGCTGCTCGGCCTGATGACCTTCGTGCAAGTGCTGTACCTGGAGAGTCTCCGGCTGCGTCCGCGAGACCTGCCTTCGCTCAAATTCTTCAAGGACTCGGTGGAAGACCGGCTGGGATTCAAGACCGAGGATGGGGCGGGCGCGTTCTCGCTGGTCAAGCACATGCTGCTGGCCACGCTCGCGATCCTCTACTTCGCGTGGTTCGCGGACGGCACGCCCTGGCACGCCGCGGTATTCTGGCAAGCGCTGCTGGCGACAGCGACCACCGTGGTCGCCGTCTGTTTCGCGCTGCCGCAGCTGCTGTACCGCCGGACCGCCGCGCGCTGGCTGCTGCCGCTGGTCCCGCTGGTGCGTGTGTGCGGGCTGGCGGCGCGCCCGTTCGTCGCGCTGCTCGATTTCTTCCAGTCGCTCATCGAACTCACGGAGAACCGCCCCGCGCCCGAGGAGCCGACCCAGCAGGACAACATCGAAGCGCTCATCACCGCCGGCGCCGAAGAGGGGCTGATCGAGGAAGAGGACCGCAAGCTGATCCAAAGCGTGGTCGAGTTCGGCGATAAGGTGGTCCGGGAGGTGATGACGCCGCGCCCGGAGATCGTCGCCATCCAGGCGGACGCCACGCTCGAACAGCTCCGCCAGCTTGTGATCAACGAACGCTTCTCCCGCATCCCGGTCTTCGAGCAGAGCATCGACCAGATGACCGGTTTCGTGCACGTGCGCGACATGTTCGAACTGGACGACGCCGCGCGCTCCGGACGCACCGTCCGGGAACTGGCGCGCGAGATCAAGCTCGTGCCGGAAACCAAGCCGGTGAAGGACCTGATGCGGCAGATGCAGTCCGAAAGCAGCCACATGGTGATCGTGATCGACGAGTACGGCGCGACCGCCGGGCTGGCCACCATGGAGGACCTGCTCGAGGTCATCATCGGCGAAATCCGCGATGAGCACGAACCGGAGAGCGACGTTCAGGAGGACGGCAACGGCGGCTACATCGTCGCCGGCAGCTTCGAACTCGACCGCCTCACCGGTCTGGTCGATACGTTCCGCCACGAGGAGGACGTCGAATCCACCACGGTCGGCGGGCTGGTCAGCGAATGGCTCGGCCGCGTGCCGCGCGCCGGCGACCGCATCGACCGCGACGGCGTGCGCGTCGAAGTGCTGGTCAGCGACGACCTGCGCGTCGAGCAGGTCCGCATTTCCAAATCTCAGGCAGTGACTTCATGAACTCCGAATTCCGTTCCGGATTTGTTTCCATCGTGGGCCGGCCCAACGCCGGCAAATCCACGCTTCTCAACGCGCTGGTGGGCCAGAAGGTGGCCATCGTCGCGGATAAGCCGCAGACCACCCGCACCGCCATTCAGGGCGTGCTGACGATGCCCGAGGCGCAGATCGTCTTCGTCGATACGCCCGGCATCCACAAGGCCGATACGCCTCTGAACAAACGCCTGATGGAGACGGTGCGCGCCAGCGTGGAGGAGCGCGACCTGCTGCTCTTCGTGGCGGACGCGCACCGCAAGTTCACCGAGGAGGACCGCAAGGCGATCGACCTGGCGCGCCGCACCTCGACCCCGGTATTGTGCGTGCTCAACAAGATCGATCTCGTGCAGGATAAGGCGGCGCTGCTGCCCCTGATCGAACAGTACAAGGCCGCTTACGAGTTCGCCGAATTCGTGCCGGTATCCGCGGTGCGCGGCGCGGGAGTGGACGACCTGGTACGCACCATCGTCCGCTACCTGCCGAAGGGCCCCGCTTACTTCCCCGAGGACTACATCACGGATCAGCCCGAGCGTTTCCTGGCCGCGGAACTGATCCGCGAGAAGGTCCTGCTGGCCACCCGCGACGAAGTGCCGCACTCGGTGGCGGTCGCGGTGGACAAATGGGAGGAGACGGAGAAGATCACGCGCATCTTCGCCACTATCCGGGTGGAGCGCGGCGGGCAGAAGGCCATCGTGATCGGCACCGGGGGCGCCATGCTGAAGAAGATCGGCACCGCCGCGCGCCAGGAGATGGAGCGGCTTTTTGAACGCCGCATTTACCTGGACCTGCACGTGCGCGTGCAGCCCGGATGGCGCGAGAAGCCCGCCTTTCTGAATACCCTGGACTGGCGTACAATGGCGACTGAAGATGACATCTAAAATTGCACTCCTGCTCGCCGCGCTGCTGATGCTCCAAGTGGTCGCCGCCGCCGCCAAGGACAAGCCTCCGCTCACGGACGATTCGATCACCGATCAGGTCCGGCTGAAACTCGCCAGCGATCCCGACGTGAAGGGCGGCGCCCTCGACGTGAAGGTCAGCCAGGGAGTTGTCACACTCGCCGGCTCCGTGGAAACGACGAAACAGCGCACCAAGGCCGAGAAACTCACCCGCAAGGTCAGGGGCGTGAAGGAGGTCGTCAACCAGATCACGATCAAGCAGGTTCCGGATCGATGATCCGCCGCGCGCCGGCGTTCCTGTTTGCCCTTCTGCTCGGCGCTCAGCAATCCGGCGAGTTCAAGTTCCAGCACCTGGCCAAGGGCTACCGCTTCACTGAGGGGCCGGCGTGGAACGTCCGCGACCAGTACCTGGTGTTCAGCGACACGCCCAACGACCGCATATACAAGTGGGTGCCGGGCAGCGACCCCGTGGTGTTCCGCGAGGACGCCCACGGCCCCGCCGGCAACGCCTTCGACAGCCAGGGGCGCCTGTACACCTGCGAAACGCGCGCGCGCCGCGTGACCCGCACGGAGCGCAATGGAAAGATCGAAGTGCTGGCCGAAAAGTGGGACGGCAAGCGGCTCAACGCCCCCACCGGCATCGCGATCGGCAGAAACGGCAGCGTCTACTTCACCGACCCCGCGTTCGGCTCCCAGACCGGCCGCCGCGAACTGAATTTCCACGGCGTGTATCACATGCCGCCGCGCGGAGCCATGACCCTGATCGCCAAATATCCGACCCGCCCGCGCGGCATCGCGCTTGCCCCCAGCGGACGTACACTCTACGTCTCCAACGCCGATGAACACAACGTGCGCGCGTTCGATCTCGATCGTTCCGGCGAAGCCTCCGGCGAGCGCGTCCTCATCGCGAACATCGAAGGCGTGCCCGGGGGCATCGCGGTGGACGAAAAGGGGCTCCTCTACGTGGTGGCAAAGGGGATCGGCATCTATAACCCGGAGGGCAAGCGGGTCGGGTACCTGGGGATCACCGAGCGCACCTCGGCCGCCGCGTTCGGCGAAGCCGACATGAAATCGCTCTTCATCACCTCGCGCGGCGAAGTCTTCCGGGTGCGTCCGGACGCGCCATGATCTCCGAGTCCGACCGCCGTTACCCCGGGCGTCCGCTGGTGGGAGTGGGCGCGCTCATCTTCCACCGCGGCCGCATCCTGATGGCGGAGCGCGGCAAGGACCCGCTCAAAGGCTGGTGGTCGCTTCCCGGCGGAGCCGTCGAAGCCGGCGAAACGCTGGACGCGGCCATCCGTCGCGAGGTGCTCGAAGAAACCGGATTGACGGTGGCTCCTTTCCGCATCCACGAAGTTTTCGAACGGATCCTGCGCGACGCGGAGGGCGCGCCCGAGTACCACTACGTGCTGATCGATTACCTGTGCCGCATCGTCTCCGGCACGCCGCGGGCGGGCGACGACGTGGCGCGCGTCGAATGGATGCGATTCGAAGAGCTCGGCGGGCTGCGGATCACCGATGGTACCCTGGGCGTGATTGAACGGGCGTTCCGCAAACGGCGAAAATACAAGAAGCAGTGACTACCAGCGCTGAAGTTCTCGAATTCGAAGCCCTGCGCGAGTTGCTCGGCCGCTACGTGTCGAGCGCGCCCGGCAGGCGCGAACTGGAGAAGGTATCTCCGCACCACGACGCCGCGCGCCTAGCGGCCGGTCTCGCCGAAGCGGGCGAGGCGATCCAGTATCTGCAGACCGCGTCCAAACCGCAGCCCGCGGCGCGCGGAGCGGCCATCCGCCTCGATTTCGGCGCCATGCCGGACGTCGAAGCCGCGGTCGCGAAACTGCGCGTCGAAGGCGCCGGGCTGGAGCCGCGCGAAATCTTCGAGCTGTTCTCCTTCCTCGATCTCGCCGCCGACGCGCGCAGCAACCTGACCGCCTGCGCCGAACGATTCCCGCTGCTCGCCGCGCGCGCCAACTCGATCGGCGAATTTCGCAATCTTCTGCGCGAACTGGACGGCAAGATCCTGCCCGACGGCAGCGTGGCGGATCATGCCAGCGTAGCGCTCCACCGGCTGCGCCGCGATATCGAACGGCAGAAGAAGGCGATCCAGGACTCGCTCGAACGTTTCCTCAAACAGCACCGCGACGAAGGCATCCTGCAGGAGGAGTTCGTCACCATCCGCAACGAGCGCTTCGTGGTGCCGCTGATCGCCGGACAGCGCCGCAAGATGGACGGCGTCATCCACGGCGCAAGTTCAAGCGGCCACACGCTGTTCGTCGAGCCGCTGGAGACGATCGACCTCAACAACGAACTGGTGCGTCTCTCCGAGGAGGAGATGCGCGAAGTCTACCGCATCCTGGTGGAGATGACGTCGCGCCTGCGCGCTTACGGCGACTCGATCCGCGACACCCTCGCGGCGATGGCGCTGCTGGAGCTGATTTTCGCCAAGGCGCGGTTCGCGCTCGACTTCGACTGCGTGATCCCGCGCTTCACCGGACGCCTCTTTCTCAAGGAAGCGCGTCATCCGCTGCTCGCCGACGTGATGCGCCGGCGCCGCAAACAGCCGGTGCCGGTCACCCTCGAACTCACTCGCCAGCAGCGTACCCTGCTGATCAGCGGACCCAACACCGGCGGCAAGACCGTCACCCTGAAGACGGTGGGGCTGCTCAGCCTGATGGCGCAATCGGCGCTGCCCGTCCCCGCGCAGGAGGCGGAGTTCCCGCTGTTCGAGCAGGTGCTGGCCGATATCGGCGATTACCAGTCGATCCAGGAGAACCTGAGCACGTTTTCGGCGCACGTCTCCAACATCCGCGAGATGGCGCTGGACGTGACGCCCGATTCGCTGGTGCTGCTCGACGAACTCGGCGCCGCCACCGACCCGGAAGAGGGCGGCGCGCTCGGGGTCGCGGTGGTGGAGCACTTCCGCGCCGCCGGCGCCTTCACCCTGGTCTCCACTCACCTGGTGGCGCTCAAGATCTACGGGGCCAACACGGAGGGCGTGGTCAACGGCTCCATGGGGTTCGACGAAGAGACCTTCGAGCCCACCTACCTGCTCCGGCTCGGATTGCCCGGCAAATCCGCGGGTCTCGAAATCGCCACGCGCCTGGGGATGCCGGAGGACATCATGCGCCGCGCGCGGCAGAGCATGAGCGACCGGGAGCGCGACGTGACCCGCTTCCTCGGCGA
>JBBIQR010000302.1:0-6027 GCA_037442245.1 Candidatus Solibacter sp. | reverse complement strand
TGCTCCGCCTCCTGGTGCGCCTGGACGGAGAGACCGTCGTTGCGGTCGTCCCCGTGGACGGAGACATGATACTCGCGTGCCGGCGCGGCAGCGGCGAGCGCGAGAAAAACGGCTACGCGGCAGAAGCGGATTGCAGCCCGAAATGTCATGGCAGACCTTACTGTAATGGCTCTCGACCCTCCAGACAAATTACCCGGCGCTGCGGCCGTGCGCGCCCGATTCCTCCATGTGAAACAATCTGGTTCATGGTGAGGACGTTCATGCTGCTTCTTCTCCCCGCCGCGGTTTTGGCGCAGGACCGCTCCCAGGCGCGCTCCATGGTGATCTCCGATCGCGGCATCGCCGCCACCAGCCAGACCCTCGCCTCGCAGGCTGCCGCCATGGTGCTGGCGCGCGGCGGCAGCGCCATCGACGCCGCCATCGCCGCCAACGCCACCCTCGGCGTCGTCGAACCCGAGCGCGGCGGCATCGGCGGCGATCTCTTCGCCATCTACTGGGAAGCCAAAACCGGCAAACTCACCGGCATCAACGCCAGCGGTTGGGCGCCCGCCGCCCTCACTCCGGAGTGGCTCAAGCAGCAGGGCTTCCACACCATGCCGCAGGAAGGCATCCACTCCGTCACCGTGCCCGGCTGCGTCGATGGTTGGAGCAAACTGCACGCCCGCTTCGGCAAGCTCCCCTGGAAGGACCTCTTCGCCCCCGCGATTTACTATGCCCGGAACGGCTTCCCCGTCACCGAGGTCATCAGCGGAGCGTGGCGCGGCGAACGCGGGAAACTGGAGAAGGATGCCGGCGGACGCCGCGTCTATCTGGTCAACGGCGACACCCCCAAAGTCGGCGAAACCGCGCGCAATCCCGAACTCGCCGCCGCCTACGAGTTGATCGCCGCCCAGGGCGCGGGCGCCTACTACCAGGGCGCGATCGCGCAAGCCATCCTCAAAACCAGCCGCCGCCTCGGCGGAAAAATGACCGCCCGGGATCTCGCCGAATTCTCCTCCGAATGGGTCACCCCGGTCTCGACCGGATACCACGGCTGGAAGGTCTACGAACTTCCGCCCAATTCCCAGGGCATCGGCGCGCTCGAGATGCTCAACATCCTCTCCGGCTTCCCCCTCTCCTCCTGGCAGCCGCGCGGCGTCGAGGAACTGCATACCCAGATCGAAGCCATGAAACTCGCCTTCGCCGATATGCACCGGTTCATCGGCGACCCGCGGGTGGGTCCCGTGCCCGTCGCCGGTCTCATCTCCCCGGCATACGCCGCGGACCGCGCGAAGCTCATCGCGTCCGATCGAGCCCGCTGCGCGGAGACGCCGGGCGAGCCCGCGTCCTTCGCCGGCAACACCATCTACTTCGCCATGGTCGATCGCGAGGGCAACATCGCCAGCGTGATCCAGAGCGTCTACCAGCACTTCGGCTCCGGCATCGTGGTGGACGATTACGGCTTCGCCCTGCAGAATCGCGGCGCGCTCTTCGAACTGGAACCCGGCCACCCCAACGTCCTCGCCCCGCGCAAGCGTCCCTACCAGACCATCATCCCCGCGTTCATGGAGAAAGGGGACGTCCACATCGGATTCGGCATCATGGGCGGGATGAACCAGACCCCGGCCCACACCCAGTTCGTCAGCAACGTGGTGGACCACGGGATGAACATCCAGATGGCGCTCGAAGCTCCGCGCTTCACCAAGCTCAAGTTCGGCGGCTGCGACGTGCTGATCGAGTCCCGCATCCCGCGCGAGGTGCGCGACCAACTCGCCGCCATGGGCCACAAGATCACGGTCACCGGCGACTTCTCCAACCAGATGGGCGGGGGCCAGGCGGTGATCCACGATTCCGCCGCCGGCATCAACTACGGCGCCTCCGATCCGCGCAAGGACGGCGCCGCCATCCCCGAACCCCACCCCTATTGGAAGTAGCGCCTCCACCCCACGGGGTGGATTGCAATTCAGACATCCTTGACCTATATTTGCTACGGGGTTGCCGGAGCGGGAGGTGAGAAGTGCGGCTTCTGCGAACGGTTCGCGAGTTCCTGGCCCGCTTTGTTTCACGTGAAACAGAAAACCGGGCTTCTCCGGAGCCAGCCTCTACAACTGTAGAAAAGAACAACGCCGCGGCGCGCCGCCGACTTGCGCGGGAAGTGGAATTTCTCGACAGGTTGGACCGCGAACGCCAATCCCGCGGCAACAGTTCCTACGAAAAAGCCGCCGAGGAACGTATCATCTGGAGCGAACTCCTCGACCTCGAACTACAGGACATCGACGAACAGTTGAGCCGCATTTGCCACGTCCGGGATCAACCCGGACCGTAGACAAAGCGCGCAGCGGGCCATCGCGCTAGAATTGCTTCTTGGCCGGCCCGGCGCGAGACGCTATGACGAGGGATTTCCAACACATCGACCTGCGCGTGCCGCCGAAGCGCTTCCAGGATTGGGCGCACTTCCTCGCGGACACTCCGGAGTACTCGATCGGCCTGGAAGTGATCGACGACCTGCCGGGGCGGCGGATGAACCGCATCCACTTCGATCACCACGCCGGAGTCGTGCGCGAAGCCACCATGAGCGCGGCCATGCAGGCGTACATGGCGGTCAGGCAGGGGCGGCTGATGGAGCGCTGGCTGCCGCACCGCTCGCCGCTGCCGGTCTACGTGTGGAACGCCGATCAGGACGTCTGTCTCGCCGCGTTCATCCTCGAGTATCACGAACTGCTGGAACAATTCCACGCCGACCCGCTGCTGCGCTGGATCGTGCAGTTCAATAACAAGATCGATGTCTGCGGCGGGCTGTATCCGGTGGACCTGGCCGAGTTGGTGCGGAATCACTTCACCTGGGTGTTCGAACCCTACCGGCAGCAGCGCATGCGCGGCAAGACCGATGGGGACGAAGCCCTGGTGTGCCGCACCATCCGGGAAGTCTGCGACCGGCTGGAGGACCTGCTGAAAGGCCGCGCCGGAATCGCGCCGATCACGGCCGAGCCGGAGATCCTCTACGAATCGCCGCACGGTTTTGTGATCGTGGACGAAAAAGGCGATCCGCACTCGCGGCTGGTGCTGGCGGCGTACCGTTACACGAACCTGATCAGCCTGGTTTGCCGGCGGTCCACCGGCCGGTTTACGTATAGCGTAATACGCGGGTCGCCATACGACGAAGATACGTTTCAGGTGACCCGGCTGCTGGAGGCGTTTCAGGCGGCCGAGGACCGGCCGGAGGCCAGGATCTGGGGCGGCTCGACGCTCGCCGCCGGCTCGGATAGCGAATTGGGCAGCAGCCTGCACTGGACCGAAATCCGCGACATCGCCGAGCGGGTCATCGCGGAAACGAGCGCGGGCGCCCCGCCGCTCGCGGCGCGGCCGCACTCCGGCATTCTGGTGGTGATGGGGCGCGAGGAGACGGTGAAAGTGCACGGGCTGCTGCGCGAGTGCGGAGCCGATGTGTTCACGGCATCGACCTGCGCGGAGGCGGCGCGCGCGCTGCGGCTGGGAGTGCCGGTCCGGGCGATCTTCACCGCGAAGGAACTGCCGGACGGCGAGTTTCACGAGTTGGTGCAGTTGGCGCGGCGCAGCGCGCAGCCGGCGCCGGTGGTGCTGTTCGTGCCGGAGACCGACGCCGGCTGGATCGACCTGCTGGAAGCCGGCGTGTTCGATGTCGTGGTAGGCGACTACGGGCGCGAGCGGATCGAGCGGGTGGTGGTGGAGCTACCGCTCTACGCCAAGACGCCGCCCGATACGCTGGCCGGCGTGACTACTTAGGATAGTTCGGGTTGGCCTTCACTTCCTCGATCTGCAGGGTGTGGCGCGCAGCGTGTCCGGCGGCGGCGAGAATCCACTGGTAGCCGTCCATGGTGTCGTACTCGCCGCGGGAGATCGCCTTCATGGGGAGCGATTCGATGGCGTGCCGCCGCAGATCGGGGGTGCTCTCGAGGTACTGGATGAGAGCGGCGGTGCTGCCGCGCACCGATTCGAGAGAGGCGGCGGGCGTGGAGCGGCCGGCGGGGTGCAGGGCTTCGGGTCCGTTGAAGCGGCCGGTGCGGTCGGGGAGGCCGTTGATGATGATGGCGTCGGCGCGCCGGTAATCGCGGTCCGCCGGGTGCGGCGGGGCGGCGGCGAGATTCTGGCGCACGGGGCCGAGCACGACCGCGTGAACCATGGCTACGTGCTCCAGGATTTCCGCGATGGACCAGGAGTCCGGCGCGGGCTTGAAGTTGAGTTGTGATTCGGACAGTCCCACGGTGGCGGCGGCGATTCCGTCGCACGATGCATGGAGCAACTGTCTGGCCTGATCGATTTCGGCGGGCTGAGGCGCCATAGAATCCCTCCAGTTTCCTCGCAGTGCGGTTCGTTCCATGGTACGACAGCGGGCGCCATTCAGTTCCCGGAAAAACGGATGGGGAGGGGCAGCGACGCTTCGAGGAGGGTGCCTTTGCCGGGGCTGGATTCGATGCGGAGGCGTCCGCCGAGTCCATCGACGCGCTCCTTCATGCCGATGAGGCCGAGGCCGTTGGAGCGGCCGGGGATGAAGCCGCGGCCATCGTCGCGCACGGTGACGGTGAGCTGGCTGTCGCCGGCCTGGAGGCCGATGGCGACGTGGTTGGCGTTGGCGTGGCGGCAGACGTTGTTCAAGGCTTCCTGGACGAGGCGGAAGATGCAGGTTTTATGCTCGTCGGGGAGTTCGCGCGGCAGGTCCTCCGCGGCGACGTCGATTCGGAGATCGGTGGAGCGGGCAACCTGGTGGGCCTGCCATTGCAGGGCGGCTTGCAAGCCGAGGTCGTCGAGCATGGAGGGGCGGAGCAGCAGGGCGACGTTGCGCACCATGGTGACGGAGCCGGAGACGAGTTCGCGGATGCGGTCAACGCGCGCGCGCAGAGGCTCGGGGTAGGAGGCGAGGGCGGCGGCGAGGTCGTGCAGTTCGAGTTGCACGGCGGAGAGCGACTGTCCGACGGCATCGTGGAGGTCGCGCGAGATGGTCTTACGCTCGGACTCCTGGGTTTCGACGAGCTTGGCGGAGAGTTCGCGGAGTTTTTCGCGGGCGACGGTGACCTCTTTCAAATGGACGCGGGCCTGGCGTTCGAGGCGCAGGATGTGGAAGGTGGCGGCGGACGCCTGAACGAATCCGAGCAGCAGCATGCCGGCGAGCGCGAGGATGGAGCGGGTCTGGAGCGCGGAGAAGATTTCGATGACGCGGCTGTCCCGGCGGACGAGGTCCTGGCGGTTGACGGCGGCGATTCTGGCGGCGACGGAGAGGGTGGCGGCGGAAGGCGTAGCCCTGTTCGCGGCGCAGGGCGGGGTTCCAGGCGAGCACGGGATCGATGGCGCGCCAGTAATCCTGCATCTCCAGTTTGAGGGCGTCCCAGAGCTGGCGGTCCTCGGGTCCGGCGGGGACCTCGCGGCTGGAGAGGGTGGCGAGGATGTCCTGCTCGGTGCGCATGAGAGCGACGCGGCTCTGTTCGGCGCGGGCGGGGTCGGGTTCGAGCAGGTAATCGCGGATGTAGGTGCCGGAGAGGTAGACGGCGGAGCGGATTTCTTCGAGCTGGCGGGACTGGACGAGGAACTGGCTGAGGGTGTTCTCGTCGCTGGCGCGCAGATGCGAGACGACCTGGATGGTGTTCACGCCGGAGAGGGCGAGGAGGAGGAGCAGGACGCCGAAGCCGAGGATGAGCGCGGTGCGGGTGGTGACGAGGCGGCGCGGATCGAGGGAAGGCCGCGGGGAGGCGCCGGTAGTGTCACTCGGGTTCGTTGGCATGCGTGGCGGTGGCGGCCTGGGTATCGACGATTCCCCGGCGAACCGCATATAGAATCAAATCCGCCAGATTATGCAGATTCAACTTATGGAAGATGTGCTGCCGGTGGCACATGACGGTAGTGGGGCTGATATTGAGGATGGAGGCGATGTCCTTATTGGACTGGCCCTCGGCGAGCAACTGGAGGATCTGGCGCTCCTGGCGGGAGAGGAGGTCGTAGCTATCCTGGATGTCGCGGCGGCCGAGTTCGCGGAGGTACTCTTCGGCGAGGATGCGGCTGACCTTGGGGCTGAAGAAG
>JBBIQR010000301.1:0-6055 GCA_037442245.1 Candidatus Solibacter sp. | reverse complement strand
TGACCAGATACAGGCGGTCCTTCGCTGCGACGGGCAACACCAGTTGGGCGCGGGAGTCGCCGGTTTCGGTCCTCTGCAACTCGCCACCCCGGACCAGGTACCTTGCACTCACTTCACCCCGGACCACGCACTCTTCGGTCTGCACCTGGTAGGTTCCTTGCGGCCGGGCGGCGATGGCGAACGCGTAGTGGCCGGTCAAGGCCGGCAGGTTGAACTCGCAGCGGATGCCGAAGTGCGTAGGATGGCCACCGCTACGGCGCCGGACCTCGTTGATCCCGCCGCGCTCCCGCAGTGCGTGGTCGAGGGAGTTCCTGAGCGAGTCGCCGACGAAGCGAAGGGCGTCCAGAAAGTTGCTCTTGCCGGATCCGTTCGGGCCCACAAGAAAAGTCAACGGCTGGAGATCGACCGCGGCTGCCGCTACGCTCTTGTAATTCTTCAGCACCACCCGTTTGAGAAACGGTGTTCGGGCCGTTGTGTGGATCGGTTCCGCCATATCGCCTGGGCTCCAGACGATGCTATCGCGGCGCGGGACGGTGTTCAACCTACGACTTCGAGGAAGGCCGCGGCGGCGTGGCTGAGGGCGCGGCGGGTGGGATAGATCAGGCGGATTTTGCGCTCGACGTGCATTTCCTTGACGCGCACCTCGTACACCACCTGCTGCTCGATTTCCTGCTCGACGCACATGCGGGGGAGGAAGGCGACTCCCAGGTTGCTCTGTACGAGTTTGCGGATGCTTTCGATGGTGGGCATCTCGACCTCCATGCGGAGCGGCACTTTGTGCTCCTGAAACTGGCGGAGGACGAGGTCGCGGTAGGGGGAGACGACGTTATGGGCGATGAAGATCTCTTCGCCCAATTCGGAGAGGGAAACCGTCTTGCGGTGGGCCAGGCGATGGTCCGGACTGACGATAAACGCGAGCGAATCGGTGTAGATCACCTTGGAGCGCAGGCGGGCATCGCCGGGGTCGTAGCTGATGACGCCGAGTTCGAGGTTGCCATCGAGGAGTTCGGAGGGGATTTTGCTCGAAAGGCTGCGCCGCACCTGCACTTTCACCTTGGGGTACAACTCGCGGTAGCGCTCGATGTGGCGGAGCAGGTAGAGGGTGGTGGACTCGTTGGCGCCGATGGCGAGGCGGCCGGCGGAGTTGTCGCGCAGTTCGGCGATGGAGTTTTCGAGTTCCTGCTGGAGGCTGTGAAAGCGGCGGGCGTAGTCGAGCACGTTGCGTCCGGAGTCGGTGAGGATCAGTTCCTTGCCGGAGCGGTCGATCAATTTTTCGCCGAGTTCCATCTCGAGGCGCTGGACCGCGAGGGACACGGCGGGTTGGGTACGCAGGAGCTTGGCCGCGGCGCGGGAAAAGCTCCTTTCGGTGGCGACGGTCAGAAATACCTGAAGCGAATGGAGATCCATGGACTGCCTCAAGTATAACACCGGCTAATGTAGACCACGAAAATTATAAATTTGCCAAATTCTACAGTCTGCCCGGATAATGTGTTTTGTGAGCGATCGAGTATATATCTTCGACACCACGCTGCGCGACGGCGAGCAATCGCCGGGCTGCAGCATGACGGTACCGGAAAAGCTGACGATGGCGCGGAAGCTGGTGGATCTGGGGGTGGACATCCTGGAAGCGGGATTCCCGATCGCGAGCGAAGGCGATTTCGAAGCGGTGGATACGGTGAGCCGGGAGTTTCCGTGGTCGCAGGTGGCGGCGCTGGCGCGCTGCTGCACGCTGGATGTGGAGCGGGCGGCGAAGGCGTTGAAGCACGCCAAGCGGCCGCGCATCCACACCTTCATCGCGACCAGCGACATTCACCTGAAATTCAAGTTGAAGAAGACGCAGCAGCAGGTGCTGGACGAGGCCGTGGCCGCGGTGGAACTGGCGCGGCGGCATGTGGACGATGTGGAGTTTTCGGCCGAAGACGGGGCGCGCACGGAGCCGGAGTTTCTGGAGAAGGTATCGAAAGCGGTGGTGGCGGCGGGCGCCCGCACGGTGAACATTCCGGATACGGTGGGGTACTCGACGCCGAAGGAATACGGGGAGTTGATCGGCCGGATCGCGCGGGCGCTGGGCGATTGCGCGACTGTGAGCGTGCATTGCCATGACGATCTGGGTCTGGCGGTGGCGAACTCGCTGGCCGCGGTGGAAGCCGGGGCGCGGCAGATCGAATGCACGATCAACGGGATCGGCGAGCGCGCGGGCAACTGCTCGCTGGAAGAGATCGTGATGATTCTGAAGACGCGCTCGGACGCGTATCCGTACCACACCGGGATTCACACGGAGCATCTGTACTCGGCGAGCGAACTGTTGAGCGAAATCATCACGTTCGGGCCGCAGCCGAACAAGGCGATTGTGGGGCGGAATGCGTTCGCGCACGAGGCCGGCATTCACCAGGACGGCTATTTGAAAGAGAAATCGACCTACGAAATTATCGACCCGCGCAGCGTGGGGGTACCCGAAGGCAAGCTGGTGCTGGGCAAGCACAGCGGGCGCCACGCTTTGAATCAGCGCGCGAAGGACCTGGGGTTCGAGCTGAGCCGCGCCGAACTCGACGTCCTTTACGAGCGCTTCACGCACGTGGCCGATCACCGCAAGAAGGGTCTGATGGACGAGGAAATCGTTTCGCTGATCCACGAGGCGCGGCAGGCGCCGGTGCGGGCGGTGGCGGACTAAGACATGAACCTAAACGTCCTTGTACTCCCCGGCGACGGGATCGGAACCGAAGTTACGCGCGAAGCGGTGCGGGTGCTGCATCGGGCCGCCAACATCTGGAAGCACCAGGTCAAGATTACGGAAGGGCTGCTGGGCGGGATCGCGATTCACAAGACGGGGACTCCGTTTCCGGAGGAGACGGCGCGACTGGCCGCCGACGCGGACGCGACCCTGATGGGCGCGGTCGGGCTGCCGGAGTTCGACAACGCGCCGCCGGAGAAGCGGCCGGAGAAAGGATTACTCGGGATCCGCAAGGCACTGGGCGTATATGCGAACCTGCGTCCGGTGCGGGCTTACGCGTCGCAAGTGGATTCTTCGCCATTGAAGAACCACCTGGTGGAAGGCACCGATATGATCATCGTCCGCGAACTGACGGGCGGGATTTATTACGGGACTCCGCGCGGGATTTTCGAAGACGGCGGGGAGACGCGGGCGGTCAATACCATGGCCTATACGCGCGCGGAAATCGAGCGTGTGACCCGCATGGCCTTCCACCTGGCGCGCGCGCGGCGCAGGAAGGTGACCTCGGTGGATAAATCGAATGTGCTCGAGAACTCGCAGCTCTGGCGCAGGGTAGTGGTCGAGATCGCCAAGGAATTTCCCGACGTAGAACTGGATCACCTGCTGGTCGATAACTGCGCGATGCAGTTGATCCTGAACCCCAAGCGCTTCGACATTGTTCTTACCGAGAACATGTTTGGCGACATTCTGAGCGACGAAGGCGCCGTACTGGCGGGTTCGATCGGGATGTTGCCGAGCGCTTCGATCGGCGACCGGCGTCCGAACGGGGCGTGGACCGGGCTGTATGAGCCGGTACACGGTTCGGCGCCGGACATCGCCGGGCAGAACAAGGCCAACCCGCTGGGAGCGATCGGCAGCGTAGCCGCGATGCTGGCGTACAGTTTCGGCCTGAAGGAAGAAGCCGCCGCGGTGGACCGGGCGATCGAAGCCGTCCTGGCGAGCGGCAACGTGACCGCCGATTTGCGTCCCAAGGGGACGCCCGCGACCACCGAACAGGTGGGGCAGGCGGTCTGCGACGCACTTGCCGGGTAGGGCTTGCGGCCCGCCCAATTTTCGGATTGAAAAAACCATGCCACGTACGATCATTGAAAAACTCTGGGACTCCCACGTAGTCCACGCCCGCGAAGGCGCGCCCACGCTGCTCTTTATCGATTTGCACCTGGTACACGAAGTGACGTCGCCGCAGGCGTTCCAGGGGCTGCGGGACCGGGGGCTGAAGGTGCGGCGTCCGGAACTGACGATCGCCACCGCGGACCACTCGATCCCGACGACGGACCGCGCGCTGCCGATCGTGGATGAGATCGCCGCCAAGCAACTGGCGCAACTGGAGACGAACTGCCGCGATTTCGGGATTCGCTGCCTGGGGGTACACAGCGAGCGGCAGGGGATCGTGCACGTAATCGGTCCGGAACTCGGGCTGACGCAGCCGGGGATGACGGTGGTCTGCGGCGACAGCCACACGGCGACGCACGGCGCGTTCGGCGCGCTGGCGTTCGGCATCGGCACCAGCGAAGTGGAGCAGGTGCTGGCGACGCAATGCCTGTTGCAGCGGCGCTCGAAGACGTTCCAGGTGAAGGTGGACGGGACGCTGAAGGCGGGGGTCACGGCCAAGGACATTATTCTGGCGCTGATTGCGAAGATCGGGATCGGCGGGGGCACGGGGTGCGTGTTCGAGTACACGGGCAGCGCGATCCGCGCGCTGACGATGGAAGAGCGGATGACGGTGTGCAACATGTCGATCGAAGCCGGCAGCCGCGCCGGGCTGATCGCGCCGGACGACGCCACGTTCGAGTATCTGGCGGGGCGGGCGCACGCGCCGCGGGGCGCCGCCTGGGACGCCGCGGTGGCGCGCTGGAAGCAGTTGCCGACGGACGAGGGCGCCGGGTACGACCGGACGGTAGAGATCGACGCCGATGCGCTGGAGCCGATGATCACTTACGGGACGAACCCGGGGATGGGGGTAGGGATCGGGCAACCGGTTCCGGACCCGTCGAGCGTGGCCGATCCGCTGGAGCGGGATTCGATCGCCAAGGCGCTGCAGTACATGGGGCTCGAAGGCGGCAAACCGCTGGCGGGGCATCCGATCGATGTAGTGTTCATCGGGAGCTGCACGAACTCGCGGATCAGCGACCTGCGGGCGGCGGCCGGGGTGTTGAAGGGGCGCAAGGTGAGTCCGAAGGTGCGGGTGATGGTGGTGCCGGGGTCGCAGGAAGTGAAGCGGCAGGCGATCGCCGAAGGGCTGCCGGAGATTTTCACGGCGGCGGGGGCGGAGTGGCGGGAGCCGGGCTGCTCGATGTGCATTGCGATGAACGGCGACCAGCTTTCGCCGGGGCAGTACAGCGTTTCGACGAGCAACCGCAACTTTGAAGGGCGGCAGGGGAAGGGCGGGCGCACGTTCCTGGCGAGTCCGCTGACGGCCGCCGCCAGCGCGATTACCGGCGTGGTCACCGACGTGAGGACACTTGCATGAAGCCGTTCACCAATTTCGAATCCCGCATGGTCAAGCTGCCGATCAACAATATCGACACGGACCAGATCATTCCGGCGCGTTTTCTGAAGACGACGTCGAAGCAGGGCCTGGATCAGCAACTGTTCTATGACTGGCGGCAGGAGCCGGGGTTTGTGCTGAACCGGGCCGAGTCGCAGGGCCGGCAGGTATTGCTGGCGGGGGATAATTTCGGCTGCGGGAGTTCGCGCGAGCACGCTCCGTGGGCGTTGACGCAGTGGGGCTTCCGGGCGGTGATTTCGACCAGCTTCGCCGATATTTTCCAGCAGAACTCGCTCAAGAACAGCCTGCTGCCGGTGGTGGTGGCGGCGGAGGTTCACGGCGAGTTGTTCGCGGCGGAGGGGGCGGTGAAGATCGACCTGCCGAACCCCGCGGGGCGGGTGGTGCGCTTCGAAGTCGACCAATTCTCGAAGCACTGCCTGGTGGAGGGGGTAGACGAACTGGGCTACATCCTGGCGCAGGAAGGGCTGATCGCGGGATACGAGCAGGCGCACCCGGCGCCGATCGACACACGGGAGTAGGCCGCGGGCGGTATGGCGGACGATCGAGCGTCCCGGAAGTGGGTGAAGGGGATGGGGCTGCCGGTGGCGTATCTGGCGGCGGTGGTGTGGGGATTGAGTCCGCCGCCTCCCGAGTATGCGGCGCCGGAGCCGAAGGTAGTCGAGGTGCCCGAGACGGGGGTGCCCGCGGTGCTGCATTCGCCGGCGCCGGTGTATCCCGAGGAAGCGCTGCGGCGGCGGGTAGAGGGCACGGTGCGGCTGCGGGTGACGATCGACGAGGAGGGGCGTCCGGCGGCGGTGGCGGCGGTGGGCGGGCCG
>JBBIQR010000300.1:0-6059 GCA_037442245.1 Candidatus Solibacter sp. | reverse complement strand
GAGGCGCTGATCCTCAAGGTGGGGGCGGCGCTCGAGGACAACGGCGTTGGCGTGCCTCCGTGCCCGCTGGAGTAACCCTGGGGCACAACAAAAAAGGGGAGCCCGGAGGCTCCCCTGGTACGGATGGATTTCGGCCGAAGCTAGAACGATAGCTTCACCGAAAGCTGGAGGGACCGCGGGTTGCTTGAGAACACCTGCGACCACGCGCCGAACAGAGAGCTCGACGGAATCAGCGAACTGTGGACCGCGTTGCCGGTGAAGCCGGCGCTGGCCACGTCGCTGATATTGCCGGCGACATACTGCGGGTGGTTGAAGATGTTGAAGGCGCGGGCTTCGAAGCGCAGCTTGTAGCGGTCTTCGCGGCCCACCCCGATGTACTTCGCGAGGGTCAGATCGACATCGTTGATGGGGTTGACCCGCATGGTATTGCGTCCACCGGTGGCGAGAGTGCCCTTAGGCGCGGCGACGTAGCCGGCGTTGGGGTTGTTCACCAGGTAGCCCACCGTGGCGCCCGAACTGTTCTTCAGGGCCGTGGTGCCGCTGCCCACCAGCGGATTGCCGCTCGGGTTCACGATGGTGCGGTCCGGAGCGGAATCGGCGTTCATGTTGCTGTCCGCGCCGCTCTGCGCCGTCACCCACGTGCCGGTCTGATACTGGTAGATGGGAGCGATTTCCCAGCTACCCAGCAGGTTGCGCTTGATCCAACTGCTGTCGTGCTTGAAGAACGGCATGTCGTACAGCACCTGGTAGGTGAAACGTTGCCGGTGGTCGAGCGCGGAGTCGGACCGGTCCGCGCGTACGTTCTGGAAATCCTGCGGACGGCGCGGAGTCGTATAGGTGCTGAACACATCGGCCGTGGAATCGTCGATGTTGTGGCTCCAGGTGTAGGCGGCGGTGAACTGCAGTCCGTTGGAGAAACGCCGCGTCAACTGGTTCGCCCACCCGTGATAGATGGAACGGCCGTAGGGCATGAAGCCCACGACAAAGCTCTGGAAGCCGGCGTTGGCATAGGAGGGCACGAAGTATCCGCCGTTGCTGAACGCCGTGTTCAGCGCTCCGAGGGTGTTGGTCAGTGAGTTCAACGTGGCCTGCGAAGGCGCGGTGAAGTACACCGGCAGGGCGTTGGAGGCGTTGACGACGCTCTGCACATTGAGCCGGTCCTGCACCGGAAGGTCGGCGCCGCGAGTGCCCATGTAGCGGCTCTCGAACGTGTAGTCGTTGTGGAACACGTGCTGAATGCCGATGTTCCACTGAACCGAGAACGGGCGCTTCTGGTCGGGCACGTAGCCGCTGGTGTAAGCCCGGGCGTCGGCCTGGGACAGAGTGCCGGCGGCGGTCGTGGGCAGGATAGCGCCATTCTTCAGATAGTTCGTACCGTTCCCGCCGGCCTGGTCCACCGTGACGCTGTCTTGCGGCGGCAGCGACAGCAAGCCCAGGTTGTCGTAGAGCACGTCGTAGTTCATGCCGAAGCCGGCGCGGATGGAGGTGCGGCCGCTGGTGCCGGGGGAGTAGGCGATGCCGATGCGGGGCATGAAGTTCTTCGTCTGTGCCTGCGGCGCGCCGAACGTGATCAGCCCGGGCACGTTGGAGATGGAGTTGATGGTCTGGTTGTTTTCGCTGAATGGAAGCGTCTGGTACTCCCAGCGCAACCCCAGGTTGAGCGTCAGGTTGGGGCGGAGCTTCCAACTGTCGTTGGCGTAAAGCCCGGCGGTGGTGCGGTCGCCGTAATAGGTGACGTTACCCACGCTGCGCTCGGCCAGATAGTCCGGCGTGTAGTCGAACAGGTAATCCGAGAGATAGCTCCACTCGTAATCGCCGCGCGCGCGCTGCGTGAAACTCTGCGGCGAAATGAGCTTGTTGCCGTCGAAACCGAACTTGAAGGTGTGGGCGCCCTTGGTCCAGGTCACGTTGTCGGTGAGCTGGTACGTGTTCTGGTAGCCGAACTGCGGGGCATTGGGATCGGGACCCAACTGCGCGTTGAGGTCGAAGATCACGATATTCGGGAACTGGTCCAACCCCGGGAAGGAGAAGTTGCCGGCGGGATAGTTGTTGGACGTGCGGTTGTACCCCAGCCGGAACTCGTTCGTCACCGTGGGCGAGAACGTGTGAAACTCCGAGAGCGTGACGATGTAGCCGTTGCTGGGAACCGTAGTGTAGAAGACCGGCAGACTGGCGGACGTGTCGATCGAACCGTTGCGGTTCAGAATGAAGCGGCCGCGCAGGCTGTCCTTGTCCGAGATGTTGGCATCGATGGCGGCCACGGCGCGCTCGTTGTTGGAGTAGGAGGGAGCGGTGATCGAGATCTGCCCGATCGGGATGGACGTGCCGGTGGCAGCAGCTCCGCTGTACCCCTGGTTGATGGGACTGATCAGCGGAAAGGCGCCGTTGGGGGTGGCGGAGGGCGCCACCGCGGCCGACGCGGTACCCAGGTACTGCTTCAGGACGTTCAGGTTCGTCTGGCTGATGCCCGGGATGCCCGCCAGCGTGCTCCAACCGCTTTGAGTCGGCGCATACAGAAGTCCCGCGCTGCCGGCATAGCCGGTCGGTTCGTACTCGTAGTTGAAGAAGTAGAACAGCTTGTTCTTGCGGATCGGACCGCCTACCTGGCCGCCGAACCGGTTGTCATCGTAACGCGGATGCAGCGGGTTGCCGTCCACCGCGTCCAGATTGTTAGCCGCGTTGAAGTTGCGGTTGACCATGTACTCGTAAGCGACGCCGTGAATTTCGTTGGTGCCGCTCTTCACGATGGTATTGAACTGCCCGCCGGAGGAGTGCCCGAAGTCCGCGGAAAACTGGTTTTGCAGGACCGTCAGTTCACTCACCGCGTCGTTCGGGATCGAAACCACCGGACCGGTCACGCTGTCGCTATTGTTATCGATACCTTCGATGGTGAAGTTGTTGTTGCGCGGGCGCTGTCCGCCAACCGAAGGACCTGTGCCCAATCCGGTGGCGCCGCTGGTCGAGACACCGGCGTTCAGCAGCGAGAGGTTCAATACTCCATTCCCGCTCGATGTATTAGGGAGATCCGCCAATTGCCGTTGCTCAAACGAGGTCTGCACCTGCGCCGTGGTCGTGTCGATGGTCGCCGCCGCGGCGGTGACTTCCACGGTCTCGACGCTTTGGCCGACTTCGAGTTTCACGTTGGCCGTCGAAACCTTGTTCAATTGAATCTGGATGCCGGTCAACTGGGCCTTGGTGAAGCCGGCGGAGGTCACGGTGACCGTGTAGGTTCCGACCGGTAGGTTGGTGAGACGATAGTCGCCGGTGGTGCCGGTTTTGACCGACGTCTCCACACCCGTGGCATTGTTCTTCGCACTCACGGTCGCCCCCGGCACCGTAGCGCCGCTGGCATCGAAAATCGTACCCGTGAGATCGCCACTGACGATCTGCGCAAAAAGGGCGACACCGGCCATCGTCAGTGCGGCCAGCATGAGGATCAGACGTTTCGTCATCCCCAATTTCATAGGTTTACTTCCTCCATCTCTGGTTGAGCGTTTCATGGCGATCGGCCAGGTTCGGCCTGCTCCGCCCGCCAGACGTGCGCGGTGCCGGACAAATCCCCATTGAGTCCTAAGTTTGGTGCGTGATATTCCGTCGCAACTTTACGGCCACGTTAAGAGGATTTCAGAATCGTTGCAAGTAAAGGGCTTTTTGCGGAGTTTAATATCGGATGAGGCGCGAAATCCCATAAACGATAGCCGAAGCTATGGGTTCCTGTACACCAAACCGCGAGTTCGGTGACTCCATTGGGTGATATGAACCATGTCTGCGTGGTTCTGCGTGGCGAAGCCGCACACCATCCGCCACCGGCGGGGCTTATGACTCGAAATGGCCATGCCGCGACCAGCGCCGAGCGGGATTCGCCCAAACCTTCTCCCCCATACCGTCCTCAAGCCGGATGCGCGCGTCATTGTGATACCCTGGGTCTTAATTCACGTGTGCCTGCGCGCGTCAGCGAAGCTCTCGTTCTGCGTACGTATCCGCTGAAGGAAGCCGATCTCGTAGTCGGCTTTTTCACCAGGGATCAGGGCAAGATGCGAGGTGTGGCCAAACGGGCCAGGCGGCCGAAGAGTCCCTTCGGCGCCGGCCTGGAGCGGCTCTCCCACGTGAGAATGGCTTATTTCCAGCGCGAAAATCGCGAACTGGTCAACCTGGACTCCTGCGAATTGATCCGCAGCCAGTTCGATCTGGCCGGCGATTACCCGGCAAGCGTGGCGCTGGATTTCTTCGCGGAGACGTGCGAGTTGCTGCTCCCGCCCGCGGAGGCGAACGAGAGGTTTTTTCGCCTGCTCCTGGCCGTGCTGGATGCACTTCGTCCGCCGCCGGGAGGGGAGAGCGGGTCCTCGGGGAGAGTCTGGCGCGCCGTAACCTATTTTTCACTTTGGGCGGTGCGTCTCTCGGGATGGCTGCCGGAACTGCACGTATGCCTCGGCTGCGGCAGTGTGCTGGACGATCCCGAACACCCTGGGCGCGCGTTCTTCAGCCGCGGTAGGGAGGGGCTGGTATGCGCCGCCTGCCGCCCGTCGCTGGGTGCCGGAAGTTCGTGGGAATTGAGCCGGGAATCGCGCGCGATCGCCGTTGAGATTCTCGGCCGGCCGGTAGCGCAACTTGCTACGGTGAACTGGAGCCGGGAGACCGCCGCCGACCTGCGGCGCTTCCTGGTGCAGCAGATCGAGTCGCACGCGGAGCGGCGTCTGGTAACGGCTCCGATGCTGGAGAGTTCGGAAGCGTAATGCAGTCCTTTCAAGAGATCATCCTCACGCTCAAGCGTTACTGGGCGCAGCGCAACTGCGTCATTCAGGAGCCTTACGATGTGGAGGTCGGCGCCGGCACCATGTGTCCGGAAACCTTCCTCCGCGTGCTCGGTCCCGATCCCTACCGCGTGGCCTACGTCCAGCCCAGCCGGCGTCCCGCCGACGGACGCTACGGGGACAACCCCAACCGCCTCTACAAACACTCGCAGTTGCAGGTGATCCTCAAGCCCGCGCCCGAGGACATCATCGAGCAATACCTCGGCAGCCTGGAAGCCATCGGCATCGACCTGCGCGAGCACGATATCAAGTTCGAAGAGGACAACTGGGAAGCGCCCACCCTCGGCGCCTGGGGCATCGGCTGGCAGGTCATGCTGGACGGCCTCGAGATCAGCCAGTTTACCTACTTCCAGCAGTGCGGCGGCATCGATCTCGATCTCGTCCCCGCGGAACTCACCTACGGTCTCGAGCGCCTCACCGCCTTCCTGCAGGTGAGGGATTCGGTGTACGACATCGATTGGGGCGGCGGCTTCTCCTACGGCCACGTCCGCTACATGGATGAACTGCAATACTCGGTCTACAACTTCGAACTGGCCGACATCCAGACGCTGTGGCGCCTGTTCGACCTGCATGAAGGCGAGGCCGGCCGCCTGCTCGGACTCTACGACCCGAAATCGCCCGACAAGAAAAGGTTCCCCCTGCTTCCCGCCTACGACCAGGTGCTCAAGTGTTCCAACCTCTTTAACACGCTCGATGCGCGCGGCGCCATCAGTGTGACCGAGCGGCAGGCGGTGATCCAGCGGGTCCGCAAGATGGCGGTCGCGGTGGCTCAGGCGTGGGTCGATCAACAGTACGCCGCGGCGGAGGTGGCGCAATGAGCGCGCTGCTCCCCTTCCTCCTCGAAATCGGTACCGAAGAGATCCCGGATTGGATGATTCCGGGAGCGCTCGAAAACCTGCGCCTGCTCTTCGAGAGACTCGCCATCCCGCACGACGAAATCCGCCTCGACGCCACGCCGCGCCGCCTCGTGCTGCGCGCCACGGGGCTGCCCGAACGGCAGGCGGATGCCGAGGAGCGCATCCTCGGTCCGGCGAAGTCCGCTCCGGCGCAGGCCGTCGCCGGCTTCGCGCGCAAGCAGGGAATCCAGCCCGGGGATATGGCGGTCGAAGCCACTCCCAAGGGCGATTACTACGTCTATTACAAGAAGGTGGCGGGGCGCGCCACCCGCGACATCCTGGCCGAAGCTCTGCCCGGCGTGATCCTCGGCATCTACTTCCCCAAGACCATGTACTGGACCGGCAAGGGCGG
>JBBIQR010000299.1:0-6077 GCA_037442245.1 Candidatus Solibacter sp. | reverse complement strand
CTCGATCACCTCACCGTCCCCCGGGATGATGTCGCCCGGTTCGCAGACCACCACGTCCCCGCGCCGCAGTTGTGCCGCCGGCACGATCTCGTAGTGGTCCCCCGCCCGCGCCTTCTTCGCCGTGGTCTCGGTTCTGGTCCGGCGCAGCGTGTCCGCCTGCGCCTTGCCGCGCCCTTCCGCCATGGCTTCGGCGAAATTCGCGAACAGCACCGTGAACCACAGCCACACCGTGATCTGCAACCCGAACCCCAACCCGTGCGCGCCGCCCACCCAGTCGCGCGCCGTCAGGATCGTGGTCAGCGCCGCCCCGATCGCCACGACGAACATCACCGGGTTCTTCGCCATCCGCGCCGGGTTCAGCTTGCGGAACGAATCCCCGATCGCCCTCCGCACGATCGGCGGATCGAACAAAGGCCTTGCCCGCCGCCGCTTCGCCGGCAGGATCGATACGTCTTGTGCTTCCGCAACAGGCGTCTCTACCGTCATGACATTAGCTCCACAGAATCCTCTGGTACATCAACAGGTGCTCCACAATCGGCCCCAGCGCGAGCGCCGGGAAGTACGTGAGCGCGCCCACAATCACCACCACCCCCACCAGCAGCGCGACGAACAGCCCGTTGTGCGTGGGCAGCGTCCCCGCCGATACCGGGATCGCCTTCTTCGCCGCCAGGCTGCCCGCTACCGCCAGCAGCGGGATGATCATCAGGAATCGGCCCGCCAGCATCGAGATCCCGATCGACAGGTTGTACCAGGGCGTGTTGGCGTTGATCCCGGCGAACGCGCTCCCGTTATTGCCCGTCGCGCTCGTGTAGGCGTACAGGATCTCGGAGAGCCCGTGCGGTCCGCCGTTATTCGTATTGGCCACCGCCGCTCCCGGCGCGTTCAGGTACGAGTTCTTCGCAAACTGCGCTACCGAACTTGCCCCCGCCGGAATCAGGATCGCCGCCGCCAGCACCAGCGCCGCCAGCATCACCATCTTCACTTCCTTCTGCTCGATCTTCTTCCCCAGATACTCCGGCGTCCGCCCCACCATCAGTCCCGCCAGGAATACCGAGAGGATCGCGAACATCAGCATCCCGTAAAGCCCCGCCCCCACCCCGCCGAATACCACCTCGCCCAGTTGGATGTTCACCAGCGGCACCAGCCCGCCCAGCGGCGTGAAGCTGTCGTGCATCGCGTTCACCGCGCCGCAACTCGCATCCGTCGTCACCACCGCGAACAGCGCCGATGCCGGCACGCCGAACCGCACCTCCTTGCCCTCCATGTTTCCCCCCGGCTGTGCCGCCGTCGCCTGCTGCCGCACCCCCAGGTCGCCCAGCACCGGATTGCCGCTCTGCTCCGCCCACACCGTCACCGCCACCCCGCCCAGGAACAGCACGCTCATCGCGGCGAACAGCGCCCAACCCTGGCGCGTGTCCCGGATCATCCTGCCGAACGTGTACGTCAATCCTGCCGG
The DNA here is from genome assembly GCA_037442245.1 of Candidatus Solibacter sp. GTDB lineage: Bacteria > Acidobacteriota > Terriglobia > Bryobacterales > Bryobacteraceae > Solibacter. The sequence continues at coordinate 4,621 of JBBIQR010000299.1, read as the reverse complement.
AATCAGAAAAATCGAAAATGTTTGCAGGAAGTTGCTCAGCGGCGTCGGATTCTCGAACGGGTGCGCCGAGTTCGCGTTGAAGAACCCGCCGCCGTTCGTCCCCAGCATCTTGATCGCTTCCTGCGACGCCACCGGCCCCTGCGCGATCGTCTGTGCCCCTCCCTCCACCGTCTTCACCACCGTGTACGGCGAGAAATTCTGAATCACACCTTGCGACACCAGCACCAGCGCGAACACGATCGAGAGCGGCAGCAGCACGTACAAAACCGCCCGCGTCGCGTCCACCCAGAAGTTGCCGATCCGCTGTGTCGAGTGCCGCGCGAATCCGCGCACCAGCGCCACCGCCACCGCCATCCCCACCGCCGCCGAAAGAAAGTTGTGCGTCGCCAGCCCCACCATGTTCGTGAAGTAGCTGACCGTCGTCTCCGGCACATACGCCTGCCAGTTGGTGTTGGTCGTGAAACTCGCCGCCGTGTTGAACGCCAGGTCCGGCGGCATCAGTTTCCCGCCGAATCCCTGCGGGTTGAACGGCAGCCACCCCTGCAACCGCTCGATCAGGTAAGTCGCCGCCAGCGGCACGATGCTGAACATCAACATCGCCCCCGCGTACTGCGTCCAGATCTGCTCGCGTTCCTCGTCCACCCCGCACAGCCGGTAAATCAGCCGCTCCAGCGGGCGGATCAGCGGATGCAGAAACGTGCGCTCGCCCTCGAATACCCGGGCCATGTAGCTCCCCACGGGCTTCGTGGCCGCCGCCACCAGCAAGAAAAATACGGTGATCAGAAACAAACCGTTCGAATCCATATCCCCTTATTCCCCGTTCCATCTGCGTTCATCTGCGTTCATCGGCGGCTCAATCCTGCTCTCGCCTCAGAACTTCTCCGGCCGCAGCAGCGCGTAGATCAGGTACACGCCGAGCGCGGCGGAGATCACCCCCGCAATTGCGTACTCCATACTGTCTCCTGTTTACAGGCGGTCGCAGCCTCGCACGTAAGCCCAGCTCACGGCGAAAAACGCGATCGCGATCGTGACGTAAAGTGCATCCAGCAAGCGCATTCTCCTTCAGGCGGCGATCGTGGTCACCTTGTGCCCCGCCCGCGTCAACCACGCCGCCAGCCGCTCTTCCCGCGTCCGCAGCCACGAACGGCGCACCGCCATCACCACCAGCGACCCCTGGGCCATCAACTGCTCGCAGGCCGCTTTCCACTCCCGCGCGTAGACCACGTGGATCGTCACCGGCGCTCCCGCTCCCTCGGCCAGCGCCATCAGCTCATCCATCCCCGGCATGCCGCGCCCCGGATCCAGCGGTTCCGGAAATGGCACCACCCGCACCGCCAGCACCGTGACCTGCGCGTTCAGTCCGCGCGCCAGCCGCGCCGCCTCGCGCAACGCGATCCCCGTCAGTTCCAGATCCGTGTGCGGCACCACCACCGGCAATTGCCGCGCGCCGCCTTCGCTCCCGGCTCCCGGTATCCCGCTCATCGTCCGATCGGCATGTAGTAGGCTCATGGCTGCTTCCCAGAATTGAGACTAACGGGTCCGGTCTTAAGAAGTCGCTAAGAATGACTAAGGATTCCGTGAGGGCTGCGAACTCCGCGCTTTGCCGCACCGGCAAGTGGAAACCGCGCCATAATCGAGCAATGCGTACCGGACTCCTGCTCCTGCTCGCCGCCACCGCCTTCGCCGCCGATGAAAAAAGCGCCCTGCTCGCAACCATGGACGCCCACGCCGCCCACTACGGCGACGTCTCCCGCCAGATCTGGGAGTCGCCCGAACTCGGCTACCACGAGACCCGCTCCGCCGCCCTCCTCAAATCCGAACTCCGCGCCGCCGGCTTCAGCATCGCCGATAACGTCGCCGGCATCCCCACCGCCTTCACCGCCACGTGGGGCTCCGGCAAACCCGTCATCGCCATCATGGGCGAGTACGACGCCCTCCCCGGTCTCTCCCAGGACGCCGTCGCCGAACGCCACCCCGTCGCCGAAGGCGCCCCCGGCCACGCCTGCGGCCACAACCTCCTCGGCGCCGCCTCCCTCTTCGCCGCCGTCACCGTCAAACAATGGCTCCAGCAATCCGCCCGCCCCGGCACCATCCGCTTCTACGGCACTCCCGCCGAAGAAGGCGGCGACGGCAAGCTCTACATGATCCGCGCCGGCGCTTTCCAGGATGTCGACGCCGTCCTCAGTTGGCACCCCGCCGCCTCCAACGTCTCCAGCCTGCGCAGTTCCCTCGCCATGATCTCCGCCAAGTTCCGCTTCCACGGCAAGCCCGCCCACGCCGCCGCCGCCCCCGACGCCGGCCGCAGCGCCCTCGACGGCCTCATGATCATGGCCAACGCCGTCGAAATGCTCCGCGAGCATGTCCCCGAATCCACCCGCATCCACTACATCATTACTAACGGTGGCGCCGCCCCCAACATCGTCCCCGAACTCGCCGAAATCTACCTCTACGCCCGCCATCCCGCCATGCCCGTCCTCGACGGCATCTGGGAGCGCATCGTCAAGTGCGCCCAGGCCGGCGCCCTCGCCAGCGAAACCCGCATGGAGATGAACCTCATCGACAGCAGCTATAACACCCTCCCCAACGACACCCTCGCCGCCCTCGGAGACCGCAACCTGCGCCTCGCCGGCGGCGTCGATTACACCCCCGAGGAACGCGCCTTCGCCGAACGCCTCCGCGCCACCTTCCCCGGCCCCCTCCCGCCCCTTTCCACCGCCCAAACCATCGAGGCCCCCACCGAGGGCCGCGGTCCCGCATCCACCGACGCCGGCGACGTCAGTTGGGTCGTGCCCATGCAGGAAATCGAAACCGCCACCTTCGTCCCCGGCGTCCCCCCGCACACCTGGCAGGCCGCCGCCTGCGCCGGCATGAGCATCGGGCGCAAAGGCATGGTCGTCGCCGCCAAGACCATGACCCTCAGCGCCGTCGACCTCTTCACCGACCCCAAACTTCTCCCCGCCGCCCGCGCCGATTTCGAACGCCGCCGCGCCGGCTTCGAGTACCGCTCCCGCATCCCGCAGGACCAGAAACCGCCCCTCCGCTACCGCGACCGGGAGTGAGGATTCGGACGAAACTCCAAACAGGACCTAAACCGTTCTCTTTCAGATGCCTAGCGCCCTGTCGCCGTTCGACCCGCAAATCGTACCGTTCAACCCTTACAGGCACCGTACAACCAATAATTTCAACAGTTTAATTACAATCGGTGGTGAGGGGTGCTGCGCTTCCCTATACTTTGGATAAGCGCACCAGTCTTTATAGTAAGGAATAGTGTTTGTGCGCGGTTTATCGCGGGACCCTTTGCGAAACGCGTCGCCTGGAGGAGTTCGATCGAGATGCATAAGCCGATTAAATACGCGGAGAAAGCCCTGACCCAAGCCGCCAATGCGGCCTGGTACGTGTTCGACAAGTTCAACCAGATTGGGCAGAACCCCGGATTCACGCCCGCCTGGAGCGAAAAGCCGCTCCTCAAGTCGTGGGAGAAGACCAAGCCGCCTCTGGGCTGGCCTCGTGAAACCGATTCCCTGTGTCCGCGCTGCATCCCCGAAGTCCGCAAGCAGATCCTCGATGGCAAAACTCCGCTCGAGGTCCTCTACACCGATAAGCCCGGCGAAATCAAAGCCCAGGTCATCGAGCGCGACGGCAAGATCCTCATGGTGAAGGATTGCCCCATCCACGGCCACTTCGAGGACGTGATGGCCATCGACACCGCCTTCTTCCGCCACCTCGAACAGGTCTTCCCCGGCCGCGACATCCGCGCCCACAACGATAAGCACCTCCACCACCACGGCTCCAGCACCGTCACCCACGGCCGCGGCTCGGTCCTCACCGTCGATCTGACCAACCGCTGCAACATGATGTGCGACCCGTGCTTCATGGACGCCAACCAGGTCGGTTTCGTCCACGAGTTGACCTGGGAAGACGTCAAGACGCTGCTCGATAACGCCCTCACCATCAAGCCCAAGCGCCAGATGAGCGTCCAGTTCTCCGGCGGCGAGCCCACCATCTCCCCGCTCTTCCTCGACGCCGTCCGCTATTCCCGCGAAGTCGGCTACACCAGCGTGCAGGCCGCGACCAACGGCATCGAGTTCGCCAAAAATCCCCAGTTCTGCCGCGAAGCCGCCGACGCCGGCCTCCGCTACGCCTACCTCCAGTTCGACGGCATCGGCAACGCCGCCAACTCGCATCGCGCAGTCGGCAACCTCTTCGACGTCAAACTCCAGGCCATCGAGAACCTCTACGTCAACGGCGTCGACATCATCCCGGTCATCACCCTCATCAACGGCATCAACAACGAGCAGGTCGGCCGCATCGTCCAGTTCGCGCTCGATAACCCCAAGAAAATTCCCTTCCTCTCGTTCCAGCCCGTGTCCTTCACCGGCCGCGATGAGGCCGTCACCGACGAGCGCCGCCAGGCCCAGCGCTACACCCTGTGCCACCTCGCCCACGACGTCAAGAGCCAGACCGGTCTGGGCGAACCCGCCCGCGACTGGTTCCCCATCTCCTTCATCTCCACTTTCAGCGATTGGAGCGACCTCGTCCACGGTCCGCAGGCCGGCTGGGGCCAGTTGAGCTGCGGCTGCCACCCCAACTGCGGCGTCGGCATGGCCGTCATGATCGACAA
>JBBIQR010000298.1:4667-6090 GCA_037442245.1 Candidatus Solibacter sp. | reverse complement strand
TTCGATCAACATAGCCCCTCCTTTGCTGATCAGGCCCCTTTGGTCCGCCGATAGTTTACGCCGGGAAGCCTCCGAGTGCAACCCGGCGAGAGACGTTGACGCGCAGGCCAACGGGGCCCGGTGAACCGCATCCGGCGGCTTACTCGCCGGCCGGACGTGTCCGGCTGAGGACGTAGCCGTGGCCTACACCGGCGGAGTCCACGTAGGAGCCCACGACATCGCCCTGGGGATCGATGCCGAACGCCTGAGTGACCCGGACGCCGGGCGCCGGGAAGTCGATCGTGATGAACTGGCCCGCGGTGAGAAGGAAGCCGTGAACCTTGAGGGCGGTGTCACGGAACGATCCGACGATCTCGCCGGAGGGGTTCATGTCCCAGGCTGAGGAAGCGATCGAGCCGGGCACATCGAAGGGGGTGAAGGCGCCGCCGGTGACGACGAAGCTGCGGGATTTGCCGGTCATATCGGTATAGAGGCCAACGATGACGCCGGCGTCTGGAGTGGCGCCATTGCTCATGGACATGGGAACGTTGAGGCCGCTCTCAGAGCCGTCGAGAGCCTGGAACGAGCCGTCGTAGGCGAGGAAGCCGTGCATGCTGGTTCCAGTGTTGTGATCGTGGTAGCAGCCGACGATGCGTCCGGTGGCCGTGATGCGCTGGGGAATGGTGTTCATGTGGTTGGGATAGTCGACGGGGGTGAAGAGTCCTCCCTGGAGGAGAAAGCCGTGAATATCGCCGCCGGAACCGGGAGTAGCCCAATTCGGTCCGAAGTGGGTGCCGACGATGTCGCCCTGGGGATTGATGCCGCGGGCTTGGGTTCCGACGGCGCCGGGGTAGTCGATGGTAGTGAATTGGCCTTCGCGGAGCAGGAATCCGTGGGTCACGTTGGAGTGGTCGGTGTACGCGCCGACGATGTCGCCGCGGGGGTTGATTCCCGAGGCGGAGGTGGATTTTGCGTCGGGGTGGTCGATGGATTTGAAGGTGAAGGTAGCGGGTTGAGCGGCTGCGGTTCCCAGCGCCAGCAGCGCGACGAACGTTGCGATGACGGTATTGCGTGACATGAAGTCATCCTCCTTTGGACTGTGCCCTCTGTGGAGCACTCTTAATTCCGGGAAACTGATCTCAAAACCGTCACGCTCGGGAATGTGTTTTGGGGCAGGCGCGGTGCGGCGCGCCGCGCCCGCCCGGCAGCGGCGCCGTTACGGAGACCGGTCCAGGCCCTTCATCTGTTCCTCCGGGACGTAATCGCCAGGGCCAGCCCCGAGGCCAAGAGCAGCCAGGACCCTGGCTCCGGCACGGTGGTGTTCTGGATGACGGGGGCGGGGAGGGCGATTGCCGCTCCCGGAGTGATTGAGTCTTAGCTCTGCCGCGGCTGTCGCACCCGCATCGGCCGTCAACTCCTCCAACCGGAGATGGCGTAAGACCAG
>JBBIQR010000298.1:0-4657 GCA_037442245.1 Candidatus Solibacter sp. | reverse complement strand
CGGCGCCGCCAACCAGATCCATGCTGAGGAATTGCGAAGCGGGACCGGTGGTTGGAAGCTCGACCAGGCCCGCATCGAGAATCGCGAAGCTGAATTCGTCGGGCGTGCCGCCGGGGTCCGGATTGTTGGTGATGTTCACCAGGAAACTCAACGTGGAGCCGGCGGTGAAGCCCTGGGTGAACTCGCTGAAGAACACGCCGTCGGCGAGGGCGACGGACGAAGCGAGATCGCCGGATACGTCACCAAGCGGAGGCAGCGGCGCTCCCGCCGGGCTCCCGCCGCCAAAGGCGAAGCCGGATACGGTCACCGCATTGTTGTTCAGGTCGCCCGGGGTTCCGCTGCCATCCACGAACTGATAGTCAATATAGAAGGTCCCCTGTCCCGCCAGCGCCGCGGTGTTCAGGCTGACCTGATAGATGGCGCCTGCCCAGGCCGGCAGGGGGGAGAGAAGCAGAAGGGTCCACGCGAAGCGTCGCATCTTATCGTCCTCCCGAGCCCGCGATGATGCGGGTGGTGTAAGTGATTGGGGTTTGTGCGGTGTCGATGAAATCGAGCGTGAGGGAAGTCGACGCACCGGGTGCGAGCGAGGCGGCGGGTGTGTTCAGAAACGGACTACCCGCGGGTGCGCCGCACAAAGTGGCGCCGGCGATTCCGGAGAGCGTGGCGGCAGGTGTCAGACCGTCGAGCGCAACCGAGAGAGGTCCGGCAACCGGCGAGAGGCTTGTGTTGGTGAGGGTGACGGTCTGGACGAAGCGCTGGGTGGCGCGGTCGTAGCGGAACCCGCCGCGCGTGACCAGGATTTGGGAGGAGACATCCGGTGCGCACGGGCCGGCGGGCGACAGGAGGTAGCCGCCCGCGATGAACTGTCCGGCGTCGTTCAAGGCTGCCGGGCCGTACGCCGCACTGACGCCGGAAGGTAACTGAACGGGTGTGGAGACACCGTTTTGCCATATGGCGATTCCGCCGCCGCAGGCAAGGCAGGATCTCGTCAGGTAGACCATCTGGCCCGCGTTGTTCAAAGAGGCGTACCCGCCGGCGCCGAGGTCATGAATCCCGTTCTGGTCCCAAAACACGAGGCCGCCCGTACCGCCGCCGTTGGTGTAATACCCCATTACCTGGCCGGCACTATTGAGGGCCGAGCCTCCGGCCGCCGCCACGCTTCCCAAGGGCAGGAACGAGTAACTTCCGCCGGGCTGAACGATGGCCGGGTCCTGTGAGGGGACGGGGGGATTTGGATACGCGTATGGCGGTCCGCAGAAGTAGTTCTGGATGGTTTCCAGCACCTGGTCCGCGTCGTTGAAGGTAGGGACGGTGGGCTCGCCTACACCGCCGCCGTAAGCTGGCGGAAGGATGCCGATGCACTGGTGTGGAATCGCCAGGGGCACGGCGCGAAAGCTTGTGCCGTTGTACACCCAGGTTTCGGAGCAGCCGCCACCCTGATAGGAGGGATAGGTGGTAGATCCCAGGATGTGTCCGGCGGCATTGATGCCGTAGGAAGCGCTGTTGACCGGACGGATGGGATTGCCGAAAGGAACGGGGGAGCAAATGCACCCCGCGCCGGAGCAAGCGCCCGGCACCGGCGCGTCGGGAAGAATTTGCGGGACGCCGTTACTCCAGAGCACGACCTTGGATCCCGCGGCGGCTGTCACGGTTCCGACGACCGTGCCGGATTCGTTGATGCCGTAGGAACTCAGCTGGGCGATATAGGAGTAGCCAGTCGGAATCGGCAAAGGGGTAATCACGCCGTTGCTCCAAACCGCGGGGAAGCGGTTGGCGCCGTAACAATAAAGGAACGCGCCAAGGATGTTGCAAGCGTCTCCCAGGACCTGCGCCTTGTTGTTCATGCCGATGATGTTGGCGAAGCCGACTAAGGAGCCCGGCGGTTGCAGGTTTGTCGCCTGATAGGTCGTTGCGGCCCGCGCGGCGCCGGTCGCAACCGACAGCGCGGCAAGCAGTCTCAGCAATTTGCCAGCTCCGTTCCTGCGGACCACTTTTGGAACGGGCACGATATGCACCATATACTGTCTCCTCCGGAGTGATTGAGCCGTGACTCTCTCCAACCGGGGATGGCGCAAGACCGCGCCTCGCCACGCCAGCGGAAAAGGCGGCAATTGTCTGGTAAACTACTGTACCGTTGCGAGGAGGAGGGGATGCCGGCGGCTGCCGGGCCTGGCAGGATCACGGTTCTGGTACGACAGTTGCGTACCGGCGATCCCGCTGCGGTCGCGCACTTACTCGAGGCGATCTACCCGGAGCTGCATCGGCTGGCCGTGCGTCAATTCCGGCGGGAACGGAATGCATCGACCATGCAGCCGACCGCCCTGGTGAATGAAACCTATCTCCGGCTGGTTGCCCACGAGGAGCACAACTGGCGCGACCGCGCGCATTTCTTTGGGGCGGCGGCGAACCTGATGCGCCGCATTCTGGTGGACCACGCGCGCGCGAGAAACAGCAAAAAGCGCGGCGGCGGAGTGGGGCTGGTTCCGCTGGACGATGCCGGGGTTCTCGCTGCCGATGGGCGTCGGGAAGAGTTGCTGGCGCTCGACAGCGCACTGACACGCCTGGATGCGATATCGCCGAGGCAAAGCAGGATCGTCGAGCTGAGGTATTTCGCCGGGTTGACGGTGTCCGAGGTAGCTGAGGTCCTGGGAGTAAGTCCGCGGGCCGTGGACCGGGAGTGGGCCGTCGCACGGGCGTGGCTGCATCGCGAGCTACGGTCATGAACGCTCGCTGGGAACGCGTCACGGCGTTGTTCGATGCCGCCCGCGTGCTGGATGGATCGGCACGGGGCGCGTTCCTGGAGACTGCGTGCGGCGAGGACGGCGAGCTTCGGGCCGAAGTGGAGGCGCTGCTTGCCTCCGACGCGGAAGCAGGCGATTTTCTGGCGGAACCGATCGTGCCGGAACTGGGAGCCGCGCTCCGGCAATCGCGCGCTTTGCTGGCGTCCGGGCAGGTAGTGAAGAACCGCTATCGCGTGGAGCAGATGCTCTCCGGAGGCGGACAGGCCTTGGTCTACAGAGCTTTCGATGAGCTGTTGCATCGCCCGGTGGTGCTTAAGGTGCTGCGAGTGGAGGGGCGGCGCAACCGTGCGATGAAGGACCGGCTGCGCGAGGAAATGGAGGCCCTGGCGCGAATCGACCATCCGGGAGTCGTGGGCATTCTGGATACCGGCGAACTGGAGGATGGGAGTCCTTTCCTGGCGATACAGTATATCGACGGCATCAGCCTGCGCGAGGCGTTGACGGCGGGCAGGCTGGAGCCGGTTCGCATCGCGGCGATTCTCCGGCAAGCCGGCGCGGCGCTTGGAGCTACGCACGCCGCGGGCATTGCGCACCGGGATTTGAAGCCGGAAAACATCATGCTCCAGCGGCTGGCCGGCGGGAGCGAGGCGGTGAAGCTGATCGATTTCGGTATCGCCAAAATCGAGCGCTCCGAGTTGCAGCCGCACCTGACCAACATTACCATCGCCGGAACCGTGCGATACATGGCGCCCGAGCAGTTCGAGGGCAGGAACCTGCCGGAGGGCGATGTGTATTCGCTGGGTGCGGTTGCCTGCGAGATGCTGTGCGGGCAGCCGGACATCCGGGCGTTGCCGGGAACCATCGGCGGGAGCACGCGGCGGAAGCTGGCGGCCGCATTAGCGTTCCGGCCCCAGGACCGGCCGAAAAATGTTCGGGAGTGGGCCGACGATTTGGCGGGCTCGATTGCGGCGCCGCCGCGGTTCGGGCGGAGGACGGCGGTCGCGGCGGGGATCGTGCTGATCGCCGGCGGCGCGGTCCGTTTCCGGCGGCTATCCAGCGGCGACGACGCCCGCATCATCGAAAAGGTTGGCGCGTTCGATCCCGTCACCGAAGGTTTCCAAATCCATAACGACCTCACCGGGACCGTCGCCGAGAATCCGGATAAGACGGAATACGACGGCTGGCGGACATTTACGCCGCGCCAGGGCCACTATTACCGGCATCTCAGCAACGCCCAGAAACGCAGCGCGCTGCGGCGCGGCTGGCAATTGGCTACCGTCATGCGCGGTGAGGAAGGGATGATCTTTGCCGGCGTCGATTTCGCCGGGTACGGAAAGCGCTTCGATATTTGCGTCATCGCGCGGCCCGGCGCCGACCTGGTTCGTCTGCCGACGCAGACTCTTCCGTCCAGACAAGGGATCGATATCGAGCTTCCGCGCGCGGTTCCCATCTACCGCCGGTATGAGTTGAACTATGATGCGGTGCTGGGGGTCGCTACTTTGTGGGTGGACGGTAAGAAATTGCTGGGCGGATACCGTGGTTGGAGCCAGTTTCAGGAGGACTGGGGCATCACGTTCGGCGCTTCGGTCCTGGGCAGCAACCGCGGGGTGGGGACTTTTCAATCCGTGCGCTTTGAAATCAATCCATAACGGCGTCAAACCTGGTGAGGTGAGGCGGAGAGGCGAAACATGAGCACACTTGCGGCATGGCAGAATTTCTACGCGATTGTGGGGTCGTCGGCGGGGGCGTTGATCGGCTTGCAGTTTGTGGTGTTGAGCCTGGTGGCGGGGATTCGGACGGTGCGGGTGGGGGATGAGGCGGGGCGGACGTTTTCGACGCCGACGATCGTGCATTTCTCAGTGGTGTTGACGGTAGCGGCGGTGATCAGCGCGCCGTGGCGGGCGGCGGCGAACGCG
>JBBIQR010000297.1:0-6092 GCA_037442245.1 Candidatus Solibacter sp. | reverse complement strand
CTGGGCGCCCACACCATCAAGGAGCGCTACGGCAACCTGTTCGATATGTACGAGCGCATCACCGGCGAGGATCCCTACAAGGTCCCGATGCGCATCTACCCCGCCATCCACTACACCATGGGCGGCCTCTGGGTGGACTACAACCTCATGTCCACCATCCCCGGCCTTTACGTCATCGGCGAGGCCAACTTCAGCGATCACGGCGCCAACCGCCTCGGCGCCAGCGCCCTCATGCAGGGTCTCGCCGACGGCTACTTCGTCCTGCCCAACACCATCGGCGACTACCTCGCTTCCAACAAGTTCGATAAGGTCGACCCCTCCCATGCCGCCGTCCGCGACGCCGAGGCCAACGTCAACGCGATCACGGCCAAACTACTCTCCGCCAAGGGCGCCCGCAGCGTGGACTCCTACCACCGCGAACTCGGCAAAATCATGTGGGAGCACTGCGGCATGGCACGCACCGCGGCGGGCCTCAAGGAGGCTCTCTCCCTCATCCCCAAACTGCGTGAGCAGTACTGGCGCGACGTCAAGGTCCTCGGCGCCGGCGAGGAACTCAACCAGTCGCTCGAAAAAGCCGGGCGCGTCGCCGATTTCTTCGAACTCGCCGAACTCATGTGCCTCGATGCCCTGGAACGTAACGAGAGCTGCGGCGGCCACTTCCGCGAGGAATACCAGACGCCCGACGGCGAAGCCGCCCGCGACGACGAGCATTACTCCTACGCCGCCGCCTGGGAGTTCAAAGGCACCGGCGCTACACCCGTCCTCCATAAGGAACCCCTCAACTTCGAATACGTCCATCCGACCCAACGGAGCTACAAGTAATGCGAATCATCCTCCACATCTGGCGCCAGCAGAACGCCCAGGCCCCGGGCAAGATGGTGCGTTACGATGTCCCCAACGTCAACCACGAGATGTCCTTCCTCGAAATGCTCGACGTGTTGAACGAGGACCTGATCGCCAAAGGCGAAGAGCCGGTCGCCTTCGACCACGATTGCCGTGAAGGCATCTGCGGCATGTGCGGCGCCATGGTCAACGGCGTCGCCCACGGCCCCCTGCCGGCCACCACTCTCTGCCAGCTTCACATGCGCCATTTTAAGGACGGCGACGAACTCTACGTCGAACCCTGGCGCGCCAAAGCCTTTCCGGTTGTCAAAGATCTGGTGGTGGACCGCGGCGCCTTCGACCGCATCATCGCCGCCGGCGGCTTCATCTCCGCCTCCACCGGCAGCGCTCCCGACGGCAACGCCGTCCTCATCCCCAAGGAGCACGCCGACCGCTCCATGGATGCCGCCGCCTGCATCGGCTGCGGCGCCTGCGTCGCCATGTGTCCCAACGCCAGCGCGGCGCTCTTCACCGGCGCAAAAATCTCCCACCTCGGCCTGCTCCCCCAGGGTCAGCCCGAGCGCGCCTCCCGCGCCATCGCCATGGTCGCTCAGGCCACCGCCGAAGGCTTCGGAAGCTGTACCAATATTGGTGAATGCGAGGCCGTCTGCCCCAAAGAAATCAAGCTTGAGGTCATCGCCCGCATGAACCGCGATTTCATTCGCGCAGCTTGGTCGGAGCGCTAGCCGCTGCTTTCGAACCCCCTTTTTTCTTCACTGCCGCCACCAGTTTCTCCAGGTCCAGCAGGTGGCGCGGCTCATACGCCAGCTTCGACCACCGCGACGACCGGCTGAACTCCACCCCCACAAAATACCCGATCTCGCGGTACACGCAATACCGCACATACCCGCTGAAGAACTGTTCCGCCGCCTCCCAGGCAATCTCCACTCCCAGCGGTACCGCCTCCTCCAACTGCAAACACGCGCCCGAACTCGATATATCCTCCAGGAGCGCCGTCGCCCCGTGCTGCCTCCCCGCACGGTCCTTCCAACGGATCTCCACCATATCCGCGCACAGCATGCGCGCCTGTGAACGCCTCTCTGGCTCCATGCCACCCATATCGGCGGGTATCCCCCGGGACTTTATAGCCCTCCCGCCCGGTGCCATAATCGAAGTTTGACGGGCACCCGTACCTTGGTACTGATCGCCGCGCTCGCCACCCTTGCCGGGTGCGCCCACCGCAAACGCGTCCGCGCCCCCACCCCGCCCAAACCCGTCGCCATCGGCTACACCGAGACCGGCATCGCAAGCTGGTACGGCTACCCCTACCACGGGCGCGCCGCCGCCAACGGCCAAACCTACGACCAGGAGCAGTTGACCGCCGCCCACCGTACCCTCCCCTTCGATACCTGGGTCCGCGTCTACGACCTCGACAACCAGAAGACCACCGACGTCCGCATCACCGACCGCGGCCCCTTCGTGGAGGGCCGCATCATCGACCTCTCGCGCGCCGCCGCGCGCCAGATCGCCATGCTCGGACCCGGCACCGCCCGCGTCCGCATCGAGGTCATTCGCGCCCCCGCCAACCTCCCGCCCGCCGCCTTCGGCGTCCAGATCGGCGCCTTCCGCAGCCGCGACAACGCCCTCCGCCTGCGCGACCAGATGGAGCGCGACTTCGGCGCCGCCCGCCTCCTTCCCCGCCCCGGCAACCCGCCTCTGTGGCGCGTCCTGGTCGGCTCCGAACCGACCCAGGAGGCCGCCGCCTCCCTGGCCGTGAGAATCCGCGAAAATTCTCCTGAGAAGATCGCCTGCTTCGTCGTACGAATTGATTCGAATTAGGCGATCCATCTATGTCCCGGCCACGCCAGGCCGCCCATACCCTGGTCGGCGACTCTCCCCCTATCGCCACCCTCCGCCGTCTGATCGATAAGGCCGCCCGCAACCGCCTTCCCGTCCTCCTGCTGGGCGAAAGCGGCACCGGCAAGGAGGTCGTCGCCGAAGCCATACACGCCGCCAATCCCCGCGGCCCGTTCGTCACCATCGACTGCGGCTCCCTGGTCGGCACCCTGGTCGAAAGCGACCTTTTCGGCCACGTGAAACAGGCCTTCACCGGCGCCACCAGCGATAAGAAGGGCCTCATCGCCATGGCCGACGGCGGCACCGCCTTCTTCGACGAAATCGGCGACCTCCCCCTCGAATTGCAGGTCAAACTCCTCCGCCTCATTCAGGAGGGCGAGTACCGCCCCGTCGGCGCGACCGATTGGCGGCGCGTCGATACCCGCATCATCGCCGCCACCCACCGCGACCTGCGCGCCGCCGTCGACGCCGGACGCTTCCGCCTCGACCTCTACTACCGGCTCAACGTCTTCGCCCTGCGCATCCCCCCGCTGCGCCAGCACAAGCAGGATATCCCCGGCCTGGTCGCCCACTTTCTCGATCGCTGCCGCACGAGCGGCCTGCCCACGCTGGAAATCTCCGAGGAAACCCTCGCCCTGTTTCAGTCCTACGACTGGCCCGGCAACGTGCGCGAACTCCGCAACTGTGTCGAGCGCCTCGCCGCCATGCACTCCGAAGGCGCCCTGCAACTGGCCGGCCTGCCCAGCCCCCTGCAGTACCAGCACTCGGCGAACAACCTCGCCAACCTCTCCGGCGCGCTGGCCCCGCCCGACCCCGCCGAACCCCTCCCCGCCGTCTCGGTCGCGCACCCGTCGCCGATCATTTCCCTCCCCGATAGCGAACGCGCCACCATCCAGCGCGCCCTCGCCGCCACCCGCGGCGAAAGGGCCAAAGCCGCCCGCATGCTCGGCATCGGACGCACCACCCTCTACCGGAAAATGAAACAATACGGGATGGAGTGACCGCGCCTACCGCCCCTCATGCAGCCCGTCGCCCTGGACGCCACCTACAGCATCGGTGAAGGATTAAGCGGAGTCGGCCTCTACTCCCGCGAAATCCTCCTCGGACTCGCCCGGCAGCCCCTGGTGGTAGTGGTGCGGCGCCGCTCTCACCGCTACCTGCGCGCCCGTTCCGAGCTGCTGCCCGCCAACGTCCGCCGCCGCCTCCTAGCCGGACCCCTCGGTCCCCGCCGCGCCCGCCTCTTCCACGGGCTCAATCAACGCCTCCCCCGCATCCTCCCGGCGCGCTCGGTCGCTACCTTCCACGACCTGTTCGTCCTCACCGGCGATTACTCCACCCCCGATTTCCGCGCGCGCTTCGCGGCCCAGGCGCGCGACGCCGCTCACCGCGCCACCGCCCTCATCGCCGTCAGCGACTTCACCCGCCGCCAGATTGTCTCCGTCCTCGGCGTCGACCCCGCCCGCATCGCGGTGGTCCACCACGGCATCCGCCGCCTCGATCTCCCCGCGCTTCCCCGCGAAAACCTGGTTCTCAACGTGGGTGCGCTCCAGAAACGCAAGAACATCGTCCGGCTCATCGAGGCCTTCGAAGAGTTGCCCCCCGATTGGCGCCTCCTGCTCGCCGGCAGCGACGGCTTCGGCGCCGCCGAAATTCACGCCCGCATCGCCGCCAGCCCGGCGCGCACCCGCATTTCCGCCCCCGGCTACATCGCGCCCGGCGAACTGGCCGCCGCCTACGCCCGCGCCCGCATTTTCGCCTTCCCCTCGCTCGACGAGGGCTTCGGCATGCCCGTGCTGGAGGCCATGTCCGCCGGCGTGCCGGTGGTCACATCCCGCTCTTCCGCCCTTCCCGAGGTCGCCGGCGATGCCGCCCTGCTCGTCGACCCCGCCGATACCGCCGCGCTCGCCGGCGCGCTCCAGCGCCTCGCCGCCGATGAGACCCTGTGCGCGGACCTCTCCCACCGCGGCGCAATGCGCGCCGCCCAATTTACCTGGGAAAATGCCGTCGAATCTACCTGGCGGGTTTACGAAAGTCTGGGATAGGCGCACCGAAGGCGCCCAGTGGGATACTGGTTTTCCGCGCCGCGCAAACGCGCGCTATTTCTGGTCTTCGTCCACCGCGATCTTCAACGCCCGCAGAAAGCGGTGATCCTGACTGGTGAACTTGATCTTGCTCGTCGCCTCGAACGTCCGTTTGGGTTCCTCGGTGGACTCAACCTGCTCGTCGTCTTCCTCCTCCGCTCCTTCCTCGCGGCGGTTGAACCCGATCGTCGCTTCCAGCACCAGGAATACGTCGTACCCGGCGCGCTTGATCTCACCGATCGCTTCCGCGATCCGGTCCGACTCGGAAAGGGAATCGTTGATCGCGTTTCCCAGTTCCTGCATGAGGTTTTTCAATGGTTCGTCCACAGAACTCCCCTAATTATCCCAGATGCGCCGGAGCCCCCCGGCGTTCCATGTACTGGTCGCATCCACCCGTTCCGATTGTAGTGGACCTCATCCGGCTTCACAAGCCGCTTTCACCCCAACCATCGGCAGTCCCGGCCGGAAACCTTAGCCCTCAATCGCACCATTCAGCCGCGGTGTTAGCATGAGGACGTGAAGAAGTTGTTGTCCATCAAGGCCGGACGGGAGTTTATCCACCACGTCGTCCCCGCGGTCCTCAAGCCCGCCCGCACCCTCTGGAACGAGGTTATCGGCTTTCTTTTCTTCTGTCTGGCCGTCCTGTTCGGCTCCGGCGCCATCCGCGCCTATATGGCCATGGGTACCGACCCCAAACAGTCCACCGGCGACCTCTGGCGCTTCCTCGGCACCACCTTCCTCACCCTGCTCATGCTCTACTTCGGCGTCTCCAGTTTCCTCCGCGCCCGCCGCATCTCCCGCTCATGAGCCACCCCCCCGAGCCCCCCGGAGACTACCCCTTCACCCGCGGCATCTATCCCGATATGTACCGCCGCCGCCTCTGGACGATGCGGCAGTACGCCGGCTTCGGCACGGCCGAGGAGAGCAACCGCCGCTACCGCTACCTCCTCTCGCAAGGCACCACCGGCCTCTCGGTCGCCTTCGACCTCCCCACACAACTCGGCTTCGATAGCGACCACCCCATGGCGGCCGGCGAAGTCGGCCGCGTCGGCGTCGCCATCTCCTCCCTGGCCGACATGGAGCGGCTCTTCGAGGGCATCCCCCTCGAAACCGTCTCCACCTCCATGACCATCAACTCCACCGCCGCCATCCTGCTCGCCTGCTACGCCCTCGTCGCCGAACAGCAGGGCGCCTCCCGCGCCAAACTCTCCGGCACGATCCAGAACGACATCCTCAAGGAATATATCGCCCGCGGCACCTACATCTATCCCCCGCGCGCCGCCATGCGCATCGTCACCGACATTTTCGCCTGGTGCCGCGACCATCTTCCCA
>JBBIQR010000296.1:0-6120 GCA_037442245.1 Candidatus Solibacter sp. | reverse complement strand
GGTCGTCGGCTTCCACCCAGCACCACTCACGGACGGGGCGGTGGGCCCAGAGGCGCCGGCTGATCCAGACTTCGCCGCCATGATTCCACACGTCGAGTGCCTGCCTGGCAAACAAGGAACGCCAGATGGCGATCTCCGAGGCTATGGGGGGCATGACATATCTCGTCTGCGGGATCGAGACCAGTTTCGGGTTGGTGGGGTCGGACAGGGCCAGGAGTTCGTCTCGCAGATTGAGTACAAAGACTGCGTTCACGGCGTCAGTGGAGGAGCGGGCTGGAATTGCCTCAATCCGGACCAGGGCAGCCGCATACCGGGCATCGACTCTGGGCGTGAGATTCGCCCACAGATTTCCCAGGATCACGACGGAGCAGAAAAGGACCGCACCCGCACGCATCAGTGCCGGCGCGGGTCTGCTCATGAGCCATGCCAGAGCAAGGAAGGCTGCCGGATATAACGCCAGGTAGCGTTCGACGGAACCGGCTTCGAACGCGACAGCCAAGGCAATTGTCGGCACGACGGCGACCGTGACCCAGAGGAGGAGCCAGCGCGCTTTGCGGGCCATCTCCCAAGCTGCCATGGCCATCACGGCGTAGAACAAGGCAATTCTCGCGGCACTGGCTCCGAGGATGTCCCACAGGGAGACGCCGGCGTAGGGGTCGTGGAACAGGAACTGCTTCCACAGGACACCGTCATCGCCCATGATAAAGAAGGACCGGGGCAGACCGAAGATCATGCGCACGAACTGGCGGTCCCGTCCTTCGCCGTGAGCGGCAAAGCGGACCCAGTCCCAGAACTGGGCGGAACTGGCGATGTGGCGGGCCAGGACTGCGGCGGCAAAGGCCGCGGCGGTCAGTCCACCGGCCAGGGGAAGGATGCGGACAGCGGAAGCCAGCAACCTTTTGCCCGGCGCGTCGCGCTCAGCGGCGAGGAGGGATGCGGAGACTACGGTGAGCGCAGCCAGGACGTATGGGACCCAGAAGACGATGCTGCTGGCTGTGAGCACGGCGGCGGCAAGCGCGGCGGGCCACGAGTCGCGGCGACTCGCCAGCAAGGAGCAGCAGCAGGCCAGAATCAGGCAGGCGATCCCCGGAATCCACGCCGTACCCGCCCGCGACAGGACGAGGAACCCCTGGCTGGCGACGAATGCGCACCACGCGCAGAGAGCCGCAGGCAGGCTGATTCCTCCGACCAGACGCAGCAGCCACCACATGGCAGCGGCGCAAACGACCGTTGCGAGCAGGTTAATCCGGATGAGAGTGAGGGTAACGTCGAGCCTTAACGCGGCCGTACTCTCGGGATAGGGAGGAGCGGTCAGCAAGGCGCCTAAGGGGCGCCAGACGAGGTGGCCAAAATCCAACAAAGAGACGCGGGAGTGATGCCCCTGGAGGGCGCCGGCGATGTCAGCCGCATAGACGGCGGTGTCACCGAAGAAGGTCGTCCTGGTACCCAGCAGAACGAGCAAGAGGTACAGGACGAGGAAACTGTAAAGAGCGGCGGACCTTGCGGCCGGAACTCGTCTCATAGGCTGCGAACCCGTGCTCTGCAAGGATCCAGCGGAAGTCTCACGGGACTGCAGCCACCATATGCGGGCACCAGATCAGAATACCTTTGCGCGTGCGGCGGCGCAATCGCATCAGGACGTCCGGGGCACGATTTCGACTCGGCGGCGGCGCGCCTCCTTCACAGGGCCAATGCGCGGAGAAGCCGGTGAGGTTCGCATGGTACAAAGGGCGTATGCCTTCTTTCCGCGTCGAGACGCCGCAGCGAAGCTATTCCGCCATCGTGGAGCGCGGCGTGATCGGGCAGGCGGCGCAGCATCTGCCGCAGCGCGCCGGCAAGGTGTTCGTGGTCACCACGGAGGACGTGTGGCGCCACGCGGGATCGCTGCTGGCGAAGGCGCTCGAGCAGGTAGCGCACGAGATTCTCTACCTGCCCGGAGGTGAGGAGAACAAGCGGCTGGCCCCAGTGGAAGCGCTCGCCGAGGAAATGATCGAACGCGGCGGAGACCGGTCCAGCACGGTGATCGCGTACGGCGGCGGCATCGTCAACGATATGGGCGGGTTCCTGGCGGCGATCTTCATGCGCGGCATTCCGGTGCTGCAGATCCCCACGACGCTGCTGGCGCAGGTAGACGCGGCGATTGGGGGTAAGACAGCAGTGAACCTGGTGAGCGGCAAGAACCTGATCGGGGCGTTCCACCAGCCGGTCGCGGTGCTGACCGATCCCGCGGTGCTGGAGACGCTACCGGAGCGGGAGTACCGCGCCGGGCTATGGGAAATCGTGAAGGCGGGGATCATCCGGGAAGCGGAACTCTTCCAATACCTGGTGCGCGAGCGCGATGCCGTGATCGAGCGGCGGCCGCACGCGGTGGATCACATCATCGCGGAGAGTGTGCGGATGAAAGCCGAGGTAGTGTCGAGCGATGAGCGGGAGGGCGACATGCGGCGCATCCTCAACTTTGGGCACACATTCGGTCACGCGCTGGAAGCGGAGACGCGCTACACGCGGTTTCTGCACGGCGAGGCGGTAGCCTGGGGCATGCGGGCAGCGATCCACCTGGGGCAATCGACCGGGCACGTTTCGGCCGAGGACGCGGTGGACATGCTGGAGGCGATCGAGGCCTACGGACCGATTCCTCCGGTAGGCGGCATTGCGGCGGAGAACCTGGTGGCGCGCCTGGTACACGACAAGAAGACGCTGCGCGGGAAGGTGCACTTCGTGCTGCCGGTCCGGATCGGCGAGGTGACGGTGGTGAGCGGCGTGGATGAGCGGCTGGTGCTGAACGCCATCCGTTGCGCACTGGCATGAGCGGGACGACGCCGGAAGGCGCGCGCAACGAGCAGGACGCCGCCCGCTGGGTGCGCGGCATGTTCGGCCGGGTGGCGGGACGCTACGACGTGGCGAACCATCTGCTCTCGCTGAACATCGACCGGAGGTGGCGCGCACGCACGGTGACGCGGGTCAAGCCCGTGCTGGAGCGTCCGGGGGCACGGGTGCTGGATGTCTGCTGCGGCACGGGCGATCTGGTGCTGGCGCTGGCGCGGCACCACGCGGTGCTGGGCAGCGACTTCTGCCACCCGATGCTGGTGATCGCGCGCGACAAGATCGCGGGGCGGGGCGCAGCGGCGGCGGTTTTCGAATCCGACGCGCTACAGCTGCCTTTGCGCGACGGCTCGCTCGATCTGCTCACAGTGGCGTTCGGATTCCGCAACCTTGCCAACTACGAAGCGGGGCTCCAGGAGATGCGGCGGGTGCTGCGCCCAGGCGGGATGGCGGCGATTCTGGAATTCACGACACCGCCGAACCGCATCTTCGCGGCGGCGTATCACTTCTACGCGCGGCGGGTGCTGCCTTGGATCGGGGGGATGATCTCGGGCTCGCGGGACGCGTACGAGTACCTGCCGGAATCGGTCCGCAAATTTCCCGACGCGGCGCAACTGGCGCGCATGATGGGGACGGCGGGATTCATCGACGCCGGCTACGAGTACATGACCGGGGGGATCGTGGCGCTGCACGTGGGCAGCGTTCCGGAGTCCTAGCGCCGGCGGCTGGCGACGGGCTTGACGTTGATCACCGGGATCAGGCTGGTACGGTCCGCGGCCGGCGCCGGGGCGGCGCGCGCGGCGAGTTCGTTGTTCAGCGTGGCCACGAATTCCTGGATCTGGCTCTGCATCTCCGCCATCCTCTCACGCATGTTGAGGATGATCTCGACTCCGGCGAGATTCACCCCGAGATCGCGCGTCAGGTGCAGGATCACTTCCAGGCGCTCGATATCCTCCGCCGTGTAGAGCCGCGTGTTGCCTTCGCTGCGCGACGGCTTCAGCAGGCCTTCGCGCTCGTAAAGCCGCAGGGTCTGAGGATGGATCTCGTACTGCTCCGCGATGGCGGAGATCATGTACGCCGCTTTGGATTTTGCCTTGGCCATGGCTAGGTCTGGGACCACATTTCCGCGCGCGGATCTTCGTGCTTGTGGATGTCTGCGAGTTCGCCGAGCAGGCGGCGCACGCGTTCGTCGCGCGGGTCCGGCGCCACCAGCGAGACTTCGACGATCTGATCGCCCCGCTGCCCGGTGCGCGAACCGGCCACTCCCTTTTCGCGCAGCCGGAATTTCTGGCCATTGGCCGTGCCCTGCGGAATCCGCAGCACCGTGCGCCCGTCGATGGTCGGGACCTCGATCTTCGCGCCGAGCGCGGCTTCCCACACGGTGACCGGGACGCGGATCTCGATGTTATCCCCATCGCGGGTGAAGAACGGATGCGGCTCGACCTTCGTGGTGATGTAGAGGTCGCCCGGAGGCGCGCCGTGGGTGCCGGCGTTGCCTTTGCCGGGGACGCGCAGGCGGGAGCCGTCGCGCGCGCCGGGCGGAATGCGGATCTCGACCGTCTCGGTGTGGGTGGTGCGGCCGTCCCCGCCACATGTGGGACAGGAGTTGCGCAGGCGCCCCGTGCCGCCGCACCTCGGACAGGTGAGATTGAACCGCATCGCGCCCGCCATCTGGCTCACGTGTCCGGTGCCCTGGCATTGCGGGCAATCGACTTCACCGGCGCCGGACGATCCGCTGCCGCGGCAGGTGGCGCAGGTCTCATAGCGCGAAATATTGACGCGCGCCTGCGTGCCGCGGATGGCCTGCCAGAAGTCGATGTTCATCACGTATTCGAGGTCGCCGCCCTTTTCCGGCTCCTCCTGACGCGCCTGCTCGCGCCCGCCGAAAAACTGGCTGAAGATATCGCGGAACCCGCCGCCGGCGGTGTGTCGCCCCGCACCGGCCGCGCCGCCGCCGCTCATGAAATCGGAAAAATCGAAGCCGCTGAAATCGAAGTGCTGTCCCGTACCGCCGCCCTGCCCGCCCGGAGGAGGGGGCGCGAACCCGTTCTCGCTGTAGAAGCCGAGTTGGTCGTACATCTGCCGCTTCTTGCCGTCGCTGAGTACGTCGTAGGCTTCCTGAACGTTCTTGAAGCGGTCTTCGGCGGACTTGTCTCCGGGGTTGAGATCGGGGTGGTATTTGCGGGCGAGTTTGCGGTAGGCCTTGCGGATCTCCTCCGCGTCGGCCGTGCGCGGAACGCCCAGCGTTTCGTAGTATTCGTGCTTGGGAGACGCTGCCATCGGGGTTCACCCAAAAACCGTAACGGGGCAGGCGGTTGCGCCTGCCCCCATCCGCGGCTTACTTTTTATCGTCTACATCGACGAATTCGGCGTCAACCACGTTGTCGCCGCCCTTGCCGTCGCCGGGCTTGGGACCGCTTTCGGGAGGCGGCGGAGCACCGCCGGGCTGGCTCTGCGCCGACTTGTACATGGCCTCGGCGAGTTTGTGGCTGGCCTGGGTGAGCCGGTCGACCGCCGCATTGATCTTCTCCGCGTCGTTCTCCTGCAGCACCTTCTTGGTCTCCGCCAGAGCCGCTTCGATCTCCTGCGCTTCGGCGTCGCTCACCTTGCTGCGATGCTCCTTGAGCGTCTTCTCGACGTTGTAGACCATGGCGTCGCCGCGGTTGCGCGCGTCGATCGTGTCCTTCTGGCGCCGGTCATCGGCGGCGTGGGATTCCGCGTCGCGCGCCATTTTCTCGACTTCGTCCTTCGAAAGACCGCTCGAGCTGGTGATCGTGATCTTCTGTTCGTTGTTCGTGCCGCGGTCCTTGGCGGTCACGTTGAGGATGCCGTTGGCGTCGATATCGAAGGTGACTTCAATCTGCGGCACGCCGCGCGGCGCCGGCGGAATGTTGCCCAACTGGAACACGCCCAGCAGGCGGTTGTCCCGCGCCATGGCGCGCTCGCCCTGGTAGACCTTGATCTCGACCGACGGCTGATTGTCGCTGGCGGTGGAGAAGACCTCGCTCTTACGCGTGGGAATGGTCGTGTTGCGCTCGATCAGCTTGGTGAACACGCCGCCCAGGGTTTCGATGCCGAGAGAAAGCGGGGTCACGTCGAGCAGTAGCACGTCCTTGACTTCGCCGCCGAGCACGCCGCCCTGCACCGCTGCGCCGACCGCGACCACTTCATCGGGATTCACGCCCTTGTGCGGGTCGCGGTTGAAGATTTCCCGCACCAGTTGCTGGATTCGCGGCATGCGGGTCTGCCCGCCCACCAGCACCACCTCGTCGATCTTCTGCGGGGTCACGTTGGCGT
>JBBIQR010000295.1:0-6122 GCA_037442245.1 Candidatus Solibacter sp. | reverse complement strand
GTCGCCGAAATTCAGGACATCGCGGACCGCCTCTCCGCCGCCGATCCCCAATTCCGCGCTACCGTCCAAGCCACCTTCGCGCGCGATCCCTTCGAAGTCTCCCCGGACGCGTCCATCGTCCAGGCAGTGGATCGCGCGGCTGCCGAGGTTCTCGGCTCAGCGCCCCGTCACATCGGAGATACGCCCTGGATGGACGCCGCCCTCCTGCAAGCCGCCGGCGTCGAAACCGTGGTCTTCGGCCCCGCCGGCGCCGGCGCCCACGCCAACGAAGAGTGGGTGGATATCGAAAGCGTCCTCAGCCTCGCCCAAATCCTGGCCGAGACCGCCATCGCCTACTGCGCCTGACCCGGAGAGACATCTACCGGGAGTGGAAGTAGGCTTGAATGTCGTCGCGGGTGCGGAGGGCGACGTGGACGGCGAAGAGCGAGAACAGGAGCGCCAGGCAACTGAGAACGAGCGGCAATCGCTTCATGGGGAGCGAGTGTATCACGAGCAGGATGGGGTAGGCCGGGAGGCCTACCCTACTGGGAAAAAGGGCAGGCCGGGAGGCCTGCGCTACTGGGGGCGTCAGGCTCGGGTGATGGCGCCCTGGCTGGCGGAGTCCACCAGTTTGCAGTATTTGGCGATGACTCCGGTTTTGTAGCGGGGCTCGCGGGGTTTCCAGGCGGCGAGGCGCTGCTTGAGTTCGGCTTCGGAGATGTCCACGCTGAGGACGCCGCGGTTGGCGTCGACGGTGATGAGGTCGCCTTCCTGGACGACCGCGATGGGGCCGCCGTTGAAGGCTTCGGGGGCGACGTGGGCGATCATGAAGCCGTGGGTGGCGCCGCTGAAGCGGCCGTCGGTGAGGAGGGCGACGCTATCGGAGAGGCCGGCACCGACGATGGCGCCGGTGACGCCGAGCATTTCACGCATGCCGGGACCGCCGCGCGGCCCTTCGTAGCGGATGACGACGACGTCGCCGGGCTGGATGCGGTCGCCGGTGACGGCGGCCATGGCGTCCTCTTCGCGCTCGAAGACGCGGGCCGGACCGTGATGGACCTTCTTATCGTGCCCGGCGAGCTTGATGACGCAGCCTTCGGGCGCGAGGTTGCCGTGGAGGATGGCGATGCCGCCGCGCGGCTTGAGGGCTTTGTCGAAGGGCAGGATAACGTCCTGTCCGGGGGTTTCGCGGGCTTCGACGGCTTCTTCGGCGAAGGTGCGGCCGGTGACGGTTAGGGCGGAGCCGTCCACGTACTTGCCGTCGAGCAGGCGCTTGGCGATCACGGGGATGCCACCGGCCTTATCCACGTCGGCGGCCATGTAGCGTCCGCCGGGCTTGATATCGACGATGACGGGGGTGCGGGCGAGGATGGGCTCGAACTCGTCGATGTTGAGGGGCACCTCGGCTTCGCGGGCCATGGCGAGCAGGTGGAGGACGGCGTTGGTGGAGCCGGCGGTGGCGGCGACGCTGGCGATGGCGTTCTCGAAGGCTTTGCGGGTGCAGATGTCGCGGGGACGGATGTTTTTGCGCACGGCGTCGAGGATGATTTCACCGCAGCGGTAGGCGACGGCGTCCTTGCGGGGGTCGACCTGCGGGACGCTGGCGGTATTCATGGGGGAGAGGCCGATCATCTCCATGACGGTGGCCATGGTGTTGGCGGTGAACTGACCGCCGCAGGCGCCGGCGCCGGGGCAGGCGTGGTCCTCGATGTCCTTGAGCTCAGCGTCGCCGATTTTGCCGCGGGCGTGAGCGCCGACGGCTTCGAAGACGTCCTGGATGGAGATGTCGTGGCCGTTGTGCTTGCCGGGGAGAATGGAGCCGCCGTAGAGGACGACGCCGGGGACGTTGAGGCGGAGCAGGGCCATGGCGGCGCCGGGGATGGTTTTATCGCAGGCGACGAGGGCGACGATGCCGTCGAACATGTGGCCGCGCACGAGGAGCTCGATGGAGTCGGCGACGACTTCACGGCTGATGAGCGAGGTCTTCATGCCCTCGGTGCCCATGGTGACGCCGTCGGAGATAGCGATGGTGTTGAACTCCATGGGGGTGCCGCCGGCGGCGCGGATGCCTTCCTTCACCTTGACCGCGAGGTCCCGCAGGTTGTAGTTGCAGGGCATGGTTTCGATCCAGGTGTTGGCGACACCGATGATCGGTTTGGCGAGGTCTTCGTCGGTGAATCCGATGGCCTTCAACATGGAGCGCGCGGGGGCGCGGTCGCGGCCTTGGGTGATGGTGTGGCTCTGAAGTTTCATGGGTGAAGCTAACAGTGTAACTCTCTGGCGGGGGATGAGCCGGGGATCAGTGCTGGTTGGCGCGGAGGTAGGACTGGATGCTGGCGATGTTCTTCTTGGCGTTGTCGGATTCGGCGAGGTCGGGGTTGAGGGTGACGGTCTGCTCGAAGTGGCGCAGGGCGGGATCGAGTCCGCCGGGGTTGCCGGTGTTGACGGCGAGGTGCATGAAGCTGAGGCCGAGGGCGTAGTGCGCGTAGGGGTCCTTGGGATCGTAAGTGAGTGCGGTCTGGCAGGCCTGGATGGCGAGCTGGTAGCGCTGGGCCTGGCGCTCGCAATCGCAGATGCCGAACCAGGCTAGACTGCGCAGGTCGCTCCAGATATCGCGCTGGGCGGCGCGCTTCTTGCGTCCGAAACCCACCAGGTAGCCGAGGGCGTAGTAGTTCAGCTTGCCGGCCAGTTTGCTGTCGAAATCGCTCAGCTTGAGGTAGTTCTCGTACTCGGAGCGGGCTTCGGGGAATTTGCCGGAGTTGCGCAGGCTGTCGGCGAGCCACATGTGGGGTTCGGCGGCGTGGGGGTTGAGCTGGATGGCCTTCCGGGCCGAATCGATGGATTGCGGGTAAAGCTCCTTGAGCCGGTATGCCTGTGAGAGGAGGGTGAGGGCGTTGGACTGGTTGGGGTCGCGCTGGAGGACGGCGTTGAACTGGCGGATGGCTTCGTCGTAGTTGCCGACGTCGAGGAGCATGCCGCCGTAGTTGGAGCGGGCCTGCAGGTAATCGGGGTCGATTTCGATGGCCTTCTGGTAGGCTTGCTGGGCCTTATCCTCATCGAAGAGGGCGCTGTAGGTGAGGCCGGCGTAAAAGGCCGCTTTGCTCAAGTCGGGCTGGAGTGTGAGCGCCTGTTCGAAGAGCGCGGCGGCTTTGCGGTAGTTCTCCTGGTTGCCGTTGTTGTAGAGCTTGATGCCGTCGTTGAGCAACTCGTCGGCGGCGTGATTGCGGCGGCGTGCGATGACGATCTTCAGGTTGACGGTGGTGTCCTGCCCGGGATAGACCATTTCCTGGCGGGGACCGTCGGGTTCGTAGCCCTGGTGGACGCCCTTGACGGTGTGCTCGCCGGGCGCGAGACCGGGGATGGTGAGGGGCTTGCCTTTGGAGACGACTCCCTGGGAGGTGCCATCTAGGAAGACCTCGACGCCGTCCATGTTGGATTCGAAGATGAAGGCGCCGAACTTGGGAGCGGGCGCGTCGGCGGGTTTGGCGTTGGAGGGGATGTAGGCGAGCAACATGGAGGGATCGTAGTTGCTCTTATCGGAGGTGGGGTTCTGCTGCTCGTTGGTGTACTCGCGGACCTGGGTGTGGACGTACTCGCCGAGTTCGTCGGCGGTGACGATGCCGTCGTGGTTGGTGTCGGCGGCGCCCTCCATGCCGGTGACGACGTAGTAGGTGAAGACGCCGTGGCCGCCGCGGAGGTCGGGACTTTCGAAGGAGCGCTCGCGGGCGCGGCTGGCGGTGAGGGAGAAGAGGCTTTTCTGGAGGTCGCCGAGGGTGCGGTTGAGGTTCTCGGTATCCTCGGGGGTGATGGCGCCGGAGTGGCAGGCGTCGGTGAGGAGGATTTTGGACTTGGCCTTGATCTTGCCGCCGATGACTTCGCCGAGCTCATCCATCGGGTAGCCGGTGGAGGCGACCTTGTTCATGTCGAAATCGAAGGGGGCGAGGTAGCCCTTGCCCTGGAACATGAAGCCGTGGCCGGCGAAGTAGATGAGGACGCGGTCGTCGTCGCGGGCGACGGAAGGCAGCCAATCGTCGATTTCGTGGCGGACGCCGGCGAGGGTAGCTTTATCGCCGGCGAGGATGTGAACGTTCTCGGCCTTGAAGTTGCCGCCCTCGGGACTGATCAGGATGGTGTAGATGGATTGGGCGTCGCGCTCGGAGTAATTGAGCTGGAGGTTGGCCGGGAGGTTCTGGTATTTGCTGATGCCGACGATGACGGCGAAGCTGCGGGGCGGCAGGGGGACGCCCTTGATACCGGGGGTGGGGAGGGGATCGTCGAGCCGCTCGACCTTGAGGTCGCGCTGCTGCTGCCCGGGCCTGGGGGGCGGCTGCGGCGGCTGCTGGGCGAAGGCGGCGAGCGCCAGCGCGGGAAGAATGAGGAATTTCATACGCGTCACCTGTGGGCCAGGCGGAACTCGTACATCACCGGTCCGGTGAGGGGTTCGGGGGAGGAGATGACGGAGGTGTCCTTCTGGCGGAGGAACATGAGGTCGCTGGGCCCCTTGCCGAAGGGGTCGGCCAGGTGTTCGGGAATCTGCTGTCCGCGGGGGATGAGCTTGGGTCCGGCGGAGGAATCGACGCATTCGCCGCGGGCTTTGAGGACGGTATCGTCGCAGCGGGGAATCAGGGTGGGGGCGGGGCGCGGCGCGGAGGGCGCCGGCGGCGTGGTTTTGGGGATGCCTTCGGTGAGGCGGGCGGGGGTCACGAGCCAGTAGACGATCTCGTAGCCGGCGGGTCCGGCGATGCGGAAGGCGGTACTGGTGGCGGGCACGACGTATTCCTGCGAGGCGGCGATTTGATTTTGCCGGCCGGTATCCTCGCGCGGGAAGAGCTGCTCATACTTCCCGCTGGTGCTCTGGTTCATGACGTAGAGGTAGCCATCGAAGTTGGTGCGGAATTTGAAGCGGACGCGGTCGCCCTGGTTGAGGACGAGGCCGGGGTCGATGACGCGCCAGGTATTGCCGTCGAGGCGCTCGAGCATGAGTTCCATGCGGTGCGAGCCCTCGCTCATGGTGCGGGTTTGCGCGCCCGCGAGGGCCGCAGCGGCGAGCGCGAGGGCGGCTGCGGCGCGCATCACTGGTGCACCAGATGGAGGTCGGCGACGACGCGCGAATCGTGGCTGCCGGTGGGGTTGACGACGTAGACCGCGGTCTCCTTGTGGTCGCCGGATGTTTCGGCGTCGACCTTCTCGACGATCAGGTCGCGGCTGTAGGCATTGCGCAGGCGGTCCACGAGGGGGTTAGAGATGTTGGCGGCCATGATGAGGGTACGGTCGATGGGGGCGGGCATCTCGTCCTGTTCGGCCTTGGCCGGGGTGGGCTTGGCGGCGCGCTTGCCCTGGAGCGAGTAGATGAGCTGTTCGAGATCGGGCTCGGGCTGGCGGGAGAAGACGATGAAGAGGTTCTCGGTGCCCGGGTTGGCGTCGAAGGCGAGGCGCGATTTGGGCGGCATGGTGTAGGGGTGGAAGCCTTCGACCTTGTTATTACCGTCCTCGATATCGGGCGAGGGGAACATGGGCTTCCAGGTGCCGCTGGAGCCCTGGTTGATGATGTAGAGGTAGCCGGAGGAATTGGGCTCGATGGCGAAGCGGATGCGGTCGCCGGAGTGGAAAACGGTATCGGCGGCGACTTCGCTGGTCGAGTTATCCGGGCTGATCTTGAGGATGGTGTAGCGGAGTCCGAGGGGCGGCAGTCCGGTGGAAGGCATGGGCGCAGTCTGGAGAGACGCGCGCACGATGGGCGCCGAGGTGGTGTCGGACGCGGCGGGCGCGGAGGTATCG
This sequence comes from Candidatus Solibacter sp., assembly GCA_037442245.1. Taxonomy (GTDB): domain Bacteria; phylum Acidobacteriota; class Terriglobia; order Bryobacterales; family Bryobacteraceae; genus Solibacter. The sequence continues at coordinate 365 of JBBIQR010000295.1, read as the reverse complement.
GACGCGGCGGGCGCGGGCGGTTTTACGGTGCCGGGTTGCGGATCGACGCGCGCGGTGTCCTTTTTGGCGGGCGCGTGCGAGGGGCGCTGCGGCGGGCGGGCCGGCGGGCGCGCGATGGCCATATCGTGGGACGGCGAGGCCTGCGCGGCGGCGTAGAAGAGTTCGCGGGCGGTGAGGTTCTTGGGAGCGCTTTGGGCCGGGATGATTCCGGCGGCGCAAAGGGCAATGAAGATTCCCCTTTTGAGTGGCATAGAGCTGTTCCGGTCCCCGGGACCGGCCTCCTCCTGTGAATACAATAGCACCGCCGGGCGCCGGGGCCGGGGGGATTGCCTTAGGTTAGGTACTGTAACCGGTTTGGTGGGGGG
>JBBIQR010000294.1:0-6167 GCA_037442245.1 Candidatus Solibacter sp. | reverse complement strand
CGGTAGACCCACTGCTTGACGGCTTCGACGGCAGCGCCTTGCAGCATGGGGTGGCCGGAGAGGACGTGGACAGTCTTGACGTGGCCATCCTTGCCGATGGTGGCATTGAGGCGGACGGTACCGCGGGCGCCGGTCTGGCGGGCGAGTTTGGGATACTCGGGGTCCTTCTTCGAGATCAAGACGGCCTGCTGAATCTTGCCGCCGGATTTGGCGGCTTGGGGCGGCGCGGAAACGGGAGCGGGCACCGGGGCCGAAGGAGTGGCGGCGAGGTTGCCGAGGTTCACGCGGGGGAGAGCGGCGGCGCCGACGGCGGGGGCATCGGGGAGGTCGGTGGACAGGGCCGGACGCAGGCGGGCGCCGAGCGGGGACGCATTGAAGGCGCGGGTCGGAGTGACCGGTTTGGAGGCGGGTTCGGCTGGCGTTTCGCCTTCGGGAGCGGGAGCGGCGGCCGTCGGAGCAGGAATCGCCGGGTTGGGAGTGGCGGTATTGGGTTGCGCGGCCGTGGGAGCGGCTGCGGCGGGAGGGACGGGCGGCTTCCCTGCCCCGGTTTGCGCCGGGTTCTGGTCCTGGAGGGGGGAGGGCCGGGTGCGCAGGACGCGGACGCTTTCGCTGGCGGTTTTGGCCGCGTCCTTGCCGGTGACTTCCATCTTGAAGCTGATGTCCGCGGATTGGGGGGAGTAGACGATGCTGCCGTTGCGCAATTGCGCAAGATCCATATCGACGTTTTCGTGCTGATCGCCATCGTTGATGGTGAGCACGGCCTTACTGGCGCCGCGGACGGCGTCGGACTCGCGGTTCCAGGTGAGGAGGAGTTCGCCGTTGGCGCGCTCGACGCGCAGTTGGAGGGGGGACGAATCGGCCTGCGGGGCCGGGGTGGGCTTGCTGGAATTGCGGAGCAGGCCGGGGTAGACGAACAGGAGAACGAAGAGGACGGTCGCGGCGAGGGCGGCCAGGACGAGTTTCAGGGTCTTGCCGGAAGCCGGTGCCGGTTCTTCGGCGGGGATGGAGACCGCGGGGGCCGGAGCGGGCGCGACTTCGGTTCTGGTTTCGGCTTTTGCAGCCGGTCTGGTTTCGGGTTTCGGCTCTGGTTTGGGTTCCGCCTTGGCCTCCGGCTTAGGCTCGACCTTGGGTTCGGGCTTGATCTCGGGTTTGGTTACTTCGGGCCTGGCGGGAGCGGCTTCGGCGGTTTTCTCCTCGATGGTCCCGCCCAGGAGGCTGACTTCGCGGCGGGAAGCGATGGGCACGATTTGGGCGCGCGCGGCGGGGCGGGAGGGAGGGGGCGCGGGAACGGGCGCGGCAGGGGCCTTGACTTCATGACCGGGAGCCGGGGCCTTGGGTTCGCCGGCGGGCATGCGGAAGGGGAATTCGAGGGCGCTGGCGTCGAGAGAGAAGGCGCCGCCTTCGCGGAGGAAGATGCCGGCGGTGCTGGCTTTGGTGGCGAAGGGGCGGATGAGGAGGGCGATGTGGTGGGGATCGCGGAAGATGGCGTCGAGGACGGAGATGTCGTCGGGGTCGAGGGAGATGCCCTTGCGGGTGTGGGTACGGAAGAAGCCGGCGATGCCGGAAGCGCCGTGCTGCTGGATGGCCTGTTGAAAGCGCTGCAGGTCGGCGTCGGAAAGGCGGTAGAGGGGACCGCGTGCGTAGTCGCAATCGATCAATTGGTAGGCGGCTACGGAGACGATCGTGGGGTTGCCCGGGGCGGCATCGCCATAGAGGAGACCGCCGATTTCGCTGCCGCGCGAAGTGACGGAGCGAAAGCTTTCGACGGCCTCCCGCTCGAGGCGATCGATCAGCGGAAAAGGAATACGCACCGCGACCGGTTTCTGCGGAACTTCCCAGAGATAGGACGACGATGTGGAAGTCTGCAGATCGAAGCGATCCGCACGCGCCGTGGACTCGTTCATCGTGAAAAGCCTCCAACGGCCGCCCGGCACCGGTGCGGGGCGTCGCGGGAGGCGACGCACAGGACCAGGCCCACGGAACCGTTCAGCGTAAATTCTAAGGCCATTTTCTCGATTTTCATGCCCTGTTTTGAGTCAATTCAAAAGAAATATCCTTTTCCGGTAATCTCGTATTAACCTTTGATATCGTTAAGGATAGTACCGATACTACGTTCGATAATGTGCCGCTATTCACCCCTTTTATCCTAGTAATTCCGAGAAGGCGTCGCCTATAATTACCGACGATGAATGCGCGCAACTGCCAGCTATGCGGAAAACCGCTCGGCCGGCTCCGGGGCGACGGCGACTTCTGTTCCCGGGAGCATCGCAACCAGTATCAATTGCGAGCCGGGATGGACCGGCTGGTGGAAGTAAATAAGGTTGCGAGCCTGATGCGGCGGCGGGAGAGCGCGCGTCCGATCCCCTCGTCGGCGTTGATTCGCAGCGGAGCGACGGAGCGGCACGGGTTCAGCAACATGGTGCCGCAAACGGTGGCGGCGGACCCGAGCCTGTTGCCGCTGCGTTTGAGTTCGGCGGCGCCGCGGGTCACGGCAGGCAGCCGGGCGTGGGCTATGCAATCGCCGGCGGCGGCGGCGGGCACGCGGTTGCAGCCGCGGACGCACGGCAGCGGCGTGCCGATTCTGGCGCGGAAGAGTACGGCGCCGGGGACGAAGCTACGGCACGCGGCGGGTCGTGGAGAGTTGCGGCGCGGCGAGTTCCGCGCTCTGCACTCGCAGGGAAGCGACGCGGCGGCTCCATCGCGCGACTTCAGCCGGCTGCCGGCGGGTCCGGTGCGATCGGACTTCAGCCGGATCGCAGCCAACCTGCAACGGCGCGGCCAGGGTGTTTTGTGCGAGGCCGCCGGGCTTCGGCCGTTGCCGTCCGCGGCGGCGGCAGGGAGCAACCTGCGGGTCTCGATCGGGGTCGGGTTCCGGATTCCGGCGTTGCAGCCGCCTGCGTGCCGCCTGGATCCGGCACTGGTATCGGCGCTGCCGCGGGCGGAACGCGCGGTGCGTCCGGACGGGATGGGGCAGGATCTGGCGGCGCGCGAAAAGGACTTTACGCTGGACATGCCGGTGATCGCGGCGAAGTTGCCGGCGGCGCCGGGGGTGCAGGCGGCGGGCGCGATCCCGGACAACGCCGGGATGCTGCCATCGCAGCGGGTGCTGCGCGACATGCCGCCGTACGAGACGCGGCGCGGCGAGATCGCATGGAATACGCCGGCGCCAACGTGGCACGGCGGGGTGGTGACGCAGAATCAGGCGGGGTTGGGACGGCGCAACGGTGCGCACCTGTTCGGACTGCCGCTGCGCGCGCGACGGGTGGATGCGGGTCCGCAGGTGGAAGCGGCTCCGTTCCAGGTGCGCGACGACGTATCCCTGCCGGCGGTGCCGTACTTCAACGTGCTGGCGGCGGCGAGCGCGGGCGACGCGCCACCGGAGCCGGTAGTGACTGCGCCTCCGGCGATCCTGGACCCGGCGCCGGCCGAGACCGAGGCGCCGGTGGAGACGGTGCGGTACGAAGAGCACTTCGATTCCGGCTGGGATAACTGGTTGGGCGGCGTGGCCGACTGGAAGGTGGACGTGGCCGGAGTACGCACGGGCAGCCTCGCGCTCTACCTGCCCACGCTGGATTTGGAAGACTACGATCTGGAATTTCTGACCCGCATTGACACCCGCACGGTGAACTGGGCCGTGCACGCCGCGAACGCGAACTCGCATTTGCGGTGCACGATCACGGCGGTGGAAGGCGGGTTATTGGAATTCAGCCGCGCCCTGGTGCGCGACGGCAAAGGGGAAACGGCCGTCACGTCCACGGTGCTGGCGCCGGGCAAGCCGCGGCGCACCTTCACGGTGCGGATGAACATCGCGGGTCCGGTGCATAGTATTTCGATCGACGGCAAGACGATCGATACCTGGGTCGATGACCGCCTCGCGACAGGCGGCATCGGATTCATGAGCGAACCCGACGACCGCGCCCGGCTGTACTGGGTGCGGGTTTCCTCGCCGGGGACGGTCAGCAAGGAGCAACGCATACAATGAGCACCATCGCCCTGCGAACGCCCGCGAAGCTGCAGACTTTGCGGACCGTAGAAACCGACGCGAACGACAAAGGCTCCGGGCCGCAAGGCCATCTGGCGCGGGCCGTAACCCTTCACCTGGCGGGCAAGCGCGAAGACGCGCTGCGCAACCTGCAGCGCGCGATTGCCGCCAACGAGGCCTCGGCGGAGATCTACCGCGCGATGGGCCATATCCATTTTGAGCTGGGCAGTTTCGAGGAGGCGGCCAAGGCGTATCGTACGCTGGTGCAGATCAAGCCGCAGTACGCCATGGGGTGGTTCAACCTGGGGGTCTGCCTGGAGCGGATGAGCAGCTGGGAAGACGCGTCCCAGGCCTTTCACCGCTCGTGCAGCCTGGAGGACAAGCACGTGGATTCGCACCTCGGGCTGGGGGTGTGCCACCTGCGGCAGGAGGATCCCAAGAGCGCCCTGTTCAGCTTCGAGCGCTGTCTGGAGCTGGAATCCGGGCACGGCGACGCGCTCTTCGGCAAGGCGGTGGCCTTGCAGCAACTCGGGCACTTCGATCAGGCCTCGGAGATTTATCAGGGCATTCTGCAGAAGAACCCGGATAGCGAGGAATCGCTGTCCAACCTGGTGCTGATCGGGATGGGCAAGCAGGACTTCGACATGGTGCGGGAGTATAGCGAGCACCTGCTGGAGCTGAAGCCGGAGAGCTCGATCGCTCTGGAAGGGCTGGCCGCGTGGGCCTGCTCGGCCGGGGAATACGCGCTGACGGCGAAGTTCTGCACGCTGCTGGTGAGCGCGGTGCCGGGACATTTCGAGGCGTGGTTCAACCTGGGACTGGCGCACCAGAAGGCGGCGCGGTACGATCAGGCGGCGGAAGCGTACGAGGAAGCGCTGAAGCTGCGTCCGGAATCGTGCGAAACGCTGACGAACCTGGGCATCGTGCGCGAGAAAGTAGGCGACTCGGGCGCCGCGCGCAGCGCGTACGAGAAGGCGATGAAGGCGAACCCGGAATCGCTGGCGCCGATCTGGAACATCGCGCTGCTGCTCGAGCATAACGGCAATCTCGACGAAGCCGAGCGCTACTACCGGCAGGTGCTGGATCGCTCTCCGAAGGAAGAGGAGGCGCGTTTCCGGCTGGGCTACCTGCGGCTGCAGCGGGAGGATTTCCGCGGCGCGGCGGAAGCCTTCGAGGGCTGCCTGAAGTACCGTCCCTCGTGGCCGGAGGCGCATGCCAACCTGGCGCTGGCGTATGCCGGGCTGGGCGAGCGCGATCACGCCGAGCGGCTGTACGAGAAGATGCTCGACAACGATCCGAAGAGCATGGACGCGCTGCGCGGGTTGGCGGCGCTGGCCATCCAGACCAACGATTTCGACACGGCGCTGGAATTCCACGTACGTCTGATCGATCTCGGGGAGCGTTCGCCGGCGATCCTGTACAACACCGGGCTGATGTACGAGAAAGCCGGTCAGGCGGACAGGGCGGTGCGCTTCTACCGCGATGCCCTGGCGCAGCAGCCGGACATGCCGGAGGCGTTGCTCAACCTGGGCCGCATTCTCGAATCCAATGGCAAAGCCGACGAAGCCCGCAACTGCTGGAGCAAGGCGCTCGAGGTGGAACCGGCGCTGGCGCAGGGGTACTTCGGTCCGGCCATCGACTGAAGACCGGGCGGCAGGCAGGCGCTTCGAATCGGGACGCGAGTGGCAAACCGCCACCCGCGTCCTTTTTCTTTGGGGCTAACCTACTGAAACGGCGTGGAGGGCGCGTGGCACCAGGGTTGCCCTTAAGACTCACCATTAATGAGCCACGCACTCGGCAAGCACCTACTGGGAACGATTCTGTTGAGCGGTGTCGCCGCTTTTTCGCTGCACGCGTATTCGAGCGGACCCGCGCCGGGGCTCTCGGGCGTTCCCAATGAACTGGGAACGTGCGCGGCGTGCCACGGGACCGGGGTGAACATCGGCGGGGGCAACGTCTCGATCACGTTTCCCAAGGGCAATACTTTTGTGCCGGGGGAGGTGCAGCACTGGGTGGTGACGATCGTGGATTCGAGCGCGCATCGCTGGGGCTATCAGGCGACGGTCCGGCAGCAGGGGAGCACGGGCACGGTGGCGGGCGGAGTGCGGGCCAGCGACGGGAATTCACAGGTGATCTGCTCGTCGACGGTGCCCGTGCACACGAGGCGGTGCGACACCACGGTCTT
>JBBIQR010000293.1:0-6177 GCA_037442245.1 Candidatus Solibacter sp. | reverse complement strand
CGAATCCTCACGCCGCAGCCCATCCGGATGGAGCGCGGCACGGTGCTCGATTACCGGCTGAAGTGGCACGGATTCCCGATCCGCTGGCGCACCAGGATCCTCGAGTGGGATCCGCCGCACCGGTTCGTGGACCTGCAGCTCAAAGGCCCCTACAAGCTGTGGCGCCACACCCACACGTTCACCGCGCGGGACGGCGGCACCGTGATGGAAGACCGGGTGGAGTACGCGCTGCCGCTGGGACCGCTGGGCGAACTGGCGCATACCATCCGGGTGCGCCGCGATGTGGAGGCGATCTTCGCCTTCCGGCGCGAGAGCATCGGCCGCATCTTCGCGTTGTAAAATATCAGGTAACCGGAAGATCTCCCCCATGCTTTCCACCGCCACGATTGCCGAGGAAATCCTGGAGCTCAAAAAGCAGCGCCGTGCGATCCTGCTGGCGCACCACTACCAGGAGCCCGAAATTCAGGAACTGGCCGACGTGATCGGCGATAGTCTCGAGCTGGCGCGCAAGGCGCGCGAGTTCTCGGGCGAGGTGATCGCGTTCTGCGGCGTGTGGTTCATGGCGGAGACGGCCAAGGTGCTGAATCCCACCCGCACCGTGGTGGTGCCGGATCGCGAGGCCACGTGCAGCCTGGTGGAAGCTTGTCCGGTGGAACCGGTGCGCGAGTTCAAGCGGGCGCATCCGGACTACACGATCGTCAGCTACATCAATACTTCGATCGAGGTCAAGGCGGAGAGCGACATCCTGTGCACCTCGCGCAACGCGGTGAAGATCGTGAACTCGATTCCCGCGGACCGCCCGATTCTGTTTCTGCCGGACAACAACCTGGGCAGCTACGTAAAGAAACAGACCGGCCGCGAGAATATGAAGATCTGGCAGGGCACCTGCATTGTGCACGCCACCTTCCCGGCGCGGCGCCTGGCAGATGCCCGCGCCGAGTATCCCGAAGCCAAAGTGGTGGCGCATCCGGAGTGCCCGGAGGCGGTGCTGGCGATGGCGGATTTCGTGGGCTCGACCAGCGCGATCATCGAGTGGTGCGCGGCGAGCGAGGCGCGCGAGTTCATCGTGATGACCGAGAGCGGCGTGCAGTATTCGCTGGAGCGCGTGGCACCCGGCAAGCGGTTCCACTTCGTGGCCAACGAGCAATGCAATTGCAGCGAGTGCCCGTATATGAAGATGAACTCGCTCGAAAAGCTGCGCGACTGCCTGCTGCGGCTGGAGCCGCGGGTGGAGTTGCCGGAAGCGATCATGCGCCGCGCCCTGGCGCCGCTGGAGCGCATGCTGGCGGTGAAGTAGCGCCATGAGCGCCGCTCCCCTCATCGACGGCTTCGGGCGGGTTCACGACAACCTGCGGATCAGCGTCACGGACCGCTGCAACATCCGCTGCTACTACTGCATGCCGGAGACGGACGTGAAGTTCGTGCCGCGCGCAGAGATCCTGCGGTTCGAGGAGATCGAGCGCTTCGCGCGCATCGCGGCGGGGCTGGGCATCCGCAAGCTGCGGATCACGGGCGGCGAGCCGCTGGTGCGGCGCGACCTGCCGGTACTGGTGGAGCGGCTGGCGGCGATCCCGGGGATCGAGGACCTGGCGCTGACCACCAACGGCGTGCTGCTGGCGGAGCTTGCCGGACCGCTGTTCCGCGCCGGGTTGCGCCGCATCAACGTCCACCTGGATACGCTGGACCGCGCGCGCTTCGAAGCCATCACGCGGCGCGACGACCTGGGCAGGGTGCTGGCGGGACTCGACGCCGCGCGGCGCGCCGGCTTCCAGCGCATCAAGCTGAACGCGGTGGCGGTGAAGAACCTGGTGGAGCCGGATATCGTGCCGCTGGCTCGCTACGCGCGGGAGAACGGTTTCGAGGTGCGCTACATCGAGTTCATGCCGCTGGACGCGCAAAACCTTTGGGACCGCGGCAAGGTGCTGCTGGCGGACGAGATCGTCGGGATGATCGCGCGCGAGATTGCGCCGCTGATCCCGATTCCCGATCCCGACCCACGGGCGCCGGCGCTCGAATACCGTTATGCCGACGGCGGCGGCATGGTGGGGTTTATCGCCAGCGTGAGCCGTCCGTTCTGCGCCAACTGCAACCGCATCCGGCTCACCGCCGACGGCAAGGTGCGGTACTGCCTGTTCGCCATCGAAGAGGACGACGTGAAGCATCTGCTGCGCGGCGGCGCTGCCGACGAAGAGATTGCCGCGGCGGTGCGGCGCACGGTATCGCGCAAGTGGGAGGGGCACGAGATCAACTCCGGGAAATTCGTCGCGCCGCCGCGTCCCATGTACTCGATCGGCGGATAACGGGCTTCGGCTTCGTCGCTGTGCCGGGGCCGCTCCGGAAGTGATATATACAAGGGACGCCTGGAGAACTGCCGATGCCCGCCGCCCGATTTTGCGCCGTGTTCGCGATTGCCGCGCTGACGCCCTGCCTGCTCCTGGCGCAGGAGAACCTGCCGGCGGCCGGACGCGGGGGCAGGGGAGGGCGCGGCGGACGCGGCGGCGCGCAGGCGACCCGGGAGTTTCTCGGGCTCGGGGCGGCGCCGGACGAAGCCGCGGCGAAAAAGGGCGCGCCGCTCTATCAGCAGAATTGCGCCGGATGCCACGGGGCCGATGCGCGCGGGGCGCAGGCGCCGAACCTGGTGCGGTCCGCCGTGGTGCTGCACGACGAAAAGGGCGAGACGCTCGGCGCGCTGATTCACAGCGGGCGTCCGCAAGCCGGAATGCCGGCGTATCCCAACCTGTCCGCCGGCGACCTCTACGGGATCGCCGAGTTCCTGCATCTGCAGGTGGAACTTACGGCCAATCGCGGCACTTACGGCTCGACCTACTCGGGGCAGCGCAACGAAATCGCCGGCGACGCCAGGAAGGGCGAGGCCTATTTCAACGGGGCCGGCGGATGTGGCGCCTGCCACTCCGCGACCGGGGACCTGGCGCACATCGCGAAGAAATTTCCGGGTGCGTCCACGCTGCAATCGCGCTTTCTTTGGCCCGCTCCGCAGGGGCCGCCGAAGGCGCGAATCACTATGGCGAACGGCGAGACCTACGAGGCCACCATCCGCAGCCTGGATGATTTCGATGTCTCGTTCCGCGATGCCGCCGGCGGCTATCACTTCGCCCGCCGCGCGGACGTGAAGATCGTGTACGACAATGCGCTCGCCGGGCATCGCGCGCTGCTTAAGCAGTACACCGACGACGATATCCATAATCTGACCGCCTATCTGGTGACGCTCCAATGAAGCCGTGCCGCCTGCTCTTCGCCGCCGCACTCTGCGCCGCGCCGCTCTGCGCGCAGGGCCTGGACCCCGCCGCGCTCACGCTGTTTCACCAGCCGCCCGGCGCGTGGCCGACTTACAACGGCGATTACTCGGGGCGCCGCTACAGCGCGCTCGACCAGATCCAGCGGGCCAACATCGGGCTGCTGAAGATTGACTGGATGTACCGGATCACCAGCGTCGGGCCGCAACGCGGCGTCGGCGGGCCGACGATTAAATCGACTCCGCTGATGGTAAATGGCGTTCTCTACTTCACCATTCCGGACCACATTTTCGCGCTCAACGCGCACACCGGCGAGGAACTCTGGCATTACAGTTTCGAAGACAAGGGGGGGCATCTCATCGGACAGCGCGGCGTCGGGATGTACCGCGACTGGCTGTATTTCGAGAGCCCCGACGGCTGGTTCATTTCGCTGGACGCGAAAGACGGCAAGGAGCGCTGGCGCAAAAAGATCGCCGATGAGAAGCTGCAATACTTCACCACCATGGCGCCGCTGATCGTGAAGAACCACGTGATCATCGGGGTGGGCGGCGATGCGATGGACGTGCGCGGCTACCTGGAATCGCGCGATCCGGAGACCGGCGATCTGCAATGGCGCTGGTACACAACGCCGGAAAAAATGGGCGATCCCGGCAGCCAGACCTGGCCCACGCAGGACGCGATGGATCACGGCGGCGGCATGACGTGGATGCCCGGCACCTACGATCCCGAGCTCAACCTGATCTATTGGGGCACGGGCAACGCGAACCCGGTATTCGCGGGGCAGTCGCGCAAGGGCGCCAACCTGTGGACCGCGTCGATCGTGGCGCTGAACCCGGATACCGGGAAGCTGGCCTGGTATTTCCAGGCGTCGCCGCACGACACGCACGACTGGGACAACGTGGAGACGCCGGTGCTGTTCGATGCCGTGATCGACGGGCGTCCGCGTAAGTTGCTGGCGCAGGGCGCGCGCGCCGGGTGGTTCTTCGTGCTCGACCGGGTGGACGGGCATAACCTGGTCTCGAAGCCGTTTGCCGGGACGGGCAACTGGGCCACGGGCGTCGATTCCCGGGGCCAGCCGGTTCCGAATCCGGCTAAGGAGCCGCAGACCAGCGGATCGCTGATCGATATGCCGGCGCTGGGGGCGACGAACTGGCCGCCGCCCAGTTACGATCCGAAGACCGGGCTGTTCTATCTGAATGCGAACCTGGGGTACGGACTGGCCTATCTGTACGACACGTCGGCGCAGCCGCAGGGCTACGGCGGCGGAGGCGGCGGCAACTTCGATACCCGCACCGCGCTGCTGGCCATGGACGTGCGCACGGGCGCGGTCCGGTGGCGCCACGAGCACGGCCATGACGGCAGCAGCGGCATGACCGGCGGCATCCTGACGACGGCGGGCGGGTTGCTCTTCACGGGCGACTCCGGCGAGCTGGTGGCATTCGATCCGGCGGACGGGAAGCCGCTGTGGAGGCAGCGCCTGCCGCTGCCGGTGAGCAACGGACCGTCGACGTGGATGCTGGACGGCAGGCAGTACGTGATCGCCGGCGCCGGCGATACGCTGTACGCGCTGACGCTGGCGCGTTGACGGCAGCCGGCTCCGGCGTACTGGCGTTACACTGTTGCTGTCATGAACCTCACCCGGCGCGACCTTGGGAAATTAGCGCTTGCGGCAGTACCCGCGGCGACTCTTCGGGCGGCCAAGCCCGACTCCGTCTTCGGAGGCGTGCAGATCGGCTGCAACGTCCCTTACAGCTTCCACAACCTGCCGTCGTCGGCCGACGACATCCTGGCCTACATGACGCGCTGCAATATCAGCGCGGCCGAGTTGCGATTGCAACCGATCGAGGCATTCCTGAACGCGCCGAAGCCGTGGGCGCCGCCTCGCGGTCAGGGCCGTGGGCCGCTGACGCCGGATCAGGAAGCCGAGCGCACAGCCGCGACCGGCGCCCTCAACAAGTGGCGTCTCGCGCAACCGATGGACGCGTTCCGGGCGTTTCGCAAGAAGTACGAGGACGCGGGCGTGCTGATCCAGATCGTGAAGTTCGACGGCATCAACCTGATGCCCGACGATATCGTGGACTACTGCTTCGATCTCGCGAAGAATCTGGGCGCAGACGCGATTTCCTGCGAGATTCCGGTAAGCCAGACCAAGCGGCTCGGGCAGTTCGCTTCCAAGCACAAGATGAAGGTCGGGTATCACGGCCACGGCAACCTGACGAATCCGGAGGCGTTCGGGCGGCTGGCGGCGTGGGAGGAGTGCTTCACGTTTTCGCCGTACAACTGCGCGAACGTGGATATCGGGCACTTTTTCGCCGCCACGGGGACTTCGCCGGCGGCCTGGATCCGGCAGCACCACGACCGCGTCACGCACGTTCACCTGAAGGACCGCAAGCGCGACAACGGTCCGAACATGCCGTGGGGCCAGGGCGACACCCCGATCAGGGAGATCCTGCTCATGATGAAGCAGGAGAAATACAAGTTCCAGGCGACGATCGAGATGGAGTACCCGGTGCCGGAAGGATCCACGCTGCTGGACGAGATTTCAAAGTGCGTCGCGTTCTGCCGGAACATTCTGGAAGGTTAAGGAGCAGCGGCACGCCGGGACTACCATGCGCCTCGTCCCGTCGCGTTTGGCCCCTGGGTTAACAGATTGAAAACACGGGTCTGACTCGGAACGCTCCAACGACTACGAGAAGAATCCTGCGAAGCGGTACCGATTCGACTGTGGTATCCTGTGGCTGATCCGGAGGAATCGGAGCGTGCGCACAAGGGTGGACATCGGCCGAGCGTGGACTCGTGCGAGGATCGCCGGGTTCCATTTTCCGGTCAGCGAATCGGCAGTCAGCTAAATAGCTGAATCGTAAGGGCGCGGGAGTAATTCAGTGGTAGAATGCCAGCTTCCCAAGCTGGACGTCGCGGGTTC
>JBBIQR010000292.1:0-6182 GCA_037442245.1 Candidatus Solibacter sp. | reverse complement strand
CCAGGTGCCGATGGTTTGGGAGAGGAGGGCTTCGGGGAGGCTGCGGGCGAGGGGGGTGAAGTCGCGGATATCGACGACGAGGATGGAACTTAGGGTGTTGGTGTGGAGGGCGGTGGTGGGCTCGTTGCGGGGATCGGGGTTGGCGGCGGTAGGGCAGCGGGCGGAAACGGCGGGATCGAAGAAGACGAGTTCCTGATCGCCGAAGACGAGGTGGTCCTGGTCCTTGATGGGGACGGGGAAGCTGACGCGTTTGCCGTTGAGGAAGCTTCCGTTGCGGCTGCCGAGGTCGACGAGGGCGAGTTGGCCGTTGTCGCGGCGCTGGATGAGGGCGTGGAGGCGGGAGACGGAGCGGCTTTCGAGGAGGACGGCGCAGCCGTCGCCGCGGCCGATGGCCCACGACTGCCCCTCGCCCAACGGGAAGCGGCGGTTCGCGGGCGCCCACAGGAGAAAGGGACTGGGTGCGGAGGGCGTCACCGTACTCTCAGTTTAGCAAAAGGTACTACCGATGCCGGGCGGGCGGGGCCTGGAAAGGGGTAGGGGGGGAAGACCGTACGTGGGCATATGTGGTTTAGATTGTGCGGGTTCGTACTGGAAACGGGCCGTGTCGTCCCAGTACAGGTGGTACAAAATTGGTGATAACTTTCGTCAATAGGGAGTCTAAACTATAGGCGTACGGGTGCCGATGAATTCCACGAGGCAAAAATGCAAATCAGCATCTATCAGGTGTTTATCTACCTCCAGCTTCTGGACCTGCTGACGACTCTGGTCGGCTTCAAGATCGGGGCGGCGGAGGCCAGTCCGTTCATCCGCATGCTGATGCACGCGGGGCCGGTGGCGGGGGTGGCGGCATCCAAGGTACTGGCATTGGGACTCGGGGCGTTCTGCGTATGGGCGCACAAGGCGCACGTGGTGCGGTGGATCACCTACTGGTACAGCGGGCTGATCGTGTGGAACCTGATGGTGATGCTGGCGGCGCGGTAACCGCGGCAAGATCCGGCATTTCGGGGGCTCGTCCGGCGATGTTATAATGGTGGGGCTTCTCCCGGCATCTGATTCTCCATGTGGCTTAGCGTCAAAGAGTTGGAACTGCGTAAGGTCTCGTTTGATGAGATCTTCGAGCCGGGGGCGATCGATTTCAGCGGGGAAGACCTCGAACAGGTGGCGCCGCTGCGGGCGTCCGGATCGGCGGAATTGCTGGACCACTCAGGCGGAGAGATGCGGGTCCAGGGGCGGTACAGCGTCGAGATGGGCGCGCAGTGCGACCGGTGCCTGGGGCGGGCGACGTTCCCCTTGACGGCTTCGTTCGATTTGTTTTATCGTCCCATGGCGGAGATCGCGCGTGAGGAAGAGGTAGAGATCGACGAAGGCGAGACGGAGCTTGGGTTTTACGAAGGCGGCGGCATGGAACTGAAGGAGATCCTGCGGGAGCAGATCCTGCTGATCCTGCCCATGCAACGTACCTGCGCGGAAACGTGCAAAGGGATCTGCCCGGTGTGCGGGAAGAACCGCAACGAGGGCGAATGTGGTTGCAGCGTGTCTACGGCGGACGACCGTTGGGGCGCGTTGAAGAATTTGACGAATCTAGGGGCCGAAAGCCCGAGGAATTGAGTAGAGGTAAACGATGCCGAATCCGAAACGCAGACACTCCCAGAGGCGGACGAACAACCGCCGGGCGCACGATGCGCTGAAGGCCAACGGCCTTTCGGAATGTCCGAACTGCCACGAGCCCAAGCTGCCGCACCGGGTGTGCCCGCGCTGCGGACAGTACAAGGGGCGTGAAGTCGTCGAAGTCGTGCAGGAGTAGCTGCTCTTCCACATGCTGACCATTGCGGTAGATGCAATGGGCTGTGACCACGCCCCGAAGTCCGAGGTCGCCGGGGCGGTACACGCCGTCAGAAACTACGACGTAAGAGTGCTGCTTGTCGGCCAGCAGGAGCTGGTGCGGCCGGAGTTGGAAGGGGTCGAGGGCTACCGGAGCCTGCCGATCGAGATCGTTCACGCCAGCGAGCGGGTCACGATGGAAGACAGCGCGGCGAAGGCGGTGAGGAACAAGCGCGACAGTTCGATGCGGGTGGCGGCGCGGCTGGTCCGCGACGGCGCGGCGCAGGCGATGGTATCGGCGGGCAATACGGGCGCGGTGATGGCCACGGCGAAGATGGTCCAGGGCATGGTGCCCGGGGTGGACCGTCCGGCGCTGGTGGGCATCTTTCCGACAATGGAGCAGAAGCCCGTGGTGTTGGTCGATGTCGGGGCCAACGTGGACTGCGATCCGAAGATGATGGCGCAGTTCGCGGTGATGGCGGAGATCTACTCGCGGAAGGTGCTGCACACGAGCCGGCCGCGGGTGGGCATTCTTTCCATCGGCGAAGAGGAGCACAAGGGCAACGACCTGACCCGGGCCACGTGGCCGCTGCTCAAGTCGCTGAACATCAACTTCATCGGCAACGTGGAAGGGCGCGATATCTACGCCGGTGAAGTGGACGTGATCGTGTGCGACGGTTTCATCGGGAACGTGGCGTTGAAGGTGAGCGAGGGGCTGGTGGACATGTTCAAGAAGCTGCTCCGCGAGTCGCTGGAGGCGACGATCACGGGGAAGATCGGCTACGTTCTGTCCAAGAACGCCTTCAACGATTTCAAGAAGCGGCTGGATTACTCCGAGTACGGGGGCGCGCCGCTATTGGGCGTGCGCGGCGGATGTATTATCTGTCACGGGCGGAGCAATGCCAACGCGATCAAGAACGCCATCCGGGTGGCCAGCGAATTCAGCGCCGGACGGATCAATGAAACGATCGAAGAGACGCTGAAATTGGCCAAAGCCGGCGATTGAGAGGAATAGAACTCCGCGCCCGGGGCATCTAAAGAGGTAGTGATGACTTCGCGCAAAGCCGTCCGACCGCCTGCGGGGATTCCGTGCGGAATCCTGAGCCTGACCCTGTTGCTGGCGGCGATTCCGGGATGGGCGCAGGATCAGCACGTGGCGTGGAGCCTCTCGGTGGAACCGCCCGCGGCGGCACCGGGGGGGAAGGTGCTGGTGCGCCTGGCCGGGAAGATTCAACCGGGGTGGCATCTGTACTCGATGTCGACGCCGGGCGCGATGCCGACGAAGCTCACGGTTACGGGTCCGGTGGGCGGCACGCGGGCGCTGCAACCGGCGCCCAAGAAATCCTTCGACCCGAATTTCAACGCCGAGACGGAGTATTACGAAGGGGACGTAACGTTCCTGGTGGAGGCGGTGCTGCGGGCGGACGTCAAGCCGGGTTCCGCGGATCTGAGTCTGTCAGCGCGCTACCAGACGTGCGACGCGCGGAGCTGCGTACCTTCGAAGTGGTCCGGCACGGCGGCGGTGCGAATCGATCCAGCGGCCACGGCCGCGCCGGTGATTCCTTCGGGCTACGCGGAAGCAAGCGCGCCGCCCGCGGAGTCCGCTCCGGCATCCGCTCCGGCAGGGGGGCAGGACACGCTCGCCGGATTCCTGGCGGTGGCTTTCGGCTTCGGGCTGGCCTCGATCTTCACGCCGTGCGTGTTTCCGATGATCCCGATCACGATGTCCTACTTCCTGAACCGGCCGAGCGGCGGGCGCAGGGAGAGCGTGATGCAGGCGCTGGTCTTCTGCCTGGGGATCATCGTGCTGTTCAGCGGGATGGGGCTGGCGACGACGGCCGCGCTGGGGCCGTTCGGCATCGTTCAGTTGGGATCGAATCCGTGGGTGAACGGGTTCATCACGGCGTTGTTCGTCGCGTTCGGATTGAGCCTGCTGGGGGCGTTCGAGATCACGATTCCGTCGCCGGTACTGACGCGGCTGAACCAATCGGCGGATCGCGGGGGCTACGCCGGGTCGCTGCTGATGGGGCTGACGTTTTCGCTGGCATCTTTCGCGTGCGTGGGACCGTTCGTGGGCACGCTGCTGGCGGCTTCGGTGTCGGGCGGCGGGTCGCGTCCGCTGATCGGAATGGTGACCTTCGCGGCCGGCCTGGCGCTGCCGTTCTTTCTGCTGGCGCTGTTCCCTTCGTATTTGCAGCGGATGCCGCGCGCCGGGGGCTGGATGTCGCGGATCAAGGTGGTGATGGGGTTCGTGATCCTGGCGGCGAGCCTGAAATATTTCAGCTCGCTGGACCAGGTTTTGCAGTGGGGTTTTCTGACGCGGGAGCGGTTTCTGGCGGCGTGGGTGGTGCTGTTCGCGCTCGCCGGGCTGTACCTGCTGGGGATGCTGCGGCTGGAAGGGATCAAGCCGGATGAGCCGCTGGGCATCGGGCGGCTGCTGACGGGCGCGGTGTTCCTGATCTTTGCGATTCACCTGATCCCGGGGATGAGCGGCGGGCGGCTGGGCGATCTCGACGCGTTTATTCCGGCGGCGGAAGACGCGGCGGGCGGGGGCGCGGGCACGGGGTCATCGGGCGGCATGGTGTGGATGAAGAACCAGTATCGCGAGGCGCTGGCGCAGGCGCGGCGCGAAGGCAAACTGGTGCTGGTGACGTTTACCGGGTACGCATGCACGAACTGCCACTGGATGAAGGCGAACATGTTCCCGAAGCCGGAGATCGCCAGGGCCATGCAGGGGTTCGTGCTGGTGGAGTTGTATACCGACGGGACCGACGCCGCGAGCGAACTCAATCAGAAGGTGGAGCTGGATAAGTTCCACACGGTCGCGATTCCGTATTACGCCATTCTCGATCCCGATGAAAGGGTGGTGGCGACGTTTCCGGGCAAGACCAGCGACGCGCGGGAGTTTCTGGCATTTCTGACGACGCCGGCTCCGGCTCCGGCCGCGGCTCCCGCAGCGGCGGCGCCAGCGAGTACCGCGCCGGCTGCGAGCGCCGCATCCGCGGCGGCGGGCGGACCGGTTTCCGCGGGGGTCCCGGCATTCACTCCGATTTCCGGCACGGCGCCGGATACCGCGGGGAAGGTGGTGGTGGTCAACTTCTGGGCCACATGGTGCGTGCCCTGCGTGCGCGAGATCCCCGGGTTCAACAAGCTGTACCACGACTGGTCGGGAAAGGGCGTGGCGGTGCTGGGCATCGGGATGGATGAGGAAGGGGCGGAGCGGATCCAGCCGTTCCTGGCCAAGCATCCGATCGATTATCCGGTGGGCGCGGGCAGCGCGGAACTGAACGGCACGTATCAACTCGACGCGCTTCCGGTGACGCTGGTGTTCGACCGCTCCGGGAAGCAGATCAAGCGCTTCGAGGGCTTCACGCCGGCAGACGAACTGCTGGCGGCGATCCGGCAGGCGCTGTAGGGCGCGCGGGTTACTGCTGCTTGTCCTTGCTCTCGCTGCCGAACGTGATGGTCGATTCGCCGGTGTACTTGTGGTAATTGCGGAAGTCGATCACATTCTTGGAGCAGTACGGGGTACCGCGCTGGCAACTGAGGTTCTCCGCATGCACGGGCAGCAGGTATTGCTGCGCATCTCCCAGCCGGAGGTAGGCGTACTCGGTGACGCTTTCCACGTGGTCGATGGGGAAGTTCTCGGGCATGCCTTTGCCCTCCATCTCGATGCGCAGGACGCGCGCGGTCTGGGGGTCGATCCAAACCGAGCCGCTGAAGGCCGGCAGGTAGCTTTGGGAATTCATGTGAACCTGCCAGGTGGATCTTTCGTGGGTGACCTCGAAATCGTAGAGCTTGGCGGAAATCGAGCCGATGCGGGAGTCGTGGCGGAAGGTGAATTTGGCCGCGGTCGCGGGTGAAAACAGGTTGATCAGGATGGTGCCGAATTCGCCGGTGGACCAGGCGCCGCCGGTCTCCTCGAGGCTTTTGGCGGTGCGCTTGCCGTTGACGGTGACGTTGCGGTAGTCCTCGCGGCCGTTTTCGTAGACGACGTCGGTGGAGACGATGTCGAGGGCTTCGAAGCGCGCGGGCGAAGTCTGGCTCATGTAGCGGGCGATGGCTTCGGTGCAGACGTAGGAAGGCAGGCCCTCGGTGAAGGCGAGGGCGGCGTCGGCGGCGCGCCGCAGGAGCGGATCGTCGGGCTGGGTTTGCCGGGGGATGCCGCTGGTATCCTCGTCGCGGTCCTCGCGGGCCGCGGGAATGCGCGCCGGAGCGGGCGCGGGAGCGGCGGCGGCCACTTGCACGGGCTGGGTCTGCCGCGGGGCGGCGGGGGTGTCCGGATAATCGGTGGGCGCGCGTTCGCGGCCCTTATTGGCTACGCCTCCGCGCTTGAGCACGGGGGGGCCGGGGTCGTCGGG
>JBBIQR010000291.1:0-6183 GCA_037442245.1 Candidatus Solibacter sp. | reverse complement strand
TCGCGCGCCTGTTCCAGGAGCAGGAGCCGGAGGCCGAAATCTGGGGGCTGGACATCTCCGAGGAGATGCTGCGCCACGTTCCGCCTGGCGTCCACACGCGCGCCGGCTCGATGACGGATCTGCCATTTGAGGATGGATGGTTCGACGGCGTATACGCGACGGAATCGCTGGAGCACGCGGTGGAGATCGATCGCGCGGTGGCGGAGCTGTGCCGGGTGGTGAAGCCCGGGGGGCGGATCGCGATCATCGATAAGAACGCGGAGCAGTGGGGGCGGCTGGAGACTCCGGAGTGGGAGAAGTGGTTCACGCGGCGGGAACTGGAGCGTCTGCTGAAAGGCCATTGCCGCGAAGTTTCGAGCCGCTTCATCTCGTATTGGGAAGACGTGGAGCCGGATGGGCTGTTCCTGGCGTGGCTGGCGGTGAAGTAACCTGCCGCGGGCGGGTCTGCACGCTACAGTAGGGGCATGGACACCATCGGGTTGATCGGAGTCGGACTGCTGGGTTCGGCGATGGCGGATCGACTGACCGCCGCCGGGTACAAGGTGATGGGGTACGACATCGTGCCGGAGCGGCAGCGGGGCGCGAAATCGTCGCAGGAGGTTGCGGATGCGTGCGGCACGATCTTTCTGAGCCTGCCGACGTCGAGCGTGGTGCGGCAGGTGATCGCGCAGATCCGGTTGAAGCGGGGGACGGTGGTGATCGACACCACGACGGGGGAGCCCGGCGAGATGGCTGAGATGGGGCGGCAACTCGCGGCGCAGGGCGTGGAGTACCTGGATGCGACGGTGCTGGGATCGAGCCGGGTGGTGCGCGGCGGCGGCGCGACCGTGATGGCGGGCGGGCGCAAGGAAGTGTTCGACGCGGCGGCGCCGCTATTTGGCACGTTCGCCAACCATACCTTTTATATCGGGACGTACGGGGCGGGCGCGCGGATGAAACTGGTGGCGAACCTGGCGCTGGGGCTGCATCGCGCGGTTTTGGCCGAGGCGCTCGGATTCGCCGAGGCGTGCGAGATTTCGCCGACGCTGGCGCTGGAGGTGCTGAAGTCCGGGGCGGCGTATTCGCGGGCCATGGACGATAAAGGGGAGAAGATGCTGCACCACGATTTCACGCCGGAGGCGCGGTTATCGCAGCATCTCAAGGATGTGCGGCTGATTCTGGCGCTGGCCGCGGAGAAGAAGGCGAAGACGCCGCTGAGCGAGGTCCACCGGCGATTGTTGGAAGAGTTGGAGGCCGCCGGGTACGGCAATGTGGACAATAGCGCCATCATTATGGCGTATGAGCGGCGTTGAGGGGCGGCATGGAATGTCCTTGCAGGCCGGGAGGCCTGCGCTACGGGGAACAAGATGGCGCTAGGGGAAGCGCACGGTGGCCGGACGGTTGGCGGTTAGGGCGATGGTTTGGGTTTTGGCTCCGTAGCGGACGGTGGCGCGGGTGGTGGCGGGAGATAGCAGGGTGGCCGAGACCAGCGCTGCGTTTTTCCAGGCGATATCCACGGTGAAGTTGCCGCGCGCGCGGAGGCCGCGCACGCTGCCGTCTTTCCATGCCTGAGGCAGGGCGGGGAGCAGATGGATCTCGCCGGTTTGGGATTGCAGGAGCATTTCGGCGATGCCGGCGGTAGCGCCGAAGTTGCCATCGATCTGGAATGGCGGATGGGTATCGAATAAGTTGGAGTAGACGCCGCCGCCGTTGCCGTAATCGACGCCGCCGGCAGTGCCGGTGAGGCGCAGGAGGTTGTGCAGGAGGCGGTAGGCGTGGTCGCCGTCGAGCAGGCGCGCCCAGAAGTTGATGCGCCACGCCATGGCCCAACCGGTGGAGAGATCGCCGCGCGCGAGCAGGGTGACGCGCGCCGCGCGGGCGAGATCCGGCGTGGTCACGGGCGAGATCTGGCGTCCGGGGTGGAGGGCGAAGAGGTGCGAGCTGTGGCGGTGCTCGTCGCGGATGTCGTCGCGATCCTCGGGCCACTCCATGAGCTGGCCCCATGCGCCGATTTTCGGCTGGAGCAGGCGGCCGCGGAGCTGCGTGACGGTGGCGCGGAACGGGGCGTCGAGGCCGAGCGCCTGGGAAGCCTCGATGTAGTTGGTGAAGAGATCGTAGACGATTTCCTGATCGTAGGTCACGCCGGGCTCTTCGGGACCGTGCTCGGGTGACCAGCCGTCGGGCGTGACCAGAACGCCGCCGGGCCGTGCGACGAGGTGATCCTGCCAGAACTCGGCCACCTCCTTGAGCACGGGATAGGCGGTCTTGCGGAGAAAGTCGAGGTCGCGGGTGAAGGCGTAGTGCTCCCAGAAATGTTGCGCGTACCAGGCGGAGCCGGGGGGATTCCATTTGAAGCTGCCCGCGCCGAAGATGTTGTTTTCGGTCTGCACGGTCCAGCCACGGACGCCGGGATAGTGCGCGCGGGTGGCCTCGGCGCGAACACCGCGGAGGCTATCGACGTAATCGAAGAACGGGAGGGCGCACTCGCTGAGGTTGGTGACCTCGGCGGGCCAGTAGTTCATTTCGATATTGATATTGGAGTGGTAATCGCTGCGCCACGGCGGCGTGTTGGAGTGATTCCAGAGCCCCTGGAGATTGGCGGGGAGGCTGCCGGGGCGGGAGGAGGAGATCAGCAGGTAGCGGCCGTACTGGAAGAAGAGGGCTTCGAGCGCGGGATCGGCGGCTCCTTGACGGTAGGCGGCGAGGCGTTGATCGGTGGGGATACGGGCGGTGGCGGGATCGCCGCCGAGATCGAGCGAGACGCGGCGGAAGAGGCGCTGATAATCGGTGATGTGGGCGGTGCGCAAGTCGGCGTAAGGGGTGGCGGCAGCCTCGCGCAGGTGGGCGGCGATGCGATCGTGGGGCGGGCCGCCTCTCCAGGAGCGGGAGCGGTCGGGCAGGTAGTTGGTGCCGGCATCGAGCAGGAGGGTGAAGGCGTCGGCGCCGGTGATCCGCAGGGCGCCGCCGGCGGCGGTGACGGTGCCTCCGGAGTTGCGCACCTCGAGGCGGGTTTCGTAGAGCAGTCCGTTTTCGAGTTTGCCGGAGGCGGTGATGGTGCTGCCGGAGGCGGCGGGCGCGGCCTGGTGCGCGTCGGCGAGCCGGAGCGTGACGGTGTAGGCGCCGGGACGGTCGGCGGTGAAGCGGAGGATGAGGATCTGGCTGGGTGCGGAGGCGAAGTACTCGCGGGTGAAGGTGACGCCTCCGGCGCGGTAGCTGATGGTGTGGATCGCGGTGGAAAGATCGAGGGAGCGGCGGTAGGCGGCGGGCTCGGGGTGATCGAAGTCGAGGAAGAGATCGGCAAGGTTCTGATAATTCCCGGTGTCCTGTTCGTTGCCGGTCCAGAGTGAGATTTCGTTCAACTGGAGGTGTTCGTGGAGCGCGCCGCCGAAGATCATGGCGCCTTCGCGGCCGTTGCCGATGGGCAGGGCCTGCGATTGCCAATCCTCCGCGGGGCTGGTGTAGCCGAGGGTGAGGGGCTGCGCGGGTGCGGCGGCGGCGAGGAGGAGGAAGGCGATCAGGGCACGCATTGGTCCTAATATAAGGCAGCGCGCGGCTTGGGGCGGCGGGCGGGGCGGTTCACGGTAGGTTCATGTTCGCGACTGTATGCTGAAGGTTCCACTCGTGGTCGAAGCATGTTGATACGAATGTGTGCCGTGGGAGGGTTGCTGGCATGCGCCGCCATCGCGCAGCCGGCGTCGATTCGAGGGCAGGTGTCCGACGAAAGCGGCGCGGTGGTGCCGGGCGCGAAGGTCGCGCTGCGCGGGGCGGCGAGCCGCACCACGACGGCGGACGCGGCGGGGGCTTACGGATTCGCCTCGCTGACGCCCGGGGATTACACGGTGCAGGCTTCGTCGGCGGGGCTGGTGCAGGCGCAGCCGGCGAAGGTCACGCTGGCGGGCGGCAGCCTGACGGTGAACCTGGTGCTGCGCGTGGCGGGGCGGACGGACGCGGTGACGGTGCAGGAGAACGGGACTCCGGCGCTGGGCATGGAGGGAAGCGCCAACGCGAGCGCGGTGGTGCTGAGCGGGCAGGACCTGGAATCGCTGTCGGACGATCCGAACGACCTGGCGGCGGATCTTCAGGCGCTGGCGGGACCGTCGGCGGGGCCCAACGGAGGGGCGATCTACGTGGATGGATTCAGCGGCGGGGAGTTGCCGCCGAAGGAATCGATCCGCGAGGTGAGGATCAACCAGAATCCGTTTTCGGCGGAGTACGACAAGCTGGGGTACGGGCGGATCGAAATTTTCACGAAGCCGGGATCGGACAAGTATCGCGGGAATGTGCAGTGGAATTTCGGCCACGACTTCTGGAACACGCGCAATCCGTATTCGGCGGAAAAAGCGCCGTTTCTGCTGAACGAACTGGAGAACAACTTCGGGGGACCGCTGGGCAAGCACGCGTCGTTCACGCTGGACCTGGTGCGGAACATGGTGGACAACGGCACGATTACGAACGGCGTGTGGGTGGATCCGGCGACGCTGGCGGTGCAGCCGTTTTCGGGATTCGTGACGGTGCCGGGGCGGTTCACCAACGTGAGCCCGCGGGTGGACTACCAGTTGAACGACCGGAACACCCTGATGTTCCGCTATGGGGTGACGCACTCCGACGTGCAGGACAACGGCATCGGCGGGTTCGACCGGACGGCGCGGGGCTACCATTCGCAGTTCACCAACCAGACGGCGCAGGCGGGCGATACGGTGGTGGTGGGGACGGTGATCAACGAGACGCGCTTCCAGTATTACCGGGCGGCGAACCAGGCGCTTGCGAACGCGACGGCGCCGGAGTTGCAGGTGCTGGGGGCGTTTAACGACGGGGGCGCGACGTTGGGCCGCACGTTCGACACGCAGAACAGCTACGAGTTTCAGAACTACACGTCGATGCTGCACAAGGCGCACTCGCTGCGGTTCGGCGTGCGGCTGCGGGCGCAGACGGACGATAGCACCTCGCCGCAAAACTTCAACGGCACCTTCACGTTCGGCGGCGGCAACCTGAGCAGCGTGGATCAATACCGGCTCACCCTGATGGACCAGCGGCTGGGGTATTCGGCGCAACAGATACAGGCGCTGGGGGGCGGGGCGACGCAGTTCAGCCTCACCACGGGCGCGCCGTCGGCGTCGGTACGGCAGATGGATGTGTCGCTGTTTGCGGGCGATGAATGGCGGGTGCGTCCGAACCTGACGGTGGGGTTGGGGCTGCGCTGGGAGGCGCAGACGAACATACACGATTCGCGCGACATCGCGCCGCGGGTGGCGATCGCGTGGGCGCCGGGCGCGACGGCGAAGAATCCGCACGCGAAGACGGTGCTGCGCGCGGGTTTCGGAATGTTCTACGACCGGTTCCCGCTGAGTGCGACGCTGGACGCGGCGCGGTTCAACGGCGTGGTGCAACGGCAGTTTGTGGTGGACAATCCGGACTTTTTCCCGAATATTCCTACGCCGGCGATGCTGGCGGGATTTCAGGCGCGGCAGGTGGTTTACGGCGTGAGTTCGCAACTGCGCGCGCCGTACCTGATGCAGAGCGCGGCGACGGTGGAACGGCAGTTGCCGGGCAACACGACGCTGGCGGTGACGTTCACGAATTCGCGCGGCGTGCACATGCTGCGGTCGTTCCCGCTGTCCGGCGCGGACCCGGTGTTTCTGCGGGAGAGTAGCGGCGTCTACCGGCAGAACCAGATGATCGCGAACGTGAACACGAAGGTGATGACGGGGCTGACGCTGTTCGGGTTTTATGTGCTGAACCAGGCACGGAGCAACACGGACGGGCTGGGGACGTTTCCGGCGAATCCGGCGAGTACGGCGGGAGAGTACGGTCCGGCGATCACGGACGTGCGGCATCGCGTGACGGTGGGGGGCGCGATCACGCTCAAGTGGAACGTGCGGATCAGCCCGTTCGTGGTGGTGCAGACGGGAGCGCCGTTCGACATCACGGCGGGCAGCGACCTGTACGGGACGACGCTGTTCAACGCGCGGCCGGGTTTTGCGACGGACCCGAACCGGGCGGGGGTGGTGCGGACGGCGTACGGGCTGCTCGATCCGAATCCGGCGGCGGGAGAGGCGCTGGTGCCGCGGAATTACGGACGAGGTCCGGGGCAGCAGAGCGTGAACGTGCGGATTGTGAAGACGATCGGGCTGGGGCGCAATCGTGAGGGCGGCGGCGGGGAGCAGCGCGCGAGTGTGGGCGGCGGCGGGGGAATCGCGGCGGCGA
>JBBIQR010000290.1:0-6183 GCA_037442245.1 Candidatus Solibacter sp. | reverse complement strand
TAACAGCGGCGCCGGCGATTGACACTCGCCCGCGAACGTGGCAAAAGGTTTCTAGGCAAGCGCCGCTCGCCCGATCGCGACATCGAATGCTGCTCTTACTCCTGCTCCTGACCCGGCCGGCTCCCGCGTTCGCCGCGGCGCCGTACCGCATCCTCGATCCTCTGGCCGTGCCCGCGCAGGGCGATCCCGCAGCGGCCGTCCTCACCCTCGCGCGCCCGGCCAAAATCCCGCGCATCGATTGCGAACTGGTGATCGCGGGCGGAGGTCCCGGCGGAGTCGCCGCCGCCCTCGCCGGCGCCCGCGGCGGACTCCATGTCTGCCTCACCGAGCCCACCCGCTGGCTCGGCGGCCAGATGACGTCACAGGGCGTCTCCGCCCTCGATGAGAACCGCTGGATCGAAACCACCGGCGCCACCCGCACTTACCTCGAACTCCGCGCCCGCATTCGCGCCGCTTACGCCGGGTCGCTTAAACCCGAGGCGCGCGCCGGACACGTCAATCCCGGCCGCTGCTGGGTCAGCGCGCTCTGTTTCGAGCCGGAGGTCGCGGTGGACGTGCTGGATCGGATGCTCGCGCCCTATCGGGCGAATCACACGCTGCGCGTCCTGCTGCGCACCGCGCCGGTGGCCGCGGCGCGCGCCGGCAACCGTCTCGCCGCCCTCGTGGTCTACGGCTTCGAAGACCGCCGCTTCACCGAACTGCGCGGGAAGATTTTCATCGACGCCACCGAACTCGGCGACCTGCTGCCGCTTGCCGGCGCCGGCTTCCGCACCGGCGCCGAATCCCGCGCGCAGACCGGCGAACCCGATGCGCCCGCCGCCGCCGATCCCGCGGCCCTGCAAAGCTTCACCTATCCCTTTGTGCTGGCGCGCGGCGCCGCACCGGGCATCGCCGTCCGCCGTCCCGCGGATTATGAAAGCGCGCGGCGCCAGTTCCGCTTCGTCATCGACTACGGGCAGGGCCGCCTTCTTCGCTACGCCATGTTCGCCCGGCTTCCCGGCACGCCCGGCTCGTTCTGGGACTACCGCCGCCTGATCGACGCGGAACAGTTCGCCGGGCGCGCGGAATCTCTCTCCATGATCAACTGGCCCGGCAACGACGTCTGCGACCCCGGCTTCCTCTCCGACGATCCGCTCTCCGCCGCCCGCGCCCTCCAGCACGGCAAGCAGGTGGCCCTCGGCTTCGCCTGGTGGATTCAGCACGAAGCACCGCGCGACGAAGGCGGCGCCGGATACCCCGAGCTCGCGTTCCAAACCGGCGTGCTGGGTACCGCCGACGGCCTCTCCCAGTACCCGTACATCCGGGAAGCGCGCCGCATGGCCGCCCTGCGCATCGTGCGCGAGCAGGATGTGGCCGAGCCGTGGCAAGCCGGCGCGCGCGCCGCCCCTTTCGACGACACCGCCGCCATCGGCTCCTACCCGATCGATATCCACGGCTGCGGCCCGCATCAACCTCTGCCCCGCTCCAAGCCCTACCAGGTGCCGTTCGGCGCCCTCATCTCGCGCGACGTGCCCAACCTGCTGGCCGCCGCCAAAAACATCGGCGCCACCCACATCACCAACGGAGCCTACCGGCTGCACCCCACCGAGTGGGCCATCGGCGAGGCCGGCGGCTGGCTCGCCGTTTACGCCCTTCGACTGCGCCGCGACCCGCGCGAAATCGTCAGCGTCCACCAGACCCTGCGCGGCCTGCAATGGCGCCTGCTTCGGGAGGGACATCCGCTCCTGTGGTTCGACGACCTCGCGCCCTCCGATCCCGCGTTCGCCGCCACGCAGTTCGCGTCCCTCGACGGGCTCCTCCCCATCGACCCCGCCACGCTCCACTCCCGGCCCCATCCGGAGCCCTGACCCGTCCGGTTACGCTCATAACTTCCGTCAACAGCACCGCGAAACCAAAGAGGTCTGGACCGGCTTCCCGCGGGCACGGCAAAATCGTCGCTATGGCTAGCCCGCATTTCTCACACCCGTTCGTCGACGAGGCGCGTGAGAAGGCCGTGGATACGAGGCGCGCGAAGCTCAGCGCGCGGAGGCATACTCGACTGTATGTCGAGCACGGTGAGCGAGCGCAACGAAGTAGACACGGCCTTATCGCGCGCCGCGGCAGAAGGAGTGTGAGAAGTGCGGGCTAGGTGTGCGACCGCCCGCCGGGTGTGGAGACTGCTGCTGGCGACCGTGCTGGCGGCCCTGGCGTTGACCTTCCTGGCGGCGCCGGCGCGCGCCGGCATCCTCGAGGACGCCCGCGCCCTCGCCGCGCGCGGCCAGCGCGCCGCCGCCATCCGGCTGCTCGAAGACCACCTCCAGACCGACCCCGCCGACGCCGACGCGCGCGTCCTCCACGGCCTGATGCTGAGCTGGGACGGCCGCTACGATGACGCCCGCCGCGAATTCGAGGCCGTCCTCGCCAAACACCCCGATTACACCGACGCCATCACCGGCCTGATTAACGTCGAGCTCTGGTCGAAACACCCCGAGCGCGCCGAACAGATCGCCTCGCGCGTGCTCGAGCGCAAAGGCTCCGATACCCGCCTGCTCTATGCCAAAGCCCGTGCCCTCCGCGCCCAGAACCGCGACCGCGAAGCCCTCGAAGCCATCAACCAACTGCTGGTCGACGATCCCACCAACCAGGACGCTCTCGCCGAGGAGCGCAGCCTGCGCGAGTCCCTCGAGCAATGGAAGGCCAGCTTCACCCGCACCTTCGAGTGGTTCAATCACGGCGCCGGAAGCTGGAACGAGAGCGACTTCGATATCACCCGCGGCACCGCGCTCGGCACCGTCGGCGCCGAATTCTCCCGCGCCGACCGCTACGGGCTGCACAGCAACATCACCGAGCTCACTTTCTACCCGCACCTGCGCCACGGCACCTACG
Organism: Candidatus Solibacter sp.; assembly: GCA_037442245.1. Classification (GTDB taxonomy): domain Bacteria; phylum Acidobacteriota; class Terriglobia; order Bryobacterales; family Bryobacteraceae; genus Solibacter. The sequence goes on along the minus strand of JBBIQR010000290.1, from coordinate 3,318 downwards.
CCTACCTCGCCTTCGGCTATTCGGCCGACGGCGTCCTTTTCCCCAACTACCGCCTCGGCGCCGAAATCTTCCAAAGCCTCCCCGCCGGCATGGAAATGTCCGCCGGCTGGCGCAAGTACGGCTTCGCCCAGTACACCAATCTCTACACCGGCTCTCTCGGCAAGTACCTCGGCAACTGGCTGCTCACCACCCGCGTTTACCTGACCCCCGACGCCCTCGGCGTGAGCCACTCCGTCAGCCTCTCCGCCCGCCGCTTCCTCCGCCATCCCGGCGACTACGTCGATTTCCGGTTCGGCACCGGCGCCTCGCCCTTCGACCCGCGCAGCCGCGAGGAACTCGCGTCCTTGAAGGCCCTCTCCGGATACGTCCAGTGGCGCAAAAGCCTCGGCCTCCACTGGATGTCGGACCTGCTGGTGGGCCTCGCGCTCGAGGACCGCCTCCACGGTGTCGCGCTCGAACACTACATCCTGCAATCCACCATGTACTACCGGTTCTGATGGCCGGCCCCTTCACCATCGCGCGCCGCACCCTGCCCCCCTCGATCGTCCTGTTCCTGTTCGTGGACCTGGTAGTGAATCCGTACATCCCCCGGCTGGGCACCGTCGCCGAAGGCACCCGTATCGAAGGGCAGCTCACCGTGGACGAGTCGCGCGCGCTGCTCGCCCGCAGCCGCCAACTGATGGGCGCCGGCCAGTATCAACAGGCGCTCGCGCCGGCGCTTCGGCTTTACCGCGCCTATCCCGCGAACTACGTGTACAGCCAGGCGCTAGCCCAGATCTACCACCGCCTCGGCAGCTACAAGGAAGAGTCGGAGTACTGGGAGAAGTTCATCGAGCAGGCACCGCTGCCGATCGAAGCCTGCCCGGATATCGGCCAGGCCTATTGGAAACTGGGCCGCCGCGACGAGGCCATCGCCGCGCTCGAGCGCTGCCTCACCTACGACCCCTACGAGCACGACACCCTCTTCGAACTCGCCCACGCCCGCGAGATGACTGCCGATTACCCCCAGGCCGCGGCCATCTACCGCAAGGCGCTCGAAAAGAGCCCCGCCAACCCCGATTGCCTGCTCGGACTCGCCCGCGCCGAACTGCGCATGGGCCGCGTCGCCGATGCGCGCCGCCTCGACGCCCGCGTGCTCCGCGCCTCGCCGAAGAACCCCGATGCCCTGCTTGTGGCCGGTCTCGTGGCCAAGGTTTCCGGCAACCCCTCGCAGGCGCGCCGCTACCTTCTCGAAGGCTCCGAGCTTTCGCCCGATTACGCCGATTTCCAGACCCTGCTCGGCCAGATCGACGCGTCCCAGGGCCGGTACCGCGAAGCCGCCGCGCGCTACGGCCGCGCGCTCCAGATCAATCCCGGTGACCGCGACGCCGCGAACGGCCTCCTCGCCCTCAACCGGAGGATGCGATGAGCCGCTTCCTCCTCGTCGCCGGACGCGCCCTGGTCGCGGCCTTCGCGCTGCTCTCTTCGCTCTACGCCCTGCTGGCCTACATCCCCTTCACCTACCAGCAGGTGCACAAAGGCGGACTGCTCGCCGCCGCCACCTGGTTCGGCCGCGCCCACGCGCAACTCTACTGGCTCGTGCTCGCCGCCGCCGTCGCCACCATCCTCCCGGACTTCCGCCGCCCTCGCACCCGTTGGGCGGCCATCCTCTTCACCGCCATGCACGCCGCCGCCGGCGTGGCCCTCGCCCGCTATCCCGTGATGGCCTCGCTGCGCAACGACGCATCGAGCCTGACCATCGCGTTCGCCGCGCTCGCGCCCCTCTTCTGTTTGGCCGCGCTCGACGCCCTGGGTCACGCCCGCCGGATCGAGTGGCTCGACTACCGCAAGGAGGACGACCGCCGCATCTTCCGCGCCTCCTGGCACACCGCGATGTTCCTCTCCATCGTCTACGGCTGCGTGTCCTGGGTCCGCGCCGGCGCCAACCCCATCGGCCAACTCCCCGCGCTAGGCGCCACAACGCTCTGCCACCTGCTGATCTTCGGCGTGCTCTTCGCGGCTCTGAACCTCGTCCGCTCGCTCGCCAGCCTGACCCCCTGGCCCTCGCCCGCCGAATTCGTTTTCTCCAACCTGTTCACCGCCGCCACCGGTTTCGTGATCCTGCGGATGCTCGTCTTCCATCCGCTCTCCTTCGACGGGCAGTCCGCGGATGCCTATAGCGCGCTGCTCTCCGCCGGCATCCTGGCATCCATCGCCGGCTTGAGCCTGCGGCTTTGGACTCCGCGCGAGGGCGCCACCGGCGGACTCGCTCTCGCCCTGAAGGCCGTTTCCCTGCCGGTGCTCCGCAACCGCTGGCTGCAGCCCGCGCCCCTCGTGCTGCTCGCCTTCGCCGCATGGACCCTCGCCGTCCACACCGCCGTGATGGATTGGAACTACATGTTCCAGAAGCTTACCGCCTGCGCCATCTGGGTGCTCGCGTTCGCCTACCTCTACGCCGTCGCGCCGCGCCGCGGCGATGGCCCCGACGGCCGCATCGCCATCCTTTTCTGGGCCGCCATGACCATGCCGGTCTACCGCGTGATGGCCGCGCAGGTTTCGCACAAGCCCGAGGTCGCCGCCGTCCTCGAATCCTACGCCGGCTTCGACCCCTCCTTCCGCATGATCCGCGACGCCCTCTCCTCGGCCCCGCGCAACGGCGATTTCTACCGCTTCCTCGCGCGCAATACCAACATTCCCCGTTCCGTCCCCACCGCGCCCGTGTCCCTCGAACCCGCCGGCAAACTCATTCCCGGCTCCGGACCCAAGCCCAACATCTTCATCATCGTCGTCGATAGCCTGCGCCGCGATTACCTCGGCGTCTATAACAGCGCCGTCCGCTTCACCCCGGCCATCGACGCCTTCGCCCGCGAGAGCACCGTCTTCCGCAAGGCCTTCACCCGCTACGGCGGCACCGGTCTGGCCGAGCCTTCCATCTGGGCCGGCGGCATGCTGCTGCACCAGCAGTACGTCACGCCCTTCTACCCCATGAACGCTCTCGCCAAACTCACCGAGGCCGAGGGCTACCGCAGTTTCATCAGCATGGATACCATCCTGCGGGTCATCGTCAAACCATCGCCGCACCAGGTCGAGTTGGACGCCGGGCGCGACACCATGAACTACCGCCTCTGCGATTCGCTGGCCGAACTGCGCGGCCGCCTCGATACCTACGACCCCGCCGCCGGCCCGGTCTTCGCCTACACCCAGCCGCAGGACATCCACATCTCCGTCATCAACCGCGAGCAGGCCCGGCCGGTGGACAGCGCCTCCTACGGCTCTTTGTACGCCCCCTACGCCTCCCGCATTCACCGCATGGACGCCTGCTTCGGCGGCTTCGTCCAG
>JBBIQR010000289.1:2961-6186 GCA_037442245.1 Candidatus Solibacter sp. | reverse complement strand
CAGCTTTTGAAACAGCCCGGTCAGCATACGCTTCACCTCCGTTGCGCCATCGGAGAGCTCCGCATGATCCTTGGGCTTGATCAACTTCAGATCCTTGGCCAGCAGCAGGTGATATTCGAGTTCGCTCGCCGATCCCATGGCGATCGAGCAAAAGCGGGCGAACTCAGCATCCCCGTGCCGCCCACACCCTTCCGCCGGATTGGCGGCGATGGAAGCACTCGATCGCCGCAGTTGACTGGTCAGCCCGTACAGTTCTTCGCGCGGAAAACCGGCCGTGATCTGGTATACCGCCAGAGTCACCTGATGCGCCTTCTGCCAGACCTTTAGTTCATGGAAATCTTTCACCGCCCGGCCATCCTGTTGGCTTTTATATACCATGCTTTCGACCGCATCGTCGCTGACCGCTGATCGCTGATCGCTGCCCGCTGATCGCTGATCGCTGCCCGCTGACCCCTGCCCGCTGCCCGCTGACCCCTGACCAATTCTTCACCGCGCTGTTACGCGCCTGAAACCGTCCGCGGGTCATCCTGAAACGTGCGCGCATTCGTGTTACTGCTCGTGCCCTCCCTGGTTCTCGCGCAGGATACCGATGCCGCGAAATTGATCGCCGCCGGACACTGGAAGCGCGCCCGCGCCATCGTCGAACGCCGCATCCACCAGGACCCGCGCGATCCCGAGGCCTCGTTCCTCCTCTCTCAGGTCCGCTATGCCTTCGGCGACGTCACCTCCCCCCTCGATCTCGCCGCCGATGCCGTCCGCCTCGATCCCGGCGTCGCCCGCTACCACCGCCAGCTCGCCGAAGTCCAGGGCATCCTCGCCCAGCGCGCCAATATCTTCCAGCAAATCGGCATCGCGCGCCGCTTCCGCAGGGAAATCGACGCCGCCCTCGCGCTCGACCCCAACGACGTCCAGGCCCTGCGCGATCTGCTCGAATACTACGTCGTCGCGCCCGGCATCGTCGGCGGCGACCTGCGCAAAGCCGCGGACGTCGCCCGCCGCATCGCCGCCATCGATCCCGCCGAAGGCCTGCTCGCCGAAGCCCGCATCGCCGGCTCCCGCGACGACGCCCCGCGCGCCGCCGCCCTCCTCCGCCGCGCCGCCGCCCTGCGTCCCCCTTCGTACAAGGCCCTCGCCACCCTCGCAGCCTTCGACCTCGCGCCCGCCCATCGCGACGACGCCGCCGCCGAATCCCTCGCCCGCCAGGCCATCGCGCTCGATCCGGACCGCTCCGCCGCCTGGGCCGTTCTCGCCCAGGTCTACGCCGCGCGCCCCGATTTCACTTCCCTCGACCGCACCCTCGACGACGCCGCCCGCGCCGTGCCCGACGATCCCCTGCCCTGCTACCGCGCCGCCGAAATCCTCCTCGCCGCCGGACGCGACCCCAGCCGCGCCGAACGCTACCTCCGCATCTATCTTTCCCAGGAACCCGAGGGCGGCCAGCCCACCGCCGCCGCTGCCCGCGAACTCCTCCACAAGCTCGGAGAAACCAATTGAAGCGCGCCAAAATCACCCTGATCTACATCGATTCCGGCGGCGGCCACCGCGCCGCCGCCAACGCGCTCTGCGAAGTCGCGCGCCTCCAGGACCGCCCCTGGGACATCGAGCTCGTCTGCATCCAGGACCTGCTCGATTCCATCGACTTCATCCGCAAATCCACCGGCATCCGCTTCCAGGAGGTCTACAACATCATGCTGCGCCGCGGCTGGACCCTCGGCACCCGGCAGCTCATCCCCGTCATGCACGGCCTCATCCGCGTCTCCCATCCCTCCCAGGTCGGCATCCTCCAAAGCTATTGGCGCGGCCAGCGCCCCGACCTCGTCCTCTCCCTCATCCCCCACTACAACCGCGCCCTCAAACAATCCCTCGACCGCGTCTGGCCCGGCACCCCCTACGTCACCCTCCTCACCGATATCGCCGACTACCCGCCCCATTTCTGGATCGAGCGCATCGATCAGTGGGTCATCTGCGGCTCCCCACGCGCCGTCGAACAGGCGCGCCGCATCGGTCTGCCGCCCTCCCGCATCCTCGAAGCCTCCGGCATGATCCTCCATCCCCGCTTCTATGAGCCCCTCGCCATCGACCGCGCCGCCGAACGCGTCCGCCGCGGTCTCGACCCCGCCCGCCCCACCGCCCTCGTCCTCTTCGGCGGCGAAGGCTCCACCGCCATGCTCCGCATCGCCCACGCGCTCAACCACCCCGATAGCGGCCTGCAGCTCATCTTCCTCTGCGGACGCAACGACGCCGTCGCCGCCCAACTGCGCGCGCTCCCTCCCCGCGTCCCCATCTTCGTCGAGGGCTTCACCCGCGAAATCCCGCTCTACATGGAATTGGCCGATTTCTTCATCGGCAAGCCCGGCCCCGGCAGCATCAGCGAAGCCCTCGCCAGGAAGCTGCCCGTCATCGTGCAAAGCAACGCGTGGACCATGGCCCACGAGCGCTACAACGCCGAATGGGTCCGCGAAATCGGCGCCGGAATCGCCGTCGAGAGCTTCTCCCGCGACCTGCTCCCCGCCGTGCGCGAGTTGCTCGCGCCCGAAAACCTCGCCCGCTACCGCGACCGCGCCGCCGCCACCCGCAACCGCGCCGTCTTCGAAATCCCCGATATGCTCGGCCGCATCCTCGATGGCGTCAGCGGCTCCCGGCCGGATCCGGCCATGCACGCCGCGTAGTCCTCGCGGCCATCAGCAGCGCGCCGTACAGCACCAGTCCCGCCGGCACGCAGATGCACGCCCATCCCGCCACCGCGTGCCCCGCCGCCGCACCCAGCTTCCCTCCCGGCAGCACCGCGCCCGCGCCGCACAACCGCGCCCCCGCGCGCTCCAGCGGCACCAACAGCGCCAGTTGCAGCGGCGAGGTGGCCTGGTTCAGCGCCTGCAGCGCGGCCACGTTCAGCCGCAAGCCCAGCGCCGCCCCCAGGCACAGCACCGTCGGACACCCCATCACCGGAAACACTCCCAGCACCAGCCCCACCGCCAGCAGCAGCGCCGCCTCCTCCGCCGGAATCTCCTCCAGTGCCGCGCGCAGCCGCGCGATCCGTTTCTTCACGAGTGCATCTCCCCCCGCTCCGGCGCCAGCCGCCGCAGCACCGGTCGCAGATGGTTGCCCGCCAGAAACCGCACTGCCGCCGCGGCTCCCGCCGGCACCCACGGCTCCCGCCCCTGCCAGATTTCCTTCAGCGACCGCGCCACCCCGTCCTCCCCCCGATAGAAAATCCGCTCGCTCCAC
>JBBIQR010000289.1:0-2838 GCA_037442245.1 Candidatus Solibacter sp. | reverse complement strand
ACTCCGGATACGCCGCCAGTATGTCCCGCGCCGCGTCCAGCATCCGCTGCGCCATCGGCTCGCGATACTGCGGCAGGAACAGGATGTGGCTCCGCCCGGCGTGAATTTCATCGGCGAATTCCGCGAAGCTGCGCGCGTTCGTCAGGTTGATGCACGCGCTCGGTTCGCACGCGTGCCGGTCGCCCCCGCTGATCAGCGGACGCCCGTGCGCGTTCGCCAGTTCCACCGTCTCCGCATTCTCTTTCCACGTCCGCGTCCCGTTCAGCTCGAACGCGTCCAGCCACCCCAGGCACTCGCGCAGCAGCCGCTCCAGCGCGCGCCGGTGCTCTTCCTCCACCACGCCTTCCTCCAGCCAGAACGGGTGATTCAGCACCACCAGCACGTCCGGCACCCGCGCGAATTCGTCCAGGATCGCCGGCAGCGTGCCCGCGTCCGGCGCGGCAGTGTATTCCGCCATTGCCGCCATCCACTCCCTCACCGCGTGGCGCGGAATGTTGTGTACCCCGATGTGGAAGAAGGTCCGCTCGTACGGCACCGTCCATTCCACCGCCGGCGGCGCTTCCGCCGGGTCCGCCGTCACGCTCAGCGTCCGCCACGCCTCGATGTTGTCGTGATCCGTCAGCGACACCATCGCCCGCAGCCCCAGCCCCGCAATCTGCTCCCGCTCCAGCCCGAGAGCCGCCGCCGGCGAAAGCGGCGGCGTCCACCACGCGCGCGCGAAGTCCACTCCCCGCCGCCGCTCGTAGTGGCTCACAATCTGCGAAATCCCCGGAACCTGGTGCAGGTACCGCGGCAGAAACGACAGGCACTCCTCGGAGTGCATCGTGTGCCCGTGCAGGCACACGCCGTTTTCGTAACCCTGCGTCGCCGCCGTCTCCCGCCACTCGAACCGGACGATGCTTTCGCGCATGGAATCCTCCCTGGCGATTCCAGCTTCCCCCGCCGGTGGTTACAATTCGGCGGCAGCCGCGTAATCAGTTCGCAAAAACATTTCCCGCCCTGCCTGTATCCGGCGCCGTCCCTGCCTCCGCCTCGAACGCCAGCCGCAGATACGGCTTCGGCTGATACTCGATTCGTAACGGCAGCGGACGCTCCGTCCCCTCCGCCACCCACAGCCGGAACTCGCTCTCGCGCCCGCCCGCTTCCCGCCGCACCCGCCCGCTCACCCGCGCCACCTGCGTTTGTCCCGTCACCAGCCCGCGTTCCCGGAAGTATTTCGCCGCCCCTCCGTCCGCGCTCCGCTCCAGATGAATCCGGTACGCGCGCCCGTTGTACAGGTAGCGCCCTTCCCCGCCCCGCCGCGCCAGCAGGTTCGCCAGTTCCTGCAGAAACGATTGCGTGCCGCCCGCTTCCGCCGTCACCGTCTTCTCCGCCCCCGCCGATGCGCGCTTCGATCGCCGTGTAGAGCTCTCCTTCGCCGCCGCCCGCAGCGCCTTCCGCGCCTCGTCCGCGGTCTCTTCCGGCGACGCCGTCATCAATCCGAAATACAGGCACTCGCCCGCGCCCGCCGGCTCCATCCGCGCCATCTCCCGCAGGAACCCCACCCGGTTCAACCCCGCAGCCCGCTCCGGCTTCGAGTACCCGCTGAATTCCAGCAGCCGCGCACCCTCCGCGTCGAACTCCCGCCACACCACCCGCCCACGCCCGCGCGCTTCAGCAGCGGGATGCCGAACAATAGCACCTGCGCGTCCGCCCGGTATTGCCGCACCAGGCTCACCCGCGGCGCGCGCTCCGCCTCCCATCGCAGCCCGCCGCCCGTCGCGCCCCGCAACCCGCCTAGCGCCGCGCCCCAGCCCGCCGCCACCCGCGCGAATCCTCTCCGCGAAATCATGCCGCTCCCCTCCCTGTCCGCGCTACCATTCCCACCCCAGCATCTGCCGCTGCTCCGAATCGCTCGAATAAAAAGCCGGCGCCACCGCGGGCTCCTCTCTCCCGCTCTGCGCCGCTTCGTACATTTCGTCGTACAGCGCAAAGAACGCGTTCGCCACCGCCGGCCACGCGAAACGTTCCGCCGTCGCCCGCCCCCCCCCCCCCGCCAGCCGCTCCGCCAGCCCCGCCTCCTCCCGCAGCCGCACCGCCGCCCGCGCGAACGCCTCCCCGGCCGCCGCCGCCAGCAGCGCGTTCTCCCGGTTCGCGTACGACGTGATTCCCCCGCTGTCCGGCCCGATCACCGGCAGCCCCGACGCCATCCCCTCCAGCGGCGCGATCCCGAACGGCTCCCGCGGATTCGGATGCACCAGCCCGTCCGCGTTGGCGTACATGTCCGCCAGCATCCCCCGCTCCCGCACGTGCCCCAGGAAACACACCGCCCCCGGAAGATCCCGCCCGCACTCCCGCTCCAGCTTCTCCCGCATCCCGCCGTCCCCCGCGATCAGCAGGTGAAACTGCGCCCCGCGCCGCTGCTCCAGCAGCCGCATCGTCTCCACCAGCAGATCCAGGTTCTTCTCCGGCGCCAGCCTCCCCGCGTAAATCAGCAGCGTCGCCCGCTCCGGCGCGCCCGAACGCTTCTCCAGCCACCCCCGGAACTCCGCGCTCTTCCGCCGCGGCGTGAACAGTTCGCAATCCGCCCCCATCGGCAGAATCCACACCCCCCGCCGTTTGCGGTGCCCGAACGACGCGTCGCGTAACTCCCCCGCCGTGTGCCGCGAGTTCGCAATGTGGTGGTCGAATAGCGGAAAGTACAGCCACTGCATGTACCACCGGCAGAAGCGCCGCGCCGCCGCCCCCGCCGAAATGTACCCCGCCATGTTCTCGTCCATCCGCTCGCACGTCAGCCCCACCACCACCGGACGGTATCCCGCGATCCCCAGCCGCCGGATGCGCAGCAGGCCCGCCATG
>JBBIQR010000288.1:0-6190 GCA_037442245.1 Candidatus Solibacter sp. | reverse complement strand
TGCTGGAACCGGTGGGCGCGCTGCCGGTGGTGATCGAAGACGACGTGCTGATCGGGGGCAACTGCGGGGTGTACGAAGGCACGGTGGTGAAGACGCGCGCGGTGCTGGGAACGGGCACGATCCTGAACCGCTCGACTCCGGTGTACGACCTGGTGCGCGAGACGATCCATCGCGCGACGGACGATGCGCCGCTGGTGGTGCCGGAGGGCGCGGTGGTGATCGCCGGGTCGCGGGCGATCCCGCGCGGACCGGGCAAGGAGTGGGGCATCAGCGTGTACACGCCGGTGATCGTGAAGTACCGCGACGCCAGGACCGGCACGCGGATTCAGCTGGAAGATCTGCTACGCTGAATCGGCCGCTACGGCGCGGCGCATATGGTCCCGATACGTTTTCTACTGCTGCTGTGGCTGAGCGCCGGCGCGTTGCGCGCGGCGGTGGTTCGCGTGGAGACGGTGTCCCGCGCGGCGCAAAACGGCTTCGAGCGAATCGTCGAGAAGGTGTACTTCGCGGTGGATCCGGCGCTGCCGGTGAATCGCGCGATCACGGACCTGGCCCGAGCGCCGCGCAACGCGGCGGGGCAAGTGGAATTTTCCGCGGACGTGCTGCTGCTGCGGCCGCAGGCGGCGAACGGCACGCTGCTGGTGGACATCCCGAATCGGGGGAGTGCCCGCGCGGCGGCGGCGTTCGGCGAACGCTTCCTGATGGAGCGCGGATACACGGTCGCGGAGATCGGCTGGCAATTCGATTTACTGGACGGGCCGAACGTGCTGAAGGTGTACGTGCCGGAGGCGCGCGGCGTGCGCGGGTTGGTCCGCGCCGAAATTCTCACGGACCGGCGGGAGACGCGCCACTCAGTGGCCGAACGGGGGCACCGCGCGTATCGCGTGCTGGACCCCGACGATGCGCGGCTTGCCTTGACCGTGCGCGACCGGGCCGATGGCGCTCGGCAGGCGATCCGGCGCGAGGCGTGGCACATCGAGGGCGGCAGCATCGTGGTCCTGGAGCAGGGATTCGAGCCGGGGCGGTTGTACGAACTGGTATACGAGTCGGCGGACCCGCCGGTCGCGGGACTCGGGATGGCCGCGGTGCGCGATTTCACCGCGTACGCGAGGGGCGGGACGAGTTACGGCGGATTGACGCGCACAATCGGATTCGGGATTTCGCAGAGCGGGCGATTTCTGCGCGATTTCCTGTACCGCGGGTTCAACCGCGACGAGCGCGGAGGGCGGGTCTTCGATGGCGTGTGGGCCGATGTGGCCGGCGGGGGTATGGGCAGCTTCGACGTTCGCTTCGCGCAGCCGGGGCGGGTGAGCGGCGAGCACTCCAATTCGCTGTACCCGGTGGACCGCTTCCCGTTCACGGACCTGGAGGAAACCGATCCGGCGAGCGGGTTGCGCGACGGCCTCCTGACGCACGCGCTCGGCACGGAGCAGCGCCCGAGGATTTTCTACACGTACTCCTCGCACGAATACTACGGACGCAGCGCAAGCCTGATCCACATCACCCCGGACGGAAAGCGCGACGCCGCGCTCGCGCCCGGCACGCGGATCTATTTCTTCGCGGGCGGGACACATGGTCCGGCGGCGTTTCCGCCGCGGCGCGCCGGGACGCAGAACGCGGGCAACCCGAATCCGTACACGATGTGTTTCCGCGCGCTGCTGGGCGCGATGAACGCGTGGGTAGGGGAAGGGAACGCGCCGCCGGCATCGGTGTATCCGCGGATCGCGGCGGGCGAACTGGTGGAGTTGAGCGCGGTACGGTTCCCGAAGATTCCCGGGATTGCGTTTCCGGCGCGCATTCAGCGGGCGCGGCGGGAGGACTACGGCCGCGAGTTCCGCGCGAAGGGCATCGTCACCATCGAGCCGCCGAAGCTGGGGCGGCCGTTTCCCGCGCTGGTGCCGCAGGTGGATGCCGGCGGCAACGACCTCGGCGGCATTCGCATGCCGGAGATCGCCGAGCCGCTGGCCACGTACACGGGATGGAACCTGCGCGCGCCGGAGACGGGAGCGCCGGACGAGCTTGCGGCCCTGCAAGGCTCGTGGATTCCCCTGGCGCGGACGGCTGCGGAGCGGGAGAAATCGGACGATCCGCGGCCGTCGATTGCGGAGCGCTATAGCGGCCGCGAGGAGTACCTGAAGAAGTTCGCAGCGGCGGCGCAGCGGCTGGTGAACGCGGGATTCCTTCTAAGCGAGGACTTGCCGCAGTTGCTGGAGCGCGGCGCCGCCGAGTGGGACTACGCGGCGCGTTGACCGCCAACTACGACCGATGGTAGTAGGGTCGCGGGCTGCCGTACTCTGGGGCTAGTCTCGCCATGCGAAAGTCCATCGTGTTCTTCGTATTGATGTGGTGCGCGCGCGCCCAGACGCCGGATACGGCGGCGATTCAAGGGCGGGTGACGGACCAAAGCCACGGCGCCGTGGGCGGCGCGCGGATTCAGGCGCGCAATCGCCAGACGGGCCTGGAGCGGACGGGGCTGTCCGACGCGTCGGGCGCGTTTTCGATCGCCGGACTGCCGGTGGCGGGCGCCTACGAAGTCACGGCGTCGCGGAGCGGATTCGCGGATGCCCGCGTGGAGGGAATCATGCTGGCGGGCGGGACCACCGCGACGGTCACGCTGGAGATGGCGGTGGCGGGCGCGAAGACATCGGTAGTGGTGACGGGGGCGGCGGGCGAAGTGCGAACGGACGCGCCGCAGGTGAACACGAGCCTGGCGGGCGAACAGATCCGCGAGTTGCCGCTGCTCGGGCGGCGCCTGACGAACGCACCGCTGTTGAACGCGGCCAACCGTCCGGCGATCGCGCAGGGCGATGTCTTCATCAATCAGACGCTGTTCACGACCAACGGCGCCGGACGGCGGCAGGCGTGGTTTGAAACCGACGGCGCCAGCAACAGCGACAGTTGGGGCCGGCAGACGATGTTCAGCACGCTGCCGGTGACGGCGGTGGAAGAGATGAACGTGCTGGCGAACGCGTTCAGCGCCGAATACGGGGCGAGCGTGGGCGGAGTGGTGAACATCGTGACGCGCAGCGGCGGCGACAGGCTGCACGGCGAGGTGCTGGAGTTGTGGCGCCCGAACGCGACCTCGGCGGCGTTGAGCGGGTTCAATGCCGCGAGCGCGACCAGCGGCAACCAGTGGACGAGCGATTCTCTGGGGCAATCGGCGGCGTCGCTGGGCGGACCGCTGGGCGCGAGCACGCACTTCTTCGCGGCGGGCGAATTCAGCCGCGAGGACCGGGGATCGCCGGTGACTTCGCCGGTGGCGCCGGGGATCTTCGTGGGGCATTATCGCGGGTGGTTGGGCTTCGTGAGGCTGGACCACCAGATCAACGAAAAGAACAACCTCTTCTTCCGCGGCAACCTGGACGGTTTTCACGACACGAATCCGAGCGGCGCGGTGGGCGGCAACAATCTGCCCTCGGCGGGGCGTATCTTCCGCCGGCGGACGTACTCGGCGCAACTCGGCGAGACGGCGGTGCTGAGCGCGTCGGTGATCAACAACGTGCGGGTGCAGTTCCAACTGGCGTCGCCGATCACGCAATTCGATCCGGCGGTGTACGGCACGCAATACCAGGTGCCGATCTCGGCGGGCGGCACGTTCACGACGGGCACGTCGCAATCGGCGCTGCTGCTCAACCGCCAATACCAGGTGAACGATACGGTGTCGGGATCGTGGGGGCGGCACCAGGTGCGCGCGGGATTCGACGTGATTCACGCGCACAACGGCGGCGACGGCAAGGAATTCGGCGGTCCGATTTACATGGGGCAGTTCCTATACAACCCGTGCACGGGGGCGCTGAGTTTCTGCGAGAGCCCGGCGTACACCGGCGATATCCGCAACGTCCGCAGCTATACGCAGAGCTACGGCAACGCGTCCTACACGGTGGACGATACGCTGTGGGCGCTGTTTGCGCAGGACGACATTCGCGCCCGCGACGACCTGACGCTGAACGTGGGGCTGCGTTACGAGCGGCAGACGTTCACCGATGCGGCGCGGAGTTTCTCACCGCGAGTGGGATTCTCCTGGAACGTGAAGGGCGCCGGCGCCACGGTGGTGCGCGGCGGCTTCGGAACGTATTACTCGCAGATACCGGATAACGCGGCGGCGAACTGGGCGCTCACCGGGCCTACGGGCGTCTTCAACTACACCGCCACTCCGGGACAGGTGGGCTTTCCGGCGAGCGTAGCGGCGGCGCCCTTGCCCGCGTTTCCAGCGGGCGCGAGCGTGCCCTTGCGAACGCTCTATGTGCGTCCGGGACAGGCGGCGTACCTGAACCAGTTCTTCCCGGTCCTGGCGCTCATCGGCTACCAGAATGCGCTGCTCAATCCGCGGGCGAACCAGTGGAACTTCGGCATCCAGCATCGCGTGGCGCGGGAGTGGGTGCTGAGCGTGGACTACGTGGGATCGCACACGAGCCGGATCAACCGTCCGCGCGATGTGGACCCGCCGGCGTCCTTCGTCCGCACGCAACCCGGGCAGGTGCGCAGCGCGCAGGCGGCGAACTGCACCCGTCCGTATTGGATCCAGTGGTACGCCGCGCACAACCTGACCTGCAATCCGGCGGCGGCGTCCAATCCGCAACCGCCGTACAGCGTGATCACCAGCGACGTGAACGACGGCTTCGCCAGCTATCACGCTTTGGACGTGAACCTGAGCCGGCGGTTCAGCCGCAAGCTCACCGTATTGGCCAGCTATACGTGGTCGCACACCTTGAACACGGTAGACCCGGACGTGCCGGGGCAGGCGCCGAACGATCCGAACTTCACGGGGCGCGTGGAGTACGGCAACGCGATCTACGACCAGCGGCACCGCTTCGTGCTGAGCGGCGTATACGTGCTGCCCGGGCAGGTGCACTTCGGAGGCGTGACGACGCTGGCTTCGGGGCTGCCGTACAACATCGTGACGGGCGCGAATAACAGCGGGGATCCGGGCGCGACGGCGGACCGTCCGGTGGTCAACGGTGCCGTGATCGGACGCAATACGGGGCGCGGCAGCGCGACGTACGATGTCTCGCCCTTCCTGGAGCGCGCGTTCGCGTTCGCCGGGGAACGGTTGAGCGCGGTGGCGCGGGTGGAGACGTTCAACGTGTTCAACCACGCCAACTTCGTGGCCTACAGCGGGACGTGGGGCAACGGCGCGGCGCCGGGCGCCGGCTTCGGCACTCCGCTGACCGGGATCACGGCGCAACTGCCGGCGCGGTCGATGCAGGTTTCCGTGAAGCTGGCGTTCTAGCAAGTGCGGGCCGGGAGGCCTGCGCTACAACACCACACGCTGATCGCCTTCGCGGCGGGTGGCGCGCTCGCGATCCAGGTACTCGAGCAGGGGGATGGCGTACTTGCGCGAAATGCCGGTCCACTCCTTGAACTCGGGGACGGCGAAGCGCTGGCCTTTGCGCGCGGCGAGCGACTGCTTCAACTGCGCGATCGCGCCGTGGTGGAAGACGAGCTCGTCATTGACGCGGATGAGGCGGCGCTCGCGCAGCAGGATCTGCAGAATCGACCGGGCGCGCGCGGGTTCCACGCCGGACTCCGAGAGCACCTGGGCAAGCGCGGGAACGGCGAGCCCGGCGCGCTCGAATGCGGTTTCGATCTTCGCGCGCGCCTGCTGCTCGTCCTCCTGCAGGACGACGCGGTGCGTCTGCGCGCGAACGATTTCGCCTTCGGCGGCGAGTTCGCGGGCGCCGGCGAGCAGCGCATCGAGGACAAACTGCGGCGCGCCGCCGCGCAGATCCTGGCGGGGGATGCCGGGAAGCAGAGGGCTCTTGCGGTGAAACTCGCGGACCGTCTGCACGATGCGCCGGCGCGCGGACTCGGCCCACGCGCGGTCCATGAACCATTCGCCGGCCGTTTCCAGGGGAGCCTTGGGAGCGGCGTCCGCGATCTGGCGCGCGGTGAGCCCGGTGCGCGCGACGAGGTCCGCAAGGCTCATGCCGAACTCCTGCTCACGCACGAGGAGGGCGATGCGCGCGGCGGCATCGGAAGACGCGAGCACGCCGAGCCGCGCGGCGGGATCTTCGGACGCCCGGTAGCGGTGCGCGCCGATATCCGCCACGACACCGCCGCCGATCGTGATCACGGGGGAAAACATGCGGACGATGAAGCGGTCGCCGGGCAAAAGGAGGGCGGGGCGGCGCAGCACGATGCGGGTCCACGCGGAAGCGCCGGGCGGCAGCGCTGCGTGGCCCTGGAGGAG
>JBBIQR010000287.1:0-6209 GCA_037442245.1 Candidatus Solibacter sp. | reverse complement strand
CGCCGCTAACGGTTTTCAAGACCGCCGGTTTCAACCACTCACCCATTCCTCCGGCTCATTCTAATTATATGCGCCCGGACCGGCGCGCCGCTCAGTCCTGCCGTATTGTGAGAGCCGGTGCCCAGGGCAAGGAGCAGAGTGGTTCGCAGCCGGCATCGAGGAAGAGAGAGAGGCATCTCCTGAGGATTTCTGCCTTTTTGGCATCTATCGCACCCTCACCGGTATCTTCCACCTGCACGGCAAGAGTATTATAATCTCCGGACGATGTCCGCCTGCAGGGCGGTTGGTAGACCGCGCTGTTTGCGCGTGCACGATTTTTTGAGTAAGGAGGTTTCCTCATGCCACTGAGCAAAAGAGCCGTCGCGGAATTCCTTGGGACCTTCTGGCTGGTCTTCGGAGGCTGCGGCAGCGCCGTTCTGGCCGCCGCCTTTCCCAATCTCGGCATTGGGTTCGCCGGAGTCGCGCTGGCGTTCGGCCTGACCGTTCTCACCATGGCTTTCGCCATCGGCCACATCTCCGGCTGTCATCTCAACCCGGCCGTATCCGTCGGGCTGGCCGCCGGAAAGCGCTTCCCCGTTTCGGACCTGCCCGCCTATGTAATCGCGCAGGTCGCCGGAGCCATCGCCGCGTCCGGTGTCCTCTATGTGATTGCCAGCGGCAAGCCCGGCTTCGACCTGGCCGCCGGATTCGCCTCCAACGGATACGGCGCCCACTCGCCCGGCGGCTACGCCATGCCCGCGTGCCTGGTCGCCGAAATCGTTCTCACCTTCATGTTCCTCATCATCATCCTCGGCGCCACTGACCGCCGCGCGCCACAGGGCTTCGCGCCTATCGCAATTGGACTCGGGCTCACCCTGATCCATCTCATCAGCATCCCCGTGACCAATACCTCGGTGAACCCCGCGCGCAGCACCGGCCCCGCGCTATTTGTGGGAGGATGGGCTCTGGAGCAGCTCTGGCTATTCTGGGTGGCGCCCATCGTGGGTGCGGCGCTCGCCGGCTTAATCTATCCCCTGTTCGCCGGCGAAGGTGAAGCCGGGCACTGAAGAAAGAGCTGGAACATATCACAAGCGAAGCGAAATCCCCCGAAACGAAAGGAAAAGCGCACATGTTGAAGGATTTCAAAGCATTCGTAATGCGGGGCAATGTCCTCGATCTGGCTGTTGCGGTGATTATCGGCGGCGCGTTCGGCGCCATCGTCACCTCGTTCGTGAACGACGTCGTGATGCCGCCCATCGGCCTGCTCCTCGGCCACATGGATTTCAAAGACCTCTTCCTCAGCCTCAGCGACAAATCGTTCCCCACGCTTGCCGCCGCCAAAGCCGCCGGCGCTCCCGTCATCGCCTACGGCCAGTTTCTCAATACCGTGGTCAATTTCCTGATCGTCGCATTCGTCATCTTCCTGGTCGTGCGCTCGGCTGCCAGGTTGCAGCAGAAGCCCGCCGAAGCGCCCGCCGCGCCGACCACCAAGGATTGCCCGTATTGCTGCACCTCGATCGCAATCGCAGCCAAGCGCTGCCCGAATTGTACGTCGCAACTTAGCTAATCGGAGGCCCTCAGGCTATGACCCTGCAAGTACCGCAGTCGAAGTCCGTCTGTACTCTTCTGTGCGCGCTCGCCGCACTATCCTTCTCCGGCGCTGCCCTCGCCGACCAGGTCGTCATGAAGAACGGCGACCGCGTCACCGGGACCATCATCAAGAAAGACGGCAAGACCCTCACCATCAAAACCGACCAGTTCGGCGTCGTCACCGCTTCCTGGGATCAGGTCGAGTCCGTTAAAACCGATAAACCCGTCAACGTCGTTCTGCCGGACGGCAAGACCGTGCAAGGCACGCTGGCGACCTCCGGCGGCAAGGTCGACGTTGCCGGAACCGCCGGCACCGTCAGCGTCCCGCCCACCGACGTCGGCGCCATCCGCAATGCCGATGAGCAGGCTGCGTACGAACGCATGCTCCACCCCGGGTGGGGACAGCTTTGGACCGGAACCGGAACCGTCGGCTTCGCGGGCACCGCGGGCAACGCCAAGACCCTGACCTTCACCACCGGGGTCAACGCCGCCCGCGTCACCAACACGGATAAGACCAGCATCTACTTCAACACCATCAAAGCCTCCGCCGTGGTGAACGGCAAGAATGCCGACACCGCCCAGGCGGTGCGCGGCGGCGTCGGCTACAACCATAACGCGGGCAAACGCCTCTTCTTCAACCTGTTCAACGATTGGGAGTACGACCGCTTCCAGAACCTCGACCTGCGGTTCGTCGCGGGCGGCGGTCTGGGCTACCACGCGGTCAAAACCGAGCGCGCCTCCCTCGATCTCCTCGGCGGCGCCGACTTCAACCACTCCACCTTCAGCACGCCCCTCACCGTTAACGCGGCCGAACTTTTCTGGGGTGACGATTACAGCCTGAAACTCAGCGGCTCCACGTCGCTGGTCCAGAGCTACCGCATGTTCAACGATATGAACGATACTTCGACTTACCGCGTGAACTTCGACCTCGGCACCTCGACCAAGGTATTCAAATGGCTGTCGTGGAACCTGTCGTTGAGCGACCGCTTCCTGAGCACTCCGGCTCCGGGGCGCAAGACCAATGACTTCCTGTACACCACCGGGCTCGGGATCACCTTCGCGCGATAGGCCGCCAGGGAGACCATCATGCGAACGTATCTGAAATGGATCGCGTACGCCGCCACTGTTCTGGCGGCCGGCGCGCAGGTTCCCGACCAGGTGCGCCAGGCCACGATTCGCGGGCAGGGCGGCTCGTCGGGTAAATGCACCATCGAAGTCCGGGTCGATATTGCCGCCGAGGTGGATATCCTCGGCGACTCCGGCCGGCTGCGCACGCTGGCCGGGCAGCCCTCGACGTGGAACCGCATGGAGTGTACCGCTCCCCTGCCCTATTCCATGAGCGATTTCCGTTTTCGCGGAGTCGACGGGCGGGGCAGCGTCAAACTGCTGCGGGACCCGCGGAATAACAACGGCACGGCCGTCGTCCATATCGACGACCCGCAGGCCGGCTCCGAGGGCTACACCTTCGAGATCGAATGGAGCGGTGCGTCCGGCGGGTCCGCGACCAACGCCTTCGGCGCCGCCCCCGGCGGCAGTGGTGCGGCGCAACCGGCGGCCAGCGGCATCGCGGGCGTTTTCTCCCAGGGCCGCCGCGCTGTCCGCACCATCTCCGCCGAACGGGCTATGGACCTCTGCCGCGCCGAGCTCCACACCCGCGGCCAGCGCGATTACTCGCTGTCCGCGATCGATGTCACCGCCATCGGCGCCGATACCAACCCCGGCCGCGGCAATTGGATGACCGGCACGTTCAACTCGGGCGGCGGTTTTATGCGGGTGGCGTCGGCCTACCGCTTCAATTGCGAGATCGACCCCGCTTCCGGCCAGGTACGCACGGTCGAGTTCCTCCGCGCGGACGGCACCATGCTGCAATCCGCTTCCGGCGGCATGCAGGGCTCCTATGACCAGAACCAGGTGTTCCGTGCCTGCCAGGACGCCGTCGTGGCCCGCGCCCAGCGCGACGGCTACCAGAACGTCGCTTTCGCCTCGACCGCCATCGATACTACCCGCGGCGGACGTGTTGCGGGCACCATCACCGCCACCCGAGGTCCCTTGACCGATACCTTCGACTACGGCTGCTCGATGGACCTTGGCGCGGCCCGCGTGACCGGGCTCGACTTCAATCGCCGGTAACGCGCGGCGCAGCCAGGTTACGGCCGGATGACAGTGCTTCCGGGGCTCCCGTGGCTCCCAGGGGCGGTTGCCGCTCCAACCCGCATCCTGTTATCCTTTGCTTTCATCCGACCCTCATAAAACTACACACAAGACAGGAGCAACCATGGCAGTCAAAGTAGGTATCAACGGCTTCGGCCGCATCGGCCGGAATGTCGTCCGCGCGGGCATGAACCGCAGCGACATCGAGTTTGTCGCGGTCAACGATCTCACCGACACCAAGACACTCGCGCACCTCCTCAAGTACGATTCCGTGCTGGGTCCCCTGGACCAGCCGGTCGCGGCCACCGCGGACAGCATCACGGTCGGCGGCAAGACCCTCAAGGTGTTCGCCGAAAAGGATCCCGCCGTCCTCGATTGGAAGAGCGTGGGCGCGGAGATCGTCATCGAATCGACCGGCCGTTTCACCGACGCCAAGGACGCCTCCAAGCACCTGCGCGACACCGTGAAGAAGGTCATCATCTCGGCTCCGGCCAAGAATGAAGACGTCACCCTCGTGCTCGGCGTGAACAACGCCGCCTACGATGCCGCCAGGCACAAGATCATCTCCAACGCGAGCTGCACCACCAACTGTCTGGCTCCGGTGGTGAAGGTGCTGCACGAATCCTTCGGCATCCTTAAGGGTTCGATGACGACCATCCACAGCTACACGAACGATCAGAACGTCCTCGACTTCCCGCACAAGGACCTGCGCCGCGCCCGCGCCGCCGCCCTCAACATGATCCCCACCACCACCGGCGCCGCCAAGGCCATCGGCCTGGTCATGCCGGCTCTGAAGGGCAAGCTGGACGGCTACTCGATGCGCGTTCCCACGCCGGACGTGTCCGCCACCGACCTGGTCGCCGTGCTCGAAAAGAGCACCACCACCGAGGACGTCAACGCCGCGCTGAAGGCTGCCGCGGAAGGCCCGCTCAAGGGCATCCTGGCTTACACCGAAGACCCCGTGGTCTCCACCGACATGCTGCACAATCCTCACAGCAGCATCGTGGACTCGCAGATGACCAAGGTCCTCGACGGCAACCTGGTGAAAGTTCTGGCCTGGTACGACAACGAGTGGGGCTACTCCTGCCGCGTGGTCGATCTGGTCGCCTTCCTGGTTCAGAAAGGCCTGTAATTCTCCAACCGGGGCGGACCCCACGGTCCGCCCCAAAAATCATTCCTCGTATCCCTGGCCGGGGTTCATGTAGCGCTGTGGGCGTCGATGAGGCGGGAGATGGTGGGCCCTGTAGGATTTGAACCTACGACCGACGGATTATGAGTCCGCTGCTCTAACCGCTGAGCTAAGGGCCCGTGCTTTTGACTTCAAACACTTGCAGCGGACTCGTGCGGGCGGCCATTTTCCACTTTGACCACCTTCTGCGCCCAGTTCGCCTCCGCCCGCTCGAATTTGACGGCGTTCAACTTCGGATGGACTTACCGCTGAGATACCGTGACGCTGCTGTGGCCGGCGATCCGCATGAGGTCGAAAGCGCCGGCGCCGAATTCTTCCAACCGGGTAAGCAACGTATGCCGCAGAGAATGCACGACGAAATCCTTGGACAGTCTTAGAGTATCACGCGCGTCGTAGTGCTGATGATCCAGCGAGGTGCCGAGGACTGGGGCGCCGGGCGAATCGCCCGGAAACACCCGTGGTGATTTGACCGCCGCCTTCCGGGCCTTCGGCATGTCCCGGCGCGCACCGTCAGGCTTAGGTTGCGCATTGCATTTTTGGATTTGCCTTTGCGGAAGTGAACCGTGTCGTTTCGTCGGGACACTTGGGGCTTCGACCTCGTTGGGGTCGCTCCCATGGGAGCGGATGATGGCGTACTGCTCGCCACCCGCTCTCAATTCACACGCGTGTGTATTGTATGGTCAAGCGGGCTTACGCAGCTTCTTCCACCAGGATGGTGATGCGCTTTCCGAGCGCGCGGAAGGCGGCTTCGAGCTGGTCGAGGCGGGAGCTATGCAGGAGGTCGAGCAGACGATCTACTTGGGGGAGGTGGCAATTGAGGCGCCGGGCGAGCTCGGCCTTGCCGACCCGCTGCGCGCGCATGGCGGAATACAGGGCGAGCTTGGCCTCCGTCAAGGCTGGCACCGTGACGAATTTGCCGCGCCGCTTCACGGGCGAGGGCCTCGGGATATCGCGCCGGTCGTCGATGTACGCGCTCAAGGCGGTTTCGAGCGCATCCACCGCCTGCATGAGCGCCTCGTCCTCGTCCTCCCCGAAGGTATGCGCTTCGGGAACGTCCGGGAACTCCACCAGGATGGTGGCGTTGGTATCGCGGCTGAGTTTGACGGGGTAGCGCAGCATAAAGATGCTCCTCTACTTCAGGCCCAAGTCCTTCTTGATCCGCTGTTCCAGCCCCTTGCCGATTTCCGTCTTACCGTGCATCGGCAGGACCGTGGAGCGGTTGCCCAGCCGAACCTTGAGATGGCTGGAGCAGCCGTGCTGCTCCAGCCATCGCTTAAGCTCGGCGCTGGTCACGATTCGA
>JBBIQR010000286.1:3835-6242 GCA_037442245.1 Candidatus Solibacter sp. | reverse complement strand
GCCGTACCGCCGCTCGGGGAGCTGATCCCGGTGGAACTGACAGTGGAGGCGGGGCGGTGAGCGGGGAGATCGTGCTGGAGGCGCGCGAGGTCTCGATGCAATATCCGGGAACGCTGGCGCTGGACCGGGTGACGTTCGCGCTGCGGCGGGGCACGGTGAGCGCGCTGATCGGGGAAAACGGCGCGGGGAAATCGACGCTGGTGAAGATTCTGGCGGGGATCGCGCGTCCGACGGGCGGGACGCTGGTGCTGGATGGGGAGGAGATCGCGCTGCGGTCGGTGCGGGAGGCGGATGCGCGCGGGATCGGGATCATCCATCAGGAACTGAACCTGTGTCCGAACCTGAGCGTGGCGGAGAACATTTTCCTGGGGCGGGAACTGGCGGGGCGGGGCGTGCTGGACGCGCGCCGGCAGCGGGAGCGGGCGCGGGAGTTGCTGGCGCGGCTGGAGCATCCGATCGATCCGGCGGCGGTGGTGGGCGAGTTGCCGCTGGGGCAGCAGCAGATCGTGGAGATCGCCAAGGCGCTGGCGCGGGACGTGCGGGTGCTGATGATGGACGAGCCGACATCGGCGCTGAGCGCGGCGGAGATCGCGGTGCTGTTCCGCATCATCCGCGAGTTGAAGGCGCGGGGCGTGGCGATCGTGTACATCTCGCACCGGCTGGAGGAACTGCTGGGGATCGCCGATTCGGTGAGCGTGCTGCGCGACGGGCGGATGGTGGCGGAGGCGGCGGCGGGGGAAGTGGACACGCGCTGGATCGTGGAGCGGATGACGGGGCGCGCGGCGGGTCCGGGGGAGGCGCTGGAGCGGGGCGCGCCGGGGCGCGAACTGCTGCGGGTGGAGAAGGTCTCGCTGCGGGCGGAGAGCGGGCGGGCGCTGCTGCGCGAGGTTTCGCTGCGGCTGCGCGCGGGCGAAGTGGTGGGCATCTACGGGCTGATGGGGGCGGGGCGGACGGAGCTGCTGGAGTGCCTGATGGGACTGCACCCGGGGATGGCGGGGAGCGTGTTTCTGGATTCGAAGGACCTGAGCGGTATCGAGACGCCGCAGCGGATCGCGCGGGGGCTGGCGATGGCGCCGGAGGACCGGCAGGCGGCGGGGCTGGTGCAGAGCCTTTCGGTGCTGGCGAACATGACGGTCGCGAGCCTGGAGCGGTACACGAAGGCGGGATGGCTTTCGCCGGCGCGGGAAGAGGCGGCGGGAGCGCGGGCGGCGGCGGATCTGCGGATCAAGGCGCCGGGGCTGCGGCACAGCATCGAGGCGTTGAGCGGGGGCAATCAGCAGAAAGTGGTGATCGCCAGGTGCCTGCTGACGGAGCCGCGGGTGCTGCTGCTGGACGAGCCGACGCGGGGCGTGGACGTCGGCGCGAAGCGGGAGATTCACGGGATCGTACGGAAGCTCGCGGCGGCGGGGATGGGGATCGTGCTGGCGACTTCGGAGCTGGAGGAAGTGCGCGCCGCGGCGGACCGGGTGGTGGTGATGTCGCGCGGGCGGGTGACGGCGGAGTTGGCGGCGGAGGAAGCGGCGGACGACGCGCTGGCGCGGGCGGCGTCGGCGGGGCTGGAAGGGGCGGAGGGCGAATGAGCGCGGGGCGGAGCCGGGCGACGACGGCGATGGGCGGGTACCTGTTCCGGCTGCGGGCGCTGATCGTGCTGGTGGCGCTGGTGATCGCATTCGCGGCGCTCTCGCCGGCGTTTCTGACCGCGGGCAACCTGACGATCCTGGTGAAGCACGTGGCGATCAACGCGATTCTGGCGGTGGGGATGACGTTCGTGATCCTGAGCGGCGGGATCGATCTTTCGGTGGGCTCGGTGGCGGGGCTGGCGGGGATCGTGGCGGGCGGGCTGATTCACAGCGGGCTGGTGCTGCGCTCGCTGGGGGTGGTGGTGTATCCGCACACGTGGCTGGCGATCGCGACGGCGGTGGCGGCGGGGGCGCTGGTGGGCGCGGTCAACGGCGGGCTGATCGCGGCACTGCGGGTGCCGCCGTTCATCGCGACGCTGGGGACGCTGTACATGGCGCGCGGGTCGGCGCTGCTGATTTCGGGCGGCGGCACGTTTCCGAACCTGACCGGGGAGAAGGAGCTGGGGAACACGGGATTTCTGGCGCTGGGCAGCGGGAGCGTGCTGGGGCTGCCGGCGCCGATCTGGCTGATGGCGCTTTTCGCGGCGGCGGGGGTATTCGTGGCGCAGCGGACGCCGTTCGGGCGGAGGGTGTACGCGGTGGGCGGCAACGAGCGGGCGGCGGAGCTATCCGGCGTGCGGGTGCCGTGGATCAAGTTCGCGGTGTACGTGATGTCGGGCGTGTGCGCGGCGACGGTGGGGCTGATCATCGCGGCGCAACTGGCGGCGGCGCATCCGGCGACGGGCGAGACGTTCGAGCTGAACGCGATCGCGGCGGTGGTGCTGGGC
>JBBIQR010000286.1:0-3825 GCA_037442245.1 Candidatus Solibacter sp. | reverse complement strand
CATCGTGGGCGCGTTCGTCATCGGGGTGCTGGCGGACGGGCTGATCCTGATGGGGGTGAGCGAGTTCTGGCAGATCGTGATTAAGGGGTTGGTGATCGTATTGGCGGTGGTGCTGGACCAGATGCAGCAGCGGTATATGCGGCGCGCGGCGGCCGCTTCCAGGAGTTGACATGCGAATGCGACGAACGATGCCGGCGGTGTGGATGATGGCAGCGGCGATGTGCGGATGCGGAGGAGGCGCGAAGAGCGGGCCGAAGCTGATCGCGATCATCACGCCTTCCAACGACAATCCGTTCTTCAAGGCGGAGGCGGACACGGCGGCGGCGCGGGCGAGAGAGCTGGGCTACCGGGTGTCGGTGAACTCGCACGACGACGATGCGCACAAGCAGGACCAGTTGATCGACGTGGCGATCGCCAACCAGGCGGCGGCGATCATCCTGGACAATGCCGGGGCGGACGCGTCGGTGGCGGCGGTGGCGAAGGCGAAGGCGGCGGGGATACCGGGTTTCCTGATCGACCGGGAGATCAACGCGGGCGGCATCGCGGTTTCGCAGATTGTGGCCAACAACTACCAGGGGGCGGCGCTGGCGGCGCAGGAGTTCGTGCGGCTGATGGGCGAGAAGGGCAGTTACCTGGAGCTGACGGGGCGCGAATCGGATACGAACGCGGCGATACGCGCGCGCGGCTTCCACGACGTGCTGGACAAGTACGACGGGATGCAGGAAGCGGGCAAACAGAGCGCGAACTGGAGCCAGACGGAGGCGTACCAGAAGATCGAGACCATGATCCAGGGCAACCGCAACATCAAGGGCGTGATCGCGGCCAACGACACGATGGCGCTGGGCGCGGCGGCGGCGTTGAAGAACGCGGGGCTGGAGAAGGCGATCGTGGTGGGGTTCGACGGGAGTCCGGACGCGATCGCGTCGATTCAGGCGGGCGGGATCAAGGCGACGGTGCTGCAACCGGCGGCGGCGATTGCGCGGGCGGCGGTGGAGCAGGCGCACAGGTACCTGACGACGGGATCGACGGGCGCGCCGGAGAAGCAGTCGATCGATTGCGAGCTGGTGACGCCGGCGAACGCGGCGCAGTTCGGGCTGTTCGGCAGGAAGTAGTTTTTCAGCGAGGAGCGGACGTATGGAACGGATGACCCTGGGGATGATCGTCGGGAACCGCGATTTCTTCCCGGATGTGCTGGTGGGCGAGGCGCGGCGCGATCTGCTGCGCGTGCTGGGCGAGAGCGGAATCGACGCGGTGGTGCTGGACGAAGCAGCCACGAAGCTGGGCGCGGTGGAGACGTGGGAGCACGCCAAGCGGTGCGCGGAGCTGTTCCGGGCGAACCGCGATCGCATCGCCGGGGTGGTGGTGTCGCTGCCGAATTTCGGCGATGAAAAGGGCGTGGCGGACACGCTGCAGCTTGCCGGGCTGAACGTGCCGGTGCTGGTGCAGGCGTATCCGGACGATTTGGGGCAACTGAGCGTGGAGCGGCGGCGGGACGCGTTCTGCGGCAAGATTTCGGTGTGCAACAACCTGCGGCAGTACGGCATCCCGTTCACGCTCACGCAGGATCACACGACGCATCCGCTCTCCGCGGAGTTCCGGCGGGATCTGAGCGGGTTCGCGGCGCAATGCCGGGTGGCGCGGGGGTTGCGGCGGGCGCGGATCGGCGCGGTGGGGGCGCGTCCGAACGCGTTCAACACGACGCGCTACAGCGAGAAGCTGCTGCAGGCGGCGGGCATCAGCGTGAGCACGATGGATCTCTCGGACGTCTTCGGGCGGGCGGGGAGAATCGCCGACGACGACGCGCGGGTGAAGGAGAAGGTCGCGGAGATCACGGGCTACGCGGCGGCGGGGCAGGTGCCGGGATCGGCGCTGACGCGCATGGCGAAGCTGGCGGTGGTGCTGCTGGAGTGGATGGACCACAACGGCCTGGACGCGACGGCGATCCAGTGCTGGAGCTCGATGCAGCAGAATTTCGGCGTCAACGTGTGCACGGTGATGAGCATGATGAGCGAGCGGCTGATGCCGAGCGCGTGCGAAGTGGACATCGCGGGTGTGGTGGCGATGTACGCGCTGCAACTGGCGTCGGGGCGGCCGAGCGCGCTGGTGGATTGGAACAACAATTACGGCGGGGACCGGAACAAGTGCGTGTTTTTCCACTGCGGGAACTGGGCGAAGACGTTTCTGCCGGACATCGCGATCGGGACGGCGCCGATCCTGGGGACGACGCTGGGCGAGGAGAACACGTTCGGCGCGGTGGCGGGGCGGACGCCGGCGGGACCGGTGACGTTCGCGCGCGTCAGCACGGACGACCGGAACGGGTGCATCCGGGCGTACGCGGGAGAAGGACGGTTCACGGACGATCCGCTGGAGACGTTCGGCAGCCGGGCGGTGGTGGAGGTGCCGGAGCTGCAGAAGCTGATGCGGTACATCTGCAAGAACGGGTTCGAGCATCACGCGGCGATGAATGCATCGGAGTGCGCGGGGGTGTTGGCGGAGGCGCTGGAGACGTACCTGGGGTGGAACGTGTACCGGCACGGGGGAGTGTAGATTGGGTAGGCCGGGAGGCCTGGCCGGGACGAAAAGGGCCGCCAAACTCAGGCGCGTGGGTAGGCCGGGAGGCCTACCCTACATTTCGCGGATGAGCCAGACCTCGGAGACCTCGACGAAGCGGCCGTTGCCGGCTTCCTCCGGGTTGGGCTGCCATTCGAGGGTGAGGGTCCCGCCGGCGGTGGCTTCGGGCGGGATGGGGAACTCGACCGGTTGGGGATCGGGATCCTGTTTGCGCATGGGATGGATCTCGAACGTGCCGTTGGCGACGAGGCGGGTGGCGCGGGGCGCGGAATCGCCGGCCTGGGTGAAGCGGACCTTGTAGCGGGCGGCGGGGTCGAGTCCGGTGTAGCGCAGTTGCAGGGTATTGCCGTAGAGCGCCTCGGCGTGGCGGTACCAGGAGACGCGCCAGGGCGCGCCGCGGCGCGAGGCGAAGCCGGTACGTATGGTGTGGAAGAAGCCGGGGTCCTGGGCGAAGCCTTCGCCGGGGACGAGGTGCGGGCGGTTCAGGGGATTGCCGAGCTCGTCGTAGAAGCCGCCGGGGCCGGGATCGCTCCAATCTAGGATGGCGCCGATGGCGGCGCGACGGGCGGCTTCACCATCGAGGGCGCGGATATCGGCGAAGCGTTGGCGCAGCCAGGCGGCGTCGGTGATGGGACGGTCGATCAGGTCGAGGTTGGCGCCGCGGCCGGGGTCGATGGCGGCGTAGCGCGTCATGCTGAGCTGCATGTGGATGCTCTGGAAGAGGGCTTCGCCGAGTTCGAAGACGCGGGCGCGGAGAGGGGCTCCGGCGCGGGCCAGGGGATCGACGGCCAACCCGGTTTCGGCCGCCGCGATGGCGGGCAGGGCGCCGATGGTTTCGGCGGTGGCGAGGCGTTCCATGGCGCGGCGCTGGCGCTGGGTTTCGTCGATGAGGCGGGTGCGCAGATAGGCGTCATAGTAAGCGCGGTAGAGAGCCTGCTGGAAGCGCCAGTTCTGCTTCTGCTGCGGGGTGGCGCGGCGTTCCAGGTCCTGGAACTGAGCGAGCGTGGTATCGACGCCGCTGTTGGTGAGGAGCGCGCCGCGCCAGTCCTGCTCGAGGGCGAGCAGGCCGTGGGCGAAGCCGTCGGCCATATCGGGACCGATGAAGTAGCGGCCGTAATCGCGCAGCACCTGAGTCACGTCGACGTCCGGATTCCAGCCGAGCGCGCTCCAGACGGCCTTGTTGACGTCGTCGTTGCAGCCTTCCGAATAGGTGAGGAAGCCGGCGTCGGCAAAGGGTTGGAGTACGCGAAACAC
>JBBIQR010000285.1:0-6260 GCA_037442245.1 Candidatus Solibacter sp. | reverse complement strand
TTCTGCTCGATGCGCTTCACCACGATACGGTCATAGAGCGGACGAATCTTCATGGAATCCACAAACCTCCAGACTTGTGTTTTCAGAGAGTGATTGGGAACCCGCGGCTGAAAGGCTGCTGAGTTCCACGGAATATTATTAGCACATGGCGGGGGCGAGTGACAAGAATTGGTTGCAAGTGATTGAAAAGATTGGCAAGATGAGTAGGCCGGGAGGCCTACCCCACCAAGACTTCGGGGGCGATCGTGCCCAGGCGGGTGGCTCCGGCTTCAAGGGCCGCCAACGCTTCTTCCCGGGTGGCGACGGATTCGGTCTTGACCCCCATTTCTGCGGGAACGTGGGAACGGAGCAGGCGTACGTCGTCGAGCGGGTAGGCCAGCGAAGCCGAACCGGCGCCGGTCGAGACGAAATCGGCTTCGGCGCGTTCGGCGCAGCGGCAGGCGATGATGGCGAGTTCCGGCGTCAGCCACGGCGTTTCCAGAATGACCTTGAGGATCGCGCCTTCCTTGTGACAGGCTTCGGCCATCTGCAGCAGTTCGGACTGAACGTGCTGGAACTCCCGGGACAGGAGCTTCGAGACGCCGGCCACCATGTCGATTTCCTTCGCCCCGCGGCGCAGCAGGTCGCGGGCCTCGTAGAGCTTGGTGGCGGTGTTCTGGGTGCCGTGGGGGAAGCCGCAGACGGCGCCCACGCGCACCGCGGCGCCCTGCAGGGTGCGGACGGCGAGATCGATATCGCAGGGGCGGACGATCACGGCGGCGACCCCGAGGCGGCGCGCCAGGTGCAGCCCCGCCAGCACCTGCTCGTCGGTGAGCCGCGGGTCGAGCAGGGGGTAGTCGATGTGCCGCGCCAGGTCCGCGGGGGTGGGGGGCGGAGTCATTTACTTTTTGCGCTTGGAGGGAGCACGGGTGGCGGTGGGGACGGTGCAGTTCATGCCCAGGTTCTTCAGTTCCTCGCAAGCGGCGCGGGCCGGGTCGGTCTTGGGCGAGTCCTTCAGAAGCTGGCGGAAGGTGGTGGCGCCTTCCGTGCGGCGTCCGGGAATCTGCAGGAGGGCGCGCCCCTTGTACAGCATGGCCTCGTCGGTCTTGGGATTGTGGGTGTAATGCTCGAGGACGTTATCGAAATCCGTCACCGCCTGGTCGTACTTGCGCGCCTGGTAATCGAGCATCCCGATGTAGAACTGGCTGTTGGGCGCGAATTGTTCGGTGGGGTAGTACTTCAGATAATCGCTGAAGCCCTGCATCGCGAGATCGAAGTGTCCGCCCTGATAATCGCCGAGAGCCGCCTGGTAGAGGTCGCCGGCGGGCATCGGCGGGCCGGAGGGCGCGGCCGCATTGCCGCCCTGAACGGGAGGCGGGGCGACCGGGGCCTGCATGGATTTCACCAGGTCCTTGATATCGCTCAGGGTCTGCTGCATGCGGGCCATGGACGCGGCCTGGTCGGCGACCGCCTGATGCAGTTCGCGCAGGTCGCTCGAGGTATCGTTGAGGCGGGAATTGACCGCGGCCAGCGGCGCGGACGTGCTGTTGCGCAGCGCTTCGAGGGTCTTTTCCAGGTTCGACGTGACCACCGCCACCCCGGTATTGGCCCGGTTGGCCGATTCGATCGCCTGCCGCGCGAGTTCCGTGACCGCCGCGAAGTTCTTATCCTGGGAGCTTTGCAGGTCGCGAATCTGCTGTTGCAGGAGCGCGACATCGCGCTGCAACTCCTGGATTTCCTTGCTGGCCGCGGGAGCCGCGGCGGGCAGAGCCAGCAAGGCGCACACTACGAGGGTTGAAACCTTCATCTCAGTCTCCCGATCCCCGCGCCGGGCCGCGGAGCGCGTCCGCGCCCGGCGGGGAATCCTCTCACTTCTATCCTACTGCCCGGCGGCGAAGTGTACGCGGCGGTTCTTCTGGTAGCACTCCTCGGTCTTGTCGGTGCACTGCGGGCGCTCCTTGCCGTAGCTGACGGTCTTGAGCCGCGCCGCATCGACGCCGAGCTGCTGCAGGAACTCCTTACCGGAACTGGCGCGGCGGTCGCCCAGACCCAGGTTGTATTCCGCGCTGCCGCGTTCGTCGCAGTGCCCTTCCATCACGATCGAGGCGTTCGGGAAATCGCTGAGGATCGCCTTCAGCGCGGCGGCATCCTTGGTCAGGGTGTCGCGGGCGTCCGAGCGTACGTCGCTCTTATCGTAGTCGTAGTAGGCGTCCTGCACGTCGGCCGACAGGCGCTCTTCGATAGTCGCCACATGGGCCGGCGGCGGAGGAGGCGGCGGCGGAGGAGGCGCCGTGACGGAGACGGTGGCGGCCGCCGTGCGAGTGCCGCCGGGACCGGTCGCGGTCAGGGTGTAGGTGGTCGAGTCGCTGGGGTTGACCCGCTGGCTGCCGGTAGCCTGCACGGCGCCGATGCCCTGATTGATAGAGATGCTGGTAGTGTTGCCGGTGACCTCCCAACGGAGGGTGGACGACTGGCCGCGCTGAATGGTGCCGGGCTCAGCCGTGAACTGGGTGACTTCGGGAGCGGCCGGCGGCGGCGGCGGCGGAGGCGGCGGCTGCACCGGCGCCGGCGGCGCCGGGGGCGCGACCTTCTTCTTGCAACCCGCCCCAACGATCGTCAAGGTTAACGCTAATCCGATGACTGTCAAATTCCGTTTCGTGAACATGAACATCCTCTCCTAAACTCGCGTTACTTGCCCCAGACTGGGGTGAAATTCTCGCCGGCGGTGGTCAGTTGCGTGACGTTTTTTCCGTCGGCCGTCATGATGTAGATCTGGCTGCTGCCCCTGCCGCGCGTGGAAGCAAATACAATATGGGAGCCGTCGGGAGACCAGCAGGGATTTTCGTTGCGGCCTTCGCCGTGGGTCAACTGAATGTAATCGCGGCTGGCGACATTCATGGTGAAGACGTTGAAGGCCCCGGTGGCGAAGCCCTGCGTCCAGGCGAACGCGATCAACTGCCCGTTGGGATGCCAGGAAGGATTGCTCGCCTCGCCGTTCCCCGGTGTCAATCGTTCCACGTCTCCCCCATCCATATTCATCCGGTAAATCTGCTGCGGACCGCTCCGTCCGGAAACGAATACGATATCATTTCCGTTCTTCGGATTGACCTTTGGCTCGACTTCGATGGCGCTGGACGAAGAGATCGGCCGATACCCACTCCCGTCGAGACCTGCGACGAAGATGCGGCAGCAGCGATCGGTGCCCGCGGAAGAAGCGTAAATAATCTGCTTCCCGTCGGGGGTAAACGACGGCGACCCATTCACCGATGCGCGCTGGTTGTAAAAGCGCAAGTCCCGGACCGGATCTACTGAGAATACGAATATAGCAGGTGTACCCTTCGCCCAGCTAGTAAATGCCACCTTCGAGCCATCGGGGGAGACGGAGGGAAACTTAGTGATGTTGTTGAATCGGGTGATCTGGCGCTGGCTGGAGCCATCGGCGTTCATCGCCCAGATTTCCTTGTGGCCGGTGCGGGTGGAGGTGAAGATGATGTGGGTGTCGAAGAGGGGCTGGCCGCCGCCCGCCATGATGATATCGGCGGCGAACTGGTGGGCCACTTTGCGGGCGCCGGCTTCATCCAGGCTGCCCACGTACCGGTTGCCGATGATCTGGGCGGTGGCCGGCGATGGCTGGGCCAGGTCGTAGAGCCAGCCCTGGAGGACGAGCGACCCGTTCTGGGCGGCGGTGTAGCCGAAGGCCAGGTGGGTGGCGGCGGCCGGGGGATTCGACCAATCGCGCATCCAGCGTCCGCCGCCGGTGGGGGGAAGGTCGAGATCGTCGCGGCGGCGGGAAGCACGCGGCGCCGTGGCCGCCGGCGGCTGCTGGAAGTCGCCCGGCTGCTGCGGTACGAACAGCGGCATCGAGGTCTTCGGGACCATGTCGAACAGGCCGGATCCGGCCAGGTCCGCCGTCAGCGTCTGGTTGAAAGCCCCCATGACGTTCTGGGCGTCTCCGGAGCCGCGGAAATCGGGAACCGCCAGCCGCGGTTTGCCGCCGCCCACGATCACGATGCGCGTATTCTGCGCCTGGCCGACGATCAAGGCGGCGGCCGTGAGGGTCAGGAAGGCGAAAAGCTTTCTCATTACAGGGGTCCTCATCGTTTCAATTGGAAAACGAAATCGATATCGGTCTGATCCTTGGGAAACTGCAGCGGCAGGCGCGGAAACGGAGCCGCTTCCTGAATGGCGCGCACACCGGAGCGGTCGAGCGCCGAGTTGCCGCTGGATTGCGAGACGTGGACGTTCGAGGCCGACCCGTCGCGGTGCAGCGTGAACGTCACCACCACCTCCGGCAGCGCGTGCACCCGCGCGTCGATATCGGCGGTGCGCCAGTGGGATGCCACCAGGTCGCGCAGGATCCGGGCATACGGGCCGAATTGGTAGCCGAAGGGCGAATTCTCGCCCAGGCCCATCCGGCCGGAGCCCTGCATGGCGAACATTTCGCTGCTCAACTGCTGCCCGCTCGTCGAGTAGAGCTGATTCGGGCGGTCCTGCTGCTGGGCGCGGAACTTGTCCACCTGCGCGTACTCGCGCTTGGTGTAGCCGCCCGGAATCGGCAAAGCGTTGGGGTCGATCTTCTTAGGCGCGGGCTGCGCCTTGGGTTTCGGCGCCTTCACTTCCTTGGGAACCGGCACCATCGACGGCGTATCGTTCGCCACCGGGTTGCGCGGTCCCGGCGTATTGGGCAGCGGGATGCTGTCGACCGGCGTGATGGCGACACTGCCGATGCCGCCGCCCGGACTCTCCACCCCGAGTTGGATCGAGTTGTGCGCGCGCACGAAGCCGAATCCGGCGATCGACCCCGCCAGCAGCACATGGAACGCGACCGCGCCAAAGAAGCAGCGGCCGAGCCGTTCGTGGTCCTCGAGGATGTCGACGTGCGGCGACATATTATTTCGAGCCGGAGGAGGCGGTGTCGAGGGGCTGCGTCACCATGTTGACCTGGAACCCGGCGGCCCCTAATTCGGCGGTCATCTGGGCCACCACGTCCCAGATGGTGTCCTTGTCGGCGCGCAGGTACACCGCCTTGGCTTTGGGGTACTTGGCGAGAACCGTCTCGCGCACCTGATTGATATTCACCGGGCTGCCCGCGATCGTATATTCGCCGGTCTTGCTGACCGTGATCACCGGCAGGTCCTGCGCGCGCGTCTTGGTGGGGCGGACCGCGGGGACATCGACCTCGATGCCGGACTCCATCACGTGCGCCGTGAGCATGAAGATGATGAGCAGCACCAGGACCACATCGACGAAGGGGGTGACGTTGATCTCGCTGAGGGGTTGCGCGCCGCGGCGCCGCGATCCCGAGCCCGCGCCATTCATGGAGAAGGCCATGGCCTATTGTTCTCCGAAGCTGCGCTCGGCGAGGTTGAGGAATTCGAGCGAGAAGTCGTCCATACGCGCGCCCATTTCGCGGATGAGGTGGCCGAAGTAGTTATAGAAGATGGCCGCCGGGATGGCGGCGAAGAGGCCGATGGCGGTGGCGATCAGGGCGTTCGAGATGCCCGGTCCAACCGCCTTGAGACTGGTCGATCCCATATTGCCCAGGTCGTTGAACGCCTTGATGATGCCCATCACGGTCCCCATCAGGCCGATGAACGGGGTCACGCTCGCTGTGGTAGCGAGCCAGCTCATATGCCGCTCGAGTTTGGCGAGTTCCTCGCTGACGCCGAGTTGGAGGGTGCGTTCGAGCGCCGTACGATTGTGTACATGGCCGCGGGCTTTCACCTGGCGCTCCAGTTCCTCGTACCCGAAGTCGAAGACCGAGACCAGCGGCGCCGGACGGTACTGCTCGCTCGCCGCCAGCACGGCTTCCATGCCGGGCGACTTGCGGAAGGCGCGCAGAAAGCGCCCGTTCGAGTTGCGGGCGGCGCGCAGCGAACCGAGCTTGGAAAAGATCACGGTCCAGGAATACAGCGAAAAGATCAAAAGCACGCCCAGAATGGCCCACTCGATCGGGCCCAGGTGGCGCAGCATCTCCAAGTAATCGGACTGGAGGAGGAAGGCAGCGGGAGCTTCGAAGGTCAACTCGTCTCCTAACTAAAAATCTATCATAGTGACGCCGCGGGGAACGAAAAAGGCGATGACGCCCGGCACGCCGCACGCTGCATGAATTGCGTGACGGAATCGCCGGAGAGCGGGGCGGCGCCGTAGAGTACAATCGCGATGAATGCTGCGTCGGCCGAGACGGTGCGCACCGGCGCGGCGCGTGCGCGCGTCGCCGGCATCTCCAATCAGAGATGGTATGAGAAGGCCGGTCTCCCACCGGGAGCGGTAAGCTCCCA
>JBBIQR010000284.1:0-6274 GCA_037442245.1 Candidatus Solibacter sp. | reverse complement strand
GCGGCTCCGCTGGCGGGGCGCTGTTCATGGATCTTCGGATTGTAGCGAAAAAGGGGAGGGTCTGGAACGCGGCAGGCGGCAACGGGTGTTTGAGCGCAGCCGGTCAGCGCATGCGGTCCGCCCAGCGGAGGTAGCGGAGAAGGCCCGCGCGCTCGCGCCAGGCGAAGCGCCAGAACGCGGCGAAGCCGACTGAATCGGCGTGAATGCCGGAGTAGGTTTCGATGCGCCAGCGCAGGTAGGGGCTGCGCCACGGGCACAGGCGGTAGCCGCGGGTCAGCGTCCACAGCAGGCGGATCATCTATTTCGAGTCCGGCGTGGCGTAGTAGCCGCTGCGCGTGCGCACCGTGGCGCCGGGCGCGCGGGCGGTGATTTTGATGGCGCGGAACGTGCCGTCCATGACCGAGTTGCTGGGCGAGTACTCGATCACATACTGGTTGCGGATATCGTGCGCGACCTGGCGGGCGATGGTATCGACGTCGGCGACATCCTTGGGGAAGAACGTCTTGCCGCCGGTAGCCTCGGCGAGGTCGTTGAGCGCCTTGCGCGCGTGGGAGGCTTCGCGGTGCTCCTCCTCGGTGAGCAATCCCACGCCGTAGATGAGGACATCGCTTTTGTGCGCGGCGCGCAGGATGGCGTCCATGCCGACCACGCTCGAATTGTCGTTGCCGTCGGTGATGACCACCAGGACCTTCTTGTCGCGATGCGCGCCCTTGAGGTGATCGATGGACATCTGGATGGCGTCGCGCATGGCGGTGCCGCCGCGGGTATCGATCTTGGCCAGCGCCTGCTCGAGTTCCTTGATGTCGCTGGTGAAAGGCTTGTCCCTGGGGTTGTCGAGGTAGGCGGTGTCGTTGAAGTTGACCACGAAGGCTTCGTCCTGCGGATTGGACTCCTTGACCAGCGCGACGGCGGCGGCTTTCACCTGCGCGAGTTTATTGCGCATGCTGCCGCTGTTATCGATGACCAGGCCGAGCGAGACCGGGACGTCCTCGCGTTTGAACCGGCGGATTTCCTGGCGCACCTTGTTTTCGTAGACGGCGAAGGCAGTCTCCGGCAGGTTGGTGACGAGGTGGCCGGTGCGGTCGACGACGGTGGTGTGGCAGACCACGATGCGGGTGTCGAGGTGGAAGACGGTGGGTTTGCCGTCGTCGGCGGGAGGCGGGGGCTGCTGCGCCAGGGCGGCGCCGGCGGCGAGTACAGCGAAGAGAGCTTTCATTATTTCGATGCGGCGCCGTTGCCGGAAGCCTGGTCCGGGGTGGCGTAGTATCCGTTGCGGGTGCGGACCCTGAGATTTCCCGGCGCGTTCACCTTGATTTCAATTCTCCGGAAGGTGCCGTCCATGGCGGTGTTGGACGGGGTGTATTCAATAGTGTACTGGCTGCGGATGTCGCGCGCCACCTGGTGGGCGATCTTGTCGACCTCGGTAGTTTCCTTGGGGAAGAAACTCTCCCCGCCGGTGGCTTCGGAGAGGGCGCGCAGGGCACGTTGTGCGCGCTGGGCCTCGCGCCGTTCCTCCTCGCTGAGCAGGCCCACGCAGTAGATGAGAACCTCGCTCTGCTGGGCCGCTTTGACCAGGTTTTCGAGCGTGATGACGCTGGAGTTATCGTTGCCGTCGGTGACCACGACCAACGCCTTCTTGTCCTTGTGGGCCTTCTCCTTGAGGTGGTCGATGGACATGCGGATGGCGTCCCGCATGGCGGTGCCGCCGCGGGAATCGAGGCGCTGCAAAGCCTCTTCGAGTTCGGCGATATCGTTGGTGAAGTCCTTGTTGTGGGGCAGGTCGAGGAAGGCTTCGTCGTTGAAGTTGACGACGAAGACTTCGTCGTCTGGGTTGGATTCCTTGACCAGGGCAAGGGCGGCGGCTTCGACCTTGGCGCGCTTATCGCGCATGCTGCCGCTGTTATCGATGATCAGGCCGAGGGAGACCGGGATATCCTCGCGGCGGAATACCTTGATCTGCTGCGGCTTGCCATCTTCGAGGACGGTGAAGGACTCCTTGGGCAGGTTGGTGACGAAGTGTCCGGCCCGATCGAGCACCGTGGTGTGGCAGACCACGAGGCGGGTCTCGGAGCGGAAGACGGTGGGCCCTTCCTGCTGCGCCCAGACCGCGGCGCCGGCCAGGAGCAGCAGGGCGGCGGCGGCCTGCCGGTTACTGGGCCGGCGCATAATAGCCTTGCCTCCAGAATGCCCGGAGCAGGGGCAGTCCGCGCGGCTGGATCAACTTTACCTGCACCTTACGGTACTTGCCGTCGCGAGTGGCGTTCTGCGGCTGGTAGCCGAGGATGTACTGGTTGCGCAACTCGATCCCGATTTTCGCCGCGACATCCGGCAGTTCGTTGAGGTTCTCCACCGAATATTGTCTCCCGCCGGTCTGCTCGGCGATTTCCGTGAGCAGTTGCGGCCCGCCGGACTCTTCGGGTGTGCGGCCGCGCACGCCGGCGCTTTCGTAAATTCCGATCGCATAGATTTGGACGTCCGCTTCGCGCACCAGGTTCTTGATTTCCGGCTCGGTGTAGCGGCTGGAGTTATCGCCGCCGTCGGAGATCAGCAGAAGCGCCTTGCGGGTATTGTGGCCCTTCTTCATTTCGTGGAGCGCGAGGTAGACGGCGTCGAGCAGCGCGGTACGCCCTTTGGATTGCGCGAAGGCCAGGTGGTTCTGGATTTCCTCGAGATTGCGCGTGAAGGGCTGCACCAACTGCGGCGTATCGTTGAACTGCACCAGGAAGAACTCGTCCTCGGGATTGGCGAGTTTGAAGAACTGGGCCACGGCGTCGCGCGACTTTTCGAGCTTGCGGCCCATGCTGCCGCTGCAATCGAAGACGACGCCGACGCTCAAAGGCGCGTCCTCGCTCGAGAACTGCGAGATCTGCTGCTCCTTCTTGTCCTCGAGGAGCTTGAAGTTTTCCTTTTCGAGGCCGGTGACGAAGCGGTTCATGGGATCGGTGACGGTGACCGGGATGAGCACCAGGGTGGCGTCCACCCGGATATTGGCGTGGGCGGGCGGTTCGGCCTTGGCGCCCGGCCGGATGCGCGGCTCGAGGTTGGCCTGTGCCCAAGCCGAGGTACCCAGGAGAACGAAGGCAGCGCTCCAGATCAAGAGGTTAGAGGAGGGCCGCATCGCGCGCAGCTTCCCTTTCTCCTTCGAGTCTAGCACGCTGATTTCGTGGTATGATCGCGTGTGCCGCGTAAAATTCTCGGCGTCATTCCTGCCCGATTTCAATCCACCCGTTTCCCCGGCAAGGCGTTGGCCCCGATTGCGGGCAAACCGATGCTGCAGCACGTGTGGGAGCGGGCGTCCCGGGCGCAATACCTGAGCGGGGTTCTGGTGGCGACCGACGACGAGCGGATCGCGGCGGCGGCGCGCGGGTTCGGCGCCCGGGTCCGCATGACCTCGCCGGATCATGCGTCGGGCACGGACCGGGTGGCGGAGGCCGCGTCCTCGACCGATGCGGAAATCGTCGTCAACATTCAGGGCGATGAGCCGCTGATCGATCCGGCGGCGATCGACACCGCGGTGCTGCCGCTGGTCCACGAGCCGGAACTCGCGATGGCGACGCTGAAGAAGCGGATCGAGGATCCGCGGGAAATCGCCGACGCCAACGTGGTGAAGGTGGTGACGGCGCGCAACGGCGACGCCATCTATTTTTCGCGGTGCGCGATTCCGTTCGATCGCGACCGGTCGCAATCCACGACTTACTACAAGCACATCGGGCTGTACGTTTACCGGCGCGAGTTTTTGCTGACTTACCCGGCGCTGCCGGTGGGACCGCTGGAACAGGCGGAGCGTCTGGAGCAGTTGCGCGCCCTGGAGAGCGGGTTCGCGATCCGGGTGGTGGAGACGGAATACGAATCGCTGGGAGTGGACACTCCCGAGGATCTCAAGCGGGTATCGCATTTATTCGAAGCTTCCTTACTCGAGGGGACCAAGCATGGCTAAATACATATTTGTGACGGGGGGCGTGGTGTCTTCCCTGGGGAAGGGCATCGCCGGCGCCAGCATCGGGTGTCTTCTGGAAAGCCGCGGCTTGAAGGTGACCTGCCAGAAGTTCGACCCGTACCTGAACGTGGACCCGGGCACGATGAGCCCATTCCAGCATGGCGAAGTGTTCGTGACCGACGACGGCGCGGAGACCGACCTGGATCTGGGGCACTACGAGCGCTTCACGCACTCGAAGCTGACGCAGGCGAACAACCTGACCAGCGGGAGGATCTACGAGCAGATCATCGCGCGCGAGCGGCGCGGCGACTACCTGGGCAAGACGGTGCAGGTGATCCCGCACGTGACCAACGAGATCAAGGCGGCGCTGAAGAAGGTCTCGGGCGACGTGGACGTGGTGATCGCGGAGATCGGCGGCACCGTAGGAGACATCGAGTCGCTGCCGTTTCTGGAGGCGATCCGGCAGATGCGGCACGAAGAGGGGCGGGACAACTGCCTGTTCGTGCACGTCACGCTGGTGCCATGGATCGCGGCGGCGCAGGAATTGAAGACCAAACCGACGCAGCACTCGGTAAAGGAACTGCGCGCCATCGGTATTCAGCCGGACATTCTGATCTGCCGCTGCGAGCGTTTCATCCCGCAGGAGATGAAGGAGAAGATCGCGCTGTTCTGCGACGTGGACGTGAAAGCGGTGATCACGGCGCACGATGTGAAGAGCGTCTACGAGTGCCCGGTGGTATTCGCCGCCGAGAGCGTGGACGATATCGTGCTGCACAACCTGCGGATCGACGCGCCGGCGCGGGACCTTTCGCGATGGAACGAAATGCTGAGCCGGATGGCGAATCCCGAGGGCGAAGCGGACATCGCCATCGTCGGCAAGTACGTGGAATACGAGGATTCCTACAAGAGCCTGAAGGAGGCGCTGCTGCACGGAGGGCTGGCGCACAAGGTGAAGGTGAACATCCACTGGGTGGAAGCCGAAGGCGTCGTAGGCGAGGGTTGGGAGCGGCAACTGGAGGGATACGACGCCATCCTGGTGCCGGGCGGCTTCGGCAAGCGTGGTATCGACGGCATGTTGAACGCGATCCGGTTCGCCCGCGAAACCAAGGTGCCGTACTTCGGCATTTGCCTGGGGATGCAGACGCTGGTGATCGAGTTCGCGCGCAACGTGTGCGGGCTGGACGGCGCGGACTCGACCGAGTT
Source organism: Candidatus Solibacter sp. (assembly GCA_037442245.1). GTDB lineage: Bacteria > Acidobacteriota > Terriglobia > Bryobacterales > Bryobacteraceae > Solibacter. The sequence continues at coordinate 1,134 of JBBIQR010000284.1, read as the reverse complement.
CAATCCGGGGACGCCGCACCGGGTGATCTTCAAGCTGCGTGAGCTGAAGGGCATCGAGGAATTGGGCGGTACGATGCGGCTGGGAAGCTGGCCGTGCCGGCTGGCGGAAGGGAGTTTCGCGCAGCAGGCGTACGGCATGCGCGAGATCCACGAGCGGCACCGGCACCGCTATGAATTCAACCGCGAATACGAGGAGAGGCTGCGGGCGGCGGGGCTGCGGATCACCGGAGAGACGCCCGACAACACCTACGTGGAGATCTGCGAAATCGCGGACCATCCGTGGTTCCTGGGCTGCCAGTTTCATCCGGAGTTCAAGAGCAAGCCGATGGAGCCGCATCCGCTATTCAAGGCGTTCATCGGAGCGGCGGCGGCGTACCGGGAGCGGCGGCTGGCGGAGATCGCCGAGCCCCTGTTTTCGCGGGCGCGTTAAGAGGGGCGCGCCGGCCGCTATTGTTGCGCCTGGATGCAGTAGAGGACGATCGAGAGGGCGTCCAGCCGGGCGTTGCCCATGCCGAGACTCACGGGTTGGCCCTTGCTCAGGGCGTCGGCGAGGTGCTGGTACGCCTGCGGGTAGACCTGGAACATGAGGGCCGCAGTGCCGGAGGCGAGGGCGGTGCTGAACGAGGTGCCCCACACGCCGGCGTAGTTGTTCCCTGGATAGGTGGTGATGAGGGCTTCGCCGGGAGCGGCGGTGAGCACCGACGCGGTGTTGAAGTTGCTGAAGAGGCTGCGCGTGTCCTGCATGCTGGTGGAGCCGACGCCCACCACGAGATTGAGGGCCGCGGGGTAGACGGTAACGTTGCCTCCCTCATTGCCGCCGGAGGCCAGACACATGACATTGTTGCCGGTGGCGTAAGCGATCGCGGCAGTGAGACTCGGCGAAGGCGCGAGCGAACTGAAGCTCATGTTGATGACGGCGGCTCCGTGATCGGTGGCGTAGTAGATGGCGCGGACGATATCGGAGAGGTTGGCGGTTCCGTCGGCATGAAACGCCTTGAGCGGCATGATGCCCGCCGTCGGGGCCACCAGGTGGATCAGGCCGGAGACCATGGTGCCGTGACCGAAGTGGGAGGGTAGCTGGGTGGTATCGAGGATGGCGACGGTGGACTGATCGAGGATGGCGACGGTCGATTG
>JBBIQR010000283.1:0-6278 GCA_037442245.1 Candidatus Solibacter sp. | reverse complement strand
CTCCTTCGAAGCCCGGTGTGTCTTGCATAACGCTCCACTCGACACACCCAGCGTGCGCCTCGGCCGTCGCGGGGAAAAGTCCTGCCTGTACCGCCGCGCGTTCAGCCCGGCAAGGCGTACGGTACCGCCCCGTACGCATGGTCCCCGTCAAACCACCTCGGCGCCGCGCTCCAACAGCAGTTCGCGCAGGACGTGCCGGTGGCAGCGCGCCTCGTCCTCGCAGTAACAGCCCACGGCCAGATTGGCGCGATGCGAAAGCGCGGCGAGGAGGTCGAGTTCGCGGCTGCGGTCCGGCGCGCCCATCTCCGTGTGGTACTTGCGCCGGAATGCGGCCCACGCCTTCTCATCCCCGGCCCCCATCGCCTCCTTCACCAGGTCCGCGCTGGGCGAGAGGTTGGGGAACCACACGTCATAGTAGTCCAGCCGGGCGAAGTCGGATTTCGGCACGCCGCGGGGAGGCCTCCGCACCGTGCCGATGCGTAACCCTTCACCGGGCCTCCGAGGCGTGCCCAGCCGTACGATGAAGATTGCCATAATCCCTCACCGGCCAGTGTGCCACACCCGGCGCCACGACCCCGATTAGTGCGTCATCGCGTAGGTGACGTAGTTGACGCCGATGCGAATGCCCAGCGCGGAGAACTTTTCCGGATAGTTCGGATCGTCGGCATTCTCCCAGGAATCGCCCAGATCCACATTGTGACAGATCGCCACCATCAGCCGGCCGCGATCGTCGTAGATGCCGCGCCATTTGGCCTGGTACCCGTCCTTTTCGTAGGTGCGCCCGCTATAGAGGAACTGCGCGCCCGGCACCTGGTAGCGGTCGTCGAGATCGAAGACCGTGTGGAAGATCGGGTCGTCGCTGGCGATGTCCACGATGGGGCGGCCGGGCAGCACCTTCTTCATCGTGTACTCGAACACCGCCCACTCGTTGGAACCGTGGAAATCGTCGCACATGAAGAAGCCGCCGCGATTGAGGAACTCGCGGAAGCGCTCGATCTGGTGGTCCGTCAACTCCCAGTGGCCCACCTCCACGGCGTAGAGGAACGGGTAATTGAACACATCGTCGGTGGGGTCGTCGAGATTCACCGGCTGCTCCACGCTGCGCGCCGGGATGCGGGTCAGGCGACGGATCGCGGACGAGAGATGCCGGTCGGAGCGCGGATAATCGATGGTCCAGTTGGTGTTGCCCTCGCGCCAATCGTAGCCGCGCTTGTACTCGCTTTGCCAGTCCAGCCGGACGCTGGTGGTGGGGTACATGAGGCGTGCGAAAACCCACTCGCCGGGCGTATTCCAATCCTCGGGCAACGGAAAATTGAAGTATTCCCAGGCAGGATACTGCCGGAAGGGACGTTGCGCGTAGACGGTACACACTACCAGCACGGCGCCAATCACCGGCGCCAGAAGTCGCCTAGCCCTCATCTGTTTTCAGTATACGGGACGCGTGGCGGCGCTATTCGTTATGGCGCCGGTAGACACACTCTCCCGCGCGGTACACCGCCGCCGCCGTGTCGCGCCCGAAAAAGTACGCCAGGTCGCGATGGTCGCCGCAATCGTGAATGGCAAAATCGGCGGTCTTGCCGGGCTCGAGCGACCCAGTCTCCCGCCCGCGCGCCAGGCTGTACGCCGCGTTGATGGTCGCCGCCGTGATCGCCTCCGCCGGCGTCATCCCCATTTGTGTGCAGGCCAACGAAAGGACCATAGGCATGGAGGCGGTCGGCGACGAACCGGGGTTGAAATCCGTCGCCAGCACGACCGCGAGCCCGGCTTCGATCATGGCGCGCGCGTTGGCGTAGCGCCTGCCGCCCAGCGCGTAGACGCTTGCGGGCAACAGCACCGGTTGCACGCCCGCCCGCGCCAGCGCCGTAATGCCGGCGGCCGACGTTTGCTCCAGATGATCCGCGGTCACGGCGCCCAACTCGGCTGCGAGGATCGACCCTGCGTCCGGGCTGAACTGATCCGCGTGAACGCGCAACCGAAAGCCGTGATCCCGCGCCGCACGCAGGATCTTCCGCGCCGGCTCCACGCCGAACACCGCCGGCTCACAGAACACGTCGCAGTACCCGGCAAGTTGCTCGGCGGCGACCCGCGGCAGCATCTCCCCAATCACGCTCTCCACGTACCCGCCGGGATCGCCGCGATGCTCCTCCGGCACCGCGTGCGCGCCCAGAAACGTCGCCACACAGCGCAGGCGGCGCTCCCCGTTCAGCGCGCGGATCACCCGCAGGATTTTCAACTCGGCCTCGATCTCCAGCCCGTATCCCGATTTCACCTCGATGGTGGTCGTGCCGCCGGCGAGAAACCACTCCGCGCGCCGCCGTGCCGCGGCGAGCAGATCGCCCTCCGCCGCCGCGCGGGTCTGCCGCACGGTGGCGAGGATGCCGCCGCCGGAAGCGGCGATCTCCTGGTACGTCGCGCCCAGCGCCCGCCGTTCGAACTCGCCGGCGCGCGTACCGGCGAACACCGCGTGGGTATGCGCGTCGACGAAGCCGGGCAGCAGCACGCCGCCGCGCGCGTCGATCACTTCGGTATCGGGCGCAAAACCGCGGGCGATCTCCGCGCGGATGCCGATGGCCGCGATCCTGCCGTCGCGTACCCGGATAGCGCCATCGGCGAGGACCCCGATCTCGCGCATCTCCGCGCCGGTCCGCGGCCGCGCGGGTCCCGCCAGCGTCACGACCTCGCGGCAATTCACCACCGCCAGGTCGGTCACAACGCCTTCACCCGGCGCTCCACCGCCGCCCGGAACGGCGCGTCCGCGATCGATTCCAGATTGATGCGGACGTTCTCCCAAGCCCCGGCTTTGGCCGCCGCGGCGAGGGACTTCGCCACTGCCAGGTCGCTTGCGAACCGCGCCGGAACCTGCAGCGCCTCCAGCCGCGCGGCCAATGCCGCCGCGTGCTCCATCACTTCCAGCGGCACTTCCGCTGCGCCGTGCAGAGCCTCCTCGATCAGCGGCGCACGCTCGTCTTTAGGAGCCTTATACGCGGCCATCACGCGGTTGAAGGCTTCCGCATCGCGCTCCACCGCCTCGGTGAAAAACCTGCGCGCTGTCTCGAACTCCGCCGGATCCAGTTTCGCCAGACGCGAAACCATCGCGCCCAGCGCCGCCGACATCGCGCCCGCCGCCGCCGCCGCACTGCCTCCGCCCGGCGTCGCGCTCGACGATGCCAGCGCGTCCAGAAACTCGCCCAACCCTCCCCGCCGCGACACCTCGGCGATCCGGTTTTCCAGCACCAGTTCCGGGCGGAAGTTCTCGAACCGCAGGAAATGCCCGGCGGAAAGCTCGATCGACCGCTTCGGGATCAGCCCGACGATCTCGCTCCCCACGACACTCACGCCGAACCGCTCCGCCTCCCGCAGCACCGCTTCGAACACCACGTGCATCGGCGTCTGCTCGAAGTCCGTCAGGTTGATCGAGACCTGCGCAATACCGCGCGATGCCAGCATCACGCCCATCGCTTTTACGTACCGGAAGCCGCCGGAGGAATACCGGATGGTCTTGGCGATCTTGCGCGCGATCGAAACATCCGGCGTCGAAAGATTGATGTTGTAGGCGATCAGGAACTTGCGCGCTCCGGTCACGATGGCGCCCGCGGTGGGATGACACACCGCTTCGCCGATGTCCGGATTGCGCTCCGCCACATTGCCCATCTCTCCGAGCAGCGCCTCGAACTGCCCGCGGCGGATGTTCTCCAGGTTGGCGCGCTCCGGCATGCGCGCCGCCGCCTCATAGAGGTACACCGGCACTTTCAGGCGCGCCCAGATCTCCCGCCCCACGCGCTCCGCCAGCCGCACGCATTCCTCCAGGGTCACCCCTTCCACCGGGACGAACGGCAGCACGTCGCAGGCGCCGATGCGCGGGTGCGCGCCCTGGTGCCTGGTCAGGTCGATCAGCGCCACGGCGCGCTCGACGCCGCGCAGCGCCGCCTCCGCCACCGCGTCCGGAGGGCCCACGAACGTAATCACGCTGCGGTTGTGATCCTCGTCGCTCTCGCGGTCCAGCAGCGCCACTTCGGGGACCGCCAGGATCGCCCGCACGATGGCGTCGACCTTCGCCGTGTCGCGCCCTTCGCTGAAATTCGGTACGCACTCTACAAGCTGTCGCGGCATCTTCGTTTCCTACTGTAACAATCTCAAGTGGCGCCAACTCCCGGCGCGGTCACCCGGTTCAAGGACGCCAGATCCCGTGCGCCCGCGCGAAGTTTTCGGCATCCTCGTACCCGGCTTCGGCGTGACGCACGACGCCGATTCCCGGATCGCAGGTGAGCACCCGCTCCAGGCGGCGCGCGGACTCCTCGCTGCCGTCCGCCACCACCACCATGCCGGCATGTTGCGAGTACCCGATCCCCACGCCGCCGCCGTTGTGGATGCTGACCCAACTGGCTCCCGCCGCCGTATTCACCAGCGCGTTCAACAGCGGCCAATCGGCGATGGCGTCGGAGCCGTCTTTCATGCCCTCGGTTTCGCGGTACGGACTGGCCACGCTGCCCGTATCCAGATGATCGCGCCCGATCACCACCGGCGCCCGCAGTTCCCCGCGCGCCACCAGACGGTTGATCGCCAGCCCGAACTCCGCGCGCTCGCCATACCCCAGCCAGCAGATGCGCGCCGGCAACCCCTGGAATCGGATTCGCCGCTGCGCCAGCGGAAGCCATCGCGCCAGGGTCTCGTCGCGCGGAAACAATTCCAGCGCCAGCCTGTCCGTGCGGCGGATGTCTTCGGGGTCGCCCGACAGCGCAACCCAGCGGAACGGACCCTTGCCTTCGCAGAACAGAGGACGTATGTACTCCGGGACGAATCCCGGGATGTCGTAGGCGCGCTCCACTCCCGCCTGCTTCGCCTGCGTGCGGATGTTGTTGCCGTAATCGAACGTCACCGCGCCGGCGCGCTGCAGGGCCAGCATCGCCTCCACGTGCGCCGCCATAGCGTGCATGCTGCGCGCCACGTAGCTTGCGGGATCGCGCCGCCGCAATTCCAGCGCCGCTTCCAGCGTCATGCCGTTGGGCACGTAGCCGTTCAGCGGATCGTGCGCGCTGGTCTGGTCCGTCAACACGTCCGGGACGATCCCGCGGCGCGCCATTTCCGGCAGCACGTCCGCGCAGTTTCCCACCAGCGCCACCGAGACCGCTTCCCCGCCCTGCAGCAGCGCCAGCGCCTCATCCAGCGAACCGGCCATCCGGTCGCAGTAGCCGGTCTCCAGCCGCCGCCGGATGCGCGCCGGATCGACGTCGATTCCCAGGAACCGCGCCCCGTTCATTGTCGCCGCCAAAGGCTGCGCGCCGCCCATCCCGCCCATCCCGCCCGACACCACGAGTTTGCCCGCGAGCGATCCGCCGAAGTGCTTGCGCGCCACCGCGGCGAACGTCTCGAACGTGCCCTGCACGATTCCCTGGCTGCCGATGTAGATCCACGAGCCCGCCGTCATCTGCCCGTACATCGTCAGCCCCATCCGCTCGAGGCGATTGAACTCGTCCCAGTTGGACCAGTGCCCCACCAGGTTCGCGTTCGCGATGAGCACGCGCGGCGCCTCCGCGTGGGTGCGGAACACGCCTACCGGCCGCCCCGATTGCACCAGCAGCGTCTCCTCGTTGCCCAGCCCTTCGAGCGCCCGCACCATCGCGTGGAAGCTTGGCCAATCGCGCGCGGCGCGCCCCGTGCCGCCGTACACGATGAGTTGCTCCGGCTTCTCGGCCACCTCCGGATCCAGGTTGTTGTGCAGCATGCGCAGCGCCGCTTCCTGGCGCCAGCCCTTGCAGCGCAGCCGGCTCCCGCGCGGCGCGCGAATGACGGGGTCCACCGTCCCGGTACTCATTGCATCGCTCCCTCCGGGGCCGGTACGGCCGCCGGCATCGCCCATTCGTCGAAACGCCCGTCCCGGACCGCGTCCGCCACCGCTTCGATCTCGCGGCCCAGCGGACGGTCCGCCCCCAGCGGCGGCGTGATCGCGCGCACCGCCCCCAGCACCGCGCGCAACTCCACGCCCGGCTCGAACGGCTCGCGCAGGCTCAGCGCCGTGCTCGCCGCCATCAGTTCGATCGCCGCGATCGCCTCCCCGTTCTCCACGATGCGCCGCAGCTTCAGCGCCGCGGTCATCCCCATCGATACGTGGTCCTCCTGCCCGCCCGAAGTGGGCACGTTATCGATGCTCGCCGGATGCGCCATCACCTTGCACTCGTTGAGCAGCGAGACCGCCGTCACGTGCGCGATCATGAAGCCGCTGCCGACGCCCGGATGCGCCGCGAGAAACGCCGGCAGCCCCTGGTTCAGGTCCGGATTCA
>JBBIQR010000282.1:0-6283 GCA_037442245.1 Candidatus Solibacter sp. | reverse complement strand
GTCGGAGGCCCACGTGCGCGCCGATTGATACATACGGTAAAGAGCGGTCTGACCGGTGACCGGCTCGACCTTTTCCGCCTCCTTTTTTTCCACGGTTTTGGTCGAGGGAGATTCGGAGCAGGCCGAGAGCGCGGCGCACAAAGCCGCGGCCAGAATGAGGGTAGTGTTTCGCATAGAACTGCCGCCATTTTAACAAGGTGCCGTTTGGGATTGGTGCCATAATTGAGTTCAGTCGGCACGGGAGGTGTCATGACCCGGAAGATTGGGGTGGGTGCGATCGCGTTGGCGGCCTTCGCGCTGGCGGCACGGCCGGCTTTCTCACAGGCCAAGGGCGGCGGGGCCCCGGGCGGTGGCGCTCCCGGCGGCGGAGGCGTCGGAGCCGGAAGCGTCGGGACCGCGCCAGGCACCGTGCCCGGACGCACTCCCACCATCACCACCACCCCCACCAATCCCCAGCAGCAGAACCAGAACCTCTCCATGCCGCAGCCGATCTTCGTCAACGGGCAGGTGATGATGGAGGACGGCTCTCCCCTCCCCGAAGGCGTCGTCATCCAGACCGCCTGCAACGGGCTGACCCACTCCGAAGGCTACACCGACGGCAAGGGATTCTTCGCCCTGGAACTGGGCGCCAACCGCGGCGTGATTCCGGACGCCAGCGAATTCGATCCGGGTGCGACCATGCCGCCCGGAATGATCGCGGCCGGCGGCGCCTCCGACCTGGGCATGGGCTCGATGGGGATCGGGATGGGCGGCACCGGCGTAGGCGCGGGCCGCACCGGCATGGGGATCGATTCCGCGCAGCGCTATATCGGCTGCGAGTTGCAGGCCAAACTCGCCGGCTACCGTTCGCAGACCGTGCCCCTCACCGGGCGCCAGCCAATGGACGATCCCAATGTGGGAACCATCCTCCTCCACCGCTTGGATCCGAAGGAAGAGGCGCAGACGGTGAGTCTGGTGTCGCTGGCGGCGCCCAAGGATGCGAAGAAGTCGTACGAGAAGGGTATGGAAGCGCTCAAGAAACGCAAGTTCGCGGACGCGCAGAAGAACTTCGAAAAAGCCGTGGAGGTCTATCCGGATTTCGCCGTCGTGTGGTTCGAGTTGGGAAAACTGCGGCTGGCGTCGAACCAGATGGATATCGCCCGCGCATCGTTCCAGAAAGCGATTCAGGCGGACCCGAAGTTCGTCCCGCCCTACATTTCGATCTCCCTGCTCGACGTGCAGGCCAAGCGCTGGCAGGATGTGGCCGATATCACCGGCAAAGCCGTGAAACTGGACCCGTTCGACTACCCGCAGGCGTACCTGTTCAACTCGGTAGCGAATTTCAACCTGCGCAATCTGCCGGAAGCGGAGAAAAGCGGCCTCGAGGCGGAACGGCTCGACACCCGGAAGAAGCTTCCCACCGTGCAGCAGGTGCTCGGGCTGATTTCGGCGGAACGTAAGGATTGGGACGGAGCCGCGAAACACTTCAAAGATTTTTTGAAGATGTCTCCAACCGGCGCGGAAGCGGACACAGTGCGGACGCAACTGGCCCAGGTCGAGAAGATCCAGCAACAATTGGCCGCCGCGCGGGACAAGTAAGCGTTTGCAGGTCAAAATGCCGCCGTACGGCGTTGAATTTTTCCATACGGCGGAATCCTACAAGCCGTTAAATTTCCGCTAGAGGCATTGACTCCTGCCTCAAACACGGTAAAATCTCTACAATTGCTTGCTACTGGGTAGTGTCTGTATATTATTGAAAACCCATAAAGGGGAGGGGACAAACGTGAAATCACGATGGACCCGGCTATTGGCCGGGTATTGTGCAGCGTTATTTGTGTGCCTGTGTTTCTTTGGCGCGGCGCCGATTGCGCAGGCCCAAGTCTTGTACGGCTCGGTGGTGGGAACGGTGACCGATCCTTCTGGAGCGATCATCCCCGGTGCGGCTGTCACGCTGACCGGAGCGACGACCGGCACCGAGCGCTCGGCGACAGCGGACGAGGGCGGGCGATATTCCTTCGTCAACGTGCTGCCGGGCAACTACACGCTGAAGATCGCTGCGAAAGGCTTCCGGTCGTTCGCGGCCACCGGCTTCGACGTGAGTCCGAACACCGTGCAGCGCGTCGACGCCAAGCTCGAAGTCGGGCAAATCAGTGAACAGGTCACGGTGGAAGCCACCGCGGCGGCACTGCAGACCGAGAAATCCGATACGCACTCGGAGATCAACAGCAAGTCGATCGAGAGCATGCCGATCGGCGGCTATCGCAACTACGAGACCCTGATCAACCTGGTGCCGGGCGCGACGCCGGCATCGCTGCAGAACTCGATCACCGATACGCCGGGGCGCGCGCTGCGCACCAACATCAACGGCGGCAACGCGAACACCAATATCACCCGCATCGACGGCGCCGCCAGCGTCAACGTCTGGCTGCCGCACCATGTAGGCTATGTGACCCCGGAAGAGGACATCGCGGTGGTGAACGTGACCACCGGCGCGGCGGACGCCGAGCAGGGCATGGCGGGTTCGTCGGCGATCACCGTGGTCACCAAGTCGGGCACCAACGAGATTCACGGGAGCGCGTTTGAATTCCACAACGACCAGCACCTGAACTCGCGCGCCTTCTTCCAGGCGCCGGGCACGGACAAGCCGCTGGCCATCTACAACAACTTCGGCGCGACCCTGGGCGGAGCGATCAAGAAGAACAAGCTGTTCTACTTCGTCAGCTACGACGGCACGCGGCAGCGCCAGTCCTCGCCCGGCTTCTACACCGTGCCGACCACGGCGTTCAAGGCCGGCGATTTCAGCTCCCTCTCGACCGTGATCTACGATCCGAACACCGGGAATCCGGATGGCACGGGCCGCACGCCGTTCGCGGGCAACGTGATTCCGGGGAACCGGATCAGTTCGATCGCGCAGAAGATCCAGAGCTACTATCCGGCGGCGAACTTCGGCAACGGAGCGTTGACGAATAACTTATTCGCGGCGGGCGGCCCGATTCTGAGCCGCAACTACCTCGACACGAAGATCAACTACAACGCCAGCGACAAAGAGCAGATCTGGGGCAAGTACGGGCGCATGTGGGCCACCTCCGGCGGCTCGGCGGTGTTCGGCGTGGCCGGCGGACCTGGGCTGGGCGGAGGCGATCCGGGGTTGGGCGATACCCTGATTCAGGTCGCCACCATCGGGCACACCCGCACCATCACTCCGAACCTGCTGCTGGACGGCGTGATCGGGTATGAGCGGCAGGGGCAGCACCTGCTGCCGAACGATTACGGCACCAATTACGGGCAGCAGTTCGGCATCCCGAACGCGAACGGACCGGACCCGCTGCAAAGCGGCTTCATCAACATCTCAACTTCGGGCTACGCCGGATTCGGCGTGCCGACCTGGATGCCGCTCCAGCGCGTGGAGGAGAGCTACACCCACAGCGACAACCTGACCTGGACCCACGGGGCGCACGAAGTTCGCGCCGGATTCGACCTGGTCCGGCACCACCTGAACCACTGGCAGCCGGAAATCGGCAACTTCGGTCCGCGCGGCGGCTTCGGCTTCGGCGGCGGACAGACCGCCCTCGCCGGCGGCGCCGCTCCGAACCAGTACAACGCGTATGCCGCCTTCCTGCTGGGCCTTTCCAACGATTCCGAAAAGAGCCTGCAGAACATTCTGGCGACCGGGCGCGAGTGGCAGTTCGGCTGGTACGTGCGCGACCGCTGGCAGGTCAGCCGCAAACTCACGATCAACGTCGGTCTGCGCTACGAATACTACCCGCTGATGACCCGCGCCGGATACGGCATCGAGCGGCTGGATCCCTACACCAACCAGGTCTACCTGGGCGGACGCGGCAACACGCCGGACAACGCTGGCATTTCGGTGAGCAAGACGCTGTTTGCGCCGCGCGTCGGTCTGGCCTACCGGCTGGACGAAAACACCGTCATCCGCGCCGGTTACGGTCTGAACTTCGATCCGATTCCGTTCTCCCGGCCGCTGCGCGGCTGGTACCCGCTGGTGATCAACTCGGCGTTCACGGCGACGAACGGCTACAACTGGGGCACCACCCTGAGCCAGGGCGTACCGAACCCGGTGGGGCCGAATCTGTCGAGCGGCGTGGTCCCGCTGCCCGCGGGCGTCAGCGAACGCAGCCCCTGGGGCTATATCCACCGCGGCTACGTCCAGAGCTGGAACTTCACTTTGGAACGGAAGCTGCCCGAGAACGTGATCGCATCGGTCGCCTATGTGGGATCGCACTCGGTCCACCTTCTGGCCGACCAGGACATCAACGCGGGCTACCCGGGATCGGGGACGGCGAACCTGCCGTTCGCGGCAACCTTCGGGCGCACGATTTCGACCAACATGTGGGACGGCTATCTCAGCTCGAACTACAACTCGCTGCAGATCGCGGTGAACCGCTCCTTCTCCCATGGACTCATGCTGAAGGGCGCGTACACCTACTCCAAGGCCATGGACTACACGGACGAAGATGGCTGGGCCAGCGTTGGCTGGAACTGGGGCCCGGCATTCCAGCGCAACCGCGCGCCGGCCGGTTTCGACCGCACGCAGAACCTGGAAATGGGCTGGGTCTACGAATTGCCCTTCGGCAAGGACAAGATGCTGGCCAAGTCCGGTCCCGCGGCCGCGATTCTGGGCGGCTGGCAGGTGAATGGGATTTTCGCGGCGTATACCGGGAACCCGTTCACCATCTTCGCGCCGGGTTCGAGCTTGAACGCTCCCAACAACTGGCAGACGGCGGACCAGGTGCTGAGCACCGTCGCTCAACCGGGCAACGTGGGCCCAGGGCAGGTGTACTTCGACCCGAAGGCTTTCGCCTCCGTAACCGGGGTTCGTTTCGGATCGTCGGGGCGCAATATTCTGCGCGCTCCCGGCGTCCTCAACACGGACCTCGACATCACCAGGGAGTTCGACATCAAGGAACGGGCCAAGCTTCAATTCCGCGCCCAGTTCTTCAACCTGGCCAACACTTCCCACTTCAACGGGCCGAACAACAGCGTGAATTCGCCCGCGTTCATGCAGATCACGAGCGCGTACGGAGAACGCAACATCCGGTTCGGGTTGCGCATGGAGTGGTAGGATAATCAGTTAGAGTGATTCTGACTCAAGGGCGTGCGGCTTTGCTGTACGCCCTTTTTCTATTTCCGGCCGCGCCGGCCGTGGCGCAGCAGGAAGCCCTCGCGGCGAAGTCCGCGCAGGCCAAACAATGGATGCAGACCGGGCGCTTCGATCAGGCGGCGGCGCTCTACGCCGAACTGGTCAAGGCGGTGCCGGGGAATCCCGGGCTGCTGCTCGACCTGGGGCTGGCGCAACACCTCGGCGGACACGAACCCGAGGCCGCCGCAACCCTCGAACAGGTTCTGAAATTACAGCCGGACGCGCTCCCGGCGCTCGTCACTCTGGCCTCGGCGAAACTCGCCATGGACCGTCCGGCGGAGGCTGTGGCGCCCTTGCGCAAGGCGCTGGGCATCAAACCCGATGTCGAGACCCGCGGCATGTTGGCCAACGCCCTGCTCGAGGCCAAGCGCCCCGAGGAAGCCGAAGCCGAGTACCGCAAGCTGACCGATGCCGCGCCCGACGATGCCCGCGTGTGGTACGGGCTGGGGATGGCCTACCAGGCGATCGCCGGCAAAGCGTTCGATCAACTGCAGCGCGGCAACCCGGTATCGCCGTACGTATCGGCGCTGGTCGCCGATACCCGCGTGCAGCGCAAGCAATATCGCAGCGCCTTCTTCTTCTATAGCGAAGCGGCCAAGCAACTGCCGCAACTCCACGGAATTCACGCGGCGCTGGCGGAGCTGTATCGGAAGACCGGGCACAACGACTGGGCCAGCGAAGAGGACGCGCGGGAGAGCGGGCTGCCGCCGGCCGATTGCGCCGCGCATCCCCTCGAGTGCCAGTTTGTAGGCGGGCACGACCTGCCGATCGTAACCCAGCCGCTGCGCGCGCCCGCGCCGGAGGCGCTCTACTGGCGCGCCAAGGCGGCCAACGAACTCGCCCTCCAGTCGCTGTTCCGGCTCGGCCAGTTGCCGCCCTCCGTGGAACTGCATCAGCTTCGGGCGGAGATCGCGCGCGGGCAGGGGCAATACCTCGAAGCGGTGACGGAGTGGAAGGCGGCGCTCGCGCTCCTGCCCGGAAATCCGCGCATCCGGCAGGAACTGGCGGTGAGCTACTTCATGGCGCAGGACTATCGCACGGCGCTGGCGGAGGCGCAGGACCTGATGAAGCGCGCGCCCGCCGCGCCGGAGCTGAACTTCATCGCCGGGGACAGCCTGCTGCGGCTCGAGGATCCGGAGAAGG
>JBBIQR010000281.1:0-6290 GCA_037442245.1 Candidatus Solibacter sp. | reverse complement strand
TGGCCAAGTGCTACGGCGGCGATATCTCCCGCAAACGCAAGCTGCTGGAGAAGCAGAAAGAGGGCAAGCAGCGCATGAAGCGGGTGGGGAAGGTGGAGATCCCGCAGGAAGCCTTCCTGAGCGTCCTCAAGGTCGGCAACGTGGACGACGAGGATTAGCCGCGTGTCAGACTGGGATTCTTCGTCCCGTGTCCAGGAACACTTATAGAAGGCGCAAGCGCGTGGCGCTGGCCGCGAGGGATGCCGGCCGGGTCACGGGGCAGGCGGCGGAAGACACCGGTGAAGCGGCTCCTGCGGAGCCGGCGCCCGCCCGATTGGCCGGAGGGTGGCGTCCCACTCTGCTGGCCGGAGCGGTGTACGCCGCGATCGTGGTGCTGCTCTGGACGGCGCACAGCGTCTACGCCGGGTTCACCACGGAGAGCCATTTCCCCTGGACCAGCGAGACCGAATCGTGGTGGCGGGGATTTATTTACGCGGCCGACCCGCTGCGCCCGTTCACGAGCGTCTTCTATCACGCTTCGTACCTGCTGAGCCGCGCGGCGGGGGTCACCGGGAGTTATGTTCCCTACCAGGTGGTTTGGGCGGTGCTGTGGTGGGCGCGGGCGCTAATGGTCTTTGCGCTCTGCCGGCGCTTCTTTCCCCGGCAGATGGAATTGTGTTTCCTGGCGGGATCGCTGGCGCTGGTGCATGCCGCCGACGGCGCGGTGGGCTGGATCGGGCAGTTGAACCAGATGGGATTCATTTTCTGGATGCTGGCTGCGCTATATTGCCTGACCCGCGCGGCCGAAGAATATCGCATGTGGCGGCGCGCGGCCGCCACGGCGCTCGCCTGCGGCTTCCTATATCTGTCCCTGTGGAGTTATGAAAGCCAGATCCTGATCGTTTGCGCGTTCCCGATGGCGCTGATTCTTTCGCGCGGCTTCTCGCGGCGTATCCTGGCGGTGCTTTCCGCGTGGTATCTGGTGCCGGCATATTACGCCGTCCTGACCGCGCGCAGGTATCTGGATCATAGCGGGACGACTTATCAGGAAACTGTGATGCGGAAGACCTTCGCCGTATCCGGCCTCCTCTCCGACTGGTGGTTCAACACGGTTTGGAGCCTGGGGTTCTGGAAGTGGCCGGCGCCGGTTCGCAGCGCGGAGAACCTGTGGCTTGCCGCCGCCTGCGTGGCTGTATTTCTTGCGGGCGGCGGAGCTGTTGCGTGGTACGCATCCCGGATACAGGAGGGGGAGACGGCGGACGGCGCGCGGACGGCGCGGGCCGCAATCGCCGCCGGCTTCGCCGCGGTGGTGGTCAGTTTTCCGGTATACCTGCTGCTGAACACGTCGCGCACCCTGTGGCGCACGCAGTTTCTTTCCTCTCCGGGCGCGGGTGTCTGCCTGGCGGGATGCGCCGTCTGGCTGGCCGTGAAATTCCCGGCGCGATGGCGGCGTGGGGCAGCCCTGGCGGCCGCGGCGCCGGCCGTCTTCTGCGGGAGTCTCGGAGTCCTCGAGCGCTGCGAAGTGCACCGGAACGGCTGGGAGCGGCAGCGGCTTCTGACGACGGCCATGCTGCGCGCCGTTCCGAACGTGCGGCCGGGCGCCGTCGTAATCCTGACGGGAGTCAGCCGGGACCCCGATCCATTCTCCGACAATATGTGGTTTGAAGGCGCGGTGCGCCTGGCTTATCCCGGCAAGGAGGTCGACGGCATGTATTTCTACTCCGGCTACGGCGTGCCTCCCGGCGGCAATCTGAAAGCGGAAGGCAGCCGCTGGAAATGGGATGGCAGCGGATTCCCTCCGCTTTTAGCGGACGCCGCTGTGGCGGATACGGTCGTGATTCACTACGACGGGAACGGCCGCGCGCACGTCGTGCCCTCGCTGCCTCCGGAGGTTTGCCGCGGGCCATGCGATACGGGCGCGTACCATCCGGAGGCGGTGGTTGCGGGCAGCCTCAGCCCGGTCGCGGTGCGCCGCTACCGTCTGGGCGCCGGTCCGCGATAGGCCCACGCATTACTGCCCGTTGAGGTGGGAGAGTTCGGTTTGGCCGCGGTCGAGGTAGGGGACGCCGTGGAGCATCCAATCCGGCGCCGGGGCGCCCTTCAGATAGTGATCGAAGTACTGTTGCAGGCGGATGGTGTAGTCCTTCTGATTGGGACGCTTGCGCAAGCCGTGGGGCTCGCCGTTGTAATCGAAGAGGTAGACTTCCTTGCCGAGGCGGCGGAGAGCGAGATAGTATTCGACGCCCTGGTACCAGGGCACGGCGTCGTCGCCATCGTTGTGCAGGAGCATGACGGGGGTCTGGACGCGGTCGGCCCAGAAGATGGGGGAGTTTTCGATGAAGCGGGTGGGGTATTGCCAGATGCTGCCGCCGATGCGGCTCTGGGTGCGCTCGTACTGGAACTGGCGGGGCAGACCGGTGCCCCAGCGGATGCCGTCGTAGGCGCTGATCATGTTGGCGACGGGGGCGCCGGCGGCGGCGGCGCGGAAGCGGTTGGTCTGGGTAATCATGTAGGCGATCTGGTAGCCGCCCCAACTGTGACCCTGGATGCCGATGGCCTTCTCATCGACGAAGCCCTTGTCCACCACGGCCTGGATGCCGGGCAGTACGCACTTGAGCGCGCTCTGTCCGGGGAATCCGACGGTGTAGACGATGTCGGGGGTGAAGACGAGGTAACCGTTGCTGACGTAGTAGCTGAAGTTGATGTTGTGGCTGGGGCGCGGATCGACGAAGTGGTTCACGTTCTGCGACAGCTTCTCGTAGATGTAAACCAGCATCGGGTATTTCTTCGCGGGATCGAAGTTGTCGGGTTTGTAGAGGGCGCCGGTTACCGGCACTCCGTCGGCGTTTTTGAACGAGATCAACTCCGCCGTGCCCCAGAGCAGAGCGCGGCGCTGGGGATTGGCATCGGAGATCTTTTGCAGGTTGCGGAAATCGCCGCCGGTGACGGCGAGGTCGGGGACCTCGGTGAAGCTCTGGGCGGTGAGCAGGTACACGTCAGCATCCTTGGCCTTGATCGGGACGCTGAAGGAGCGCGGCTCCATGATGAGGCGTTTGGGCTCGGCGCCCGAGTAGGAGCCGCGGAAGAAGCCGGTTTCGAAGGTCGCGAGGTCCTCGGCCTGGAAGAGGGCGGGGCGGGCGGGATCGATCCAGGGGTTGCGCGGTTTTTCGGCGCCGGTGCGGACGCAGCGGAGGCGGATGCCGTGGGCGCGGCCGTAGCCGGCGGTGATGTTCTTCGCGGACGAACCATCTGGGGCGACGCGCCAGACGTCGAAGCGGTCGTAAAGCAGGACGGCGGCGGCGTCCTTGAGCCAGCCGCCGCTGCCATAGGCGGCGGGAGTGCCGGGAGTATCGGAGTCTTCGGCGAAGAACTTCGCGGGCAGTGAGGCGGTGAGGTTGGTTCTTTTGCCGCCGGGCAGCGCGATGGTCCACCAATCCTTGCCGTCGAAACCGAGCAGGTACTTGCCGGCGGGCGACCAGGCTACGGCGCCGCGATTTTTCGGGGCGAGCAGGGTGCGGGCGCCGGTGGTTTCGTCGATCAGGTAGGCGTCGCTGTAGCGCTCGTCGTAATCGGCCAGGGGGCGGTAGGCGCGGTCGTCGGCGCCGAGCGCCCATTGCGGGTTTTCCGACGGGGTGACGGTTTCGAGGGCGGCGTCGCCGAGTTGCACGGCCTTCTTTTCGGGGATGAGCCAGGCGGCGGTGTAGGTGCGGTTGCGATCGCGCTGAGCGCGCACCTTCTGAATGGGCTGGACGTACTCGTCGCGATAACTCCACAGGTCGACGACGGCTTTTTCGTCGTCGGGGGTATCGGCCGG
The DNA here is from genome assembly GCA_037442245.1 of Candidatus Solibacter sp. Taxonomy (GTDB): domain Bacteria; phylum Acidobacteriota; class Terriglobia; order Bryobacterales; family Bryobacteraceae; genus Solibacter. The sequence continues at coordinate 2,497 of JBBIQR010000281.1, read as the reverse complement.
TTTCTGTTCGGGCTGCCGCGGGGCAACGCCGAAGTAAAGGCGGGCGCCGTCGCGGGAGAACGATAGCGGACTCTCGCCGGTGAGGACGAACCCGGCGCGGAGGCCGGGGGAATCGCCGGAGACGATGGGGACGGCGGGGTTGTTCGAGCGGTCCCAGCGGTAGAGCTTCCATTTCGGATGCGGGGACGCGGCGTCGTCGCGGTCGCTGAGGAAGGCAAGCTGGGACTGAGTCTCGTCCGTGGTGAGTTTGGCGTACTTGCCCTTGCCGTCGAGGAGCGCGGCGGGCGCGGCGGCGTCACCGGGTTTGACGGAGAAGACGCCGTTTTTGGAGGGGTCGTGCGAACTGACGGCGAAGACGAGTTGGCGCGCGTCGTCGGGGAGGAGGAACTCGGTGGCTTCGGGGAAGGTGCGGTCCGCGGAGGCGGCGAGGTCGCGCAGGACGAGGTCGCCGCCGAACTCGGGGGGCGTGGCGCGGCCGGTTCCTTGAGGCAGGCGAGGAGGGAGGCGCCTTGTCGGCGAGGGCGAAGCGCTTGACGCGGTCGATGCGGGTGGCGGCGCCGGTGGCGAGGGTGACGATCACCATGCCTCCCTTGGGCGCGGGCGACTTGAGCTTCTTCGCCTGGTCCAGCGCGGCCTTGGGCGGAAAGGTGCTGAAGACGACGAAGCGGGAATCGGCAGTAAAGAGGATGGAGGGGCTGGGCGCTTCGGGCGGCGGGCCCTCTTCGCCGGGTACGGGGGTTGGCGGAGCGGGGCGGGCGCCGGCGGGTTCGCGCTGCTCCTTGCCGGTGGCGAGATTGCGGATGACCACTTCGCCGTCGCCTTCCTGGGGGAAGAGGCCGTAGGCGACGTACTTGCCGTCGTTAGAGATCTTTTGTCCGGCGATGGAGCGCCAGGCGTCGTAGTCGCGGTGGTTGAGGGGGCGTTTGGTTTGGGGGAAGGCGGCGGCGAGCAGGAGGGCGGCGGCGAGGGCGGCGCGGAGGAGGGTGCTGGGGCGAAGCATGACAAACAGGATAACGGGTTGACGGGGGCGCGGGCCGGGGGGCTTTTAGGGGGGCCAGGGGATCCACAAGCATATTGAATCGACCGGCGATTGGCCGTATACTGAAAATGCCTCATCTACCATGTGTAGAAGGAGATCGATCGCCGCCCTCGGGCGGCGATTGCAATTTCAGGGTTCCCTCCTTTCATATTTTTTCTGCAGGTGCCTGCGTCGTCCCTCGCCGTCCACGTGGTAGGCGGTGACTAAGAAGTAGACCCGTCCCGCCCCTGAGCGAAGATCCCGGTGCTGCAAAACCACCACGTAGTCTTCCGTCTCCAGCCAGAGATAGAGACGGACCTTCCCGTCGGACTCCCGATACCGCCAACGCTTGATTTCGGGGGCGGTGCAGTTTCGCAAGATCGCTCCACACCAACTCAACCGTTCTGCGCGTCGCGGGTCAAACAGACGATTGGCGGCGGCTGCGTCGTCCCGCGTGATCAGATGCCAGAATGTCTCTTCGTAGCCGTCACACATCCGCCGTTGCCACCAGATGGGACGACCGTCCACACGCGGGGGATTGGCACAGAAATCCTGCTGGAACACAGCATAGAGGGCGGCGACAACGTCCGCCCAGTCGCCGTTCGTGGCGCAGCACTCCGGAAGCCAAGGTGGCCTCATGCCCCGGCGTCTCCGGCTTTCCAGCGGAAGAGATTAACCTTTTCCTCCTTGAGAAGCGTCGTCCAGGTGAGCTTGTAGCCGGAGCGCTCGCGCATCCGTCGCACCAGTTCCTGTTTGGCCGGGCTGCCGGTGAGGCCCCGATTGACGTAAGAGACGGCGCCTATGAGGAGATCGCACAGTTGCAGCAGTTCGACCTCGTGTGAGTGCACGTTCTGCAGGTTGTGCACGATGCTGCGGGAGAAATCGTACATGCTGTTGGTCAGCACTTCATGCAGCTTGGCTACTTTGCGGGCGGAGCGCGTGTCCTTGATGTCTAGAAAGATATGATAGGTGGAGGCAGGATCGAGGATGACCTTCAGCAGGTCGAAGTACATCTTGTAATACCATTCGTCGTGCGTCTGGTTGAAGGCGGCGTGTTGCAGCCGGTCCTTGTCCGGGACAATCAGCGCCCGGAAGTGCAGGTGCCCGGTGTCGAAGAAGTAGTCGATGAGGGAGCGGTAGAAGTCCACTTTGGCGGGGGAGACCTTCGTCCATTTGATCTCGAACCCGCGGTCCAACCCGTAACGGGCCTTCAGATCGCGGATTGCCACGTTGCATTCCCGCGCCCTCGCCGACGGGCACCACAGTGCGCCCAGCACCATGGCTTTCTGGTGATCGTGTTCGAGATGGCAACTCTCGTCGCAATAGATGTTATAGATGTCGCTCATCGCGTCTGTTGCCAATCACAATAGCGTGCAGCGCACGTATGTGCAAAGCCGAAGGTGGCTGGGTGGGGAGCACACTCCATCCGTCAACTCCGATCCCCGCAGCGCGCCCCAAAGCAGCCGACCACCGCAGGAG
>JBBIQR010000280.1:0-6294 GCA_037442245.1 Candidatus Solibacter sp. | reverse complement strand
CGGGGAGCGATTACGTGTACTCGATGACGCTGGATGCGGCGGGCAACCTCTACGCCACCGGGCAGACCACCTCCACCAACCTGGCGGTGACCGCCGGGGTGTTGCAGGGAACCGCGCAGGGCGGTATGGACGTGTTCGTGGCCAAGTACGCGGCTGCGGGCAGCCTGGCATGGCTCACCTATCTCGGCGGCAGCGGCGACGACGAAGCCAACAGCATCGCGGTGGACGGTACAGGCGCGGTGGTCGTCGCCGGCGGCACGGCATCCACGAATTTTCCGACCGCCGCGCCTTACCAGGCGGCAAGCGGCGGCGGCACGCGCGATATGTTCGTGACCAAGGTTGCGCCGGACGGCAGCAAACTCCTGTGGTCCACCTATCTCGGCGGCAGCGGCGACGAACTCGCCAACACGGTGGCGTTCGACGCCGCGGGCAACGTGTATATCGGGGGCACCACCAACTCCACCAACTTTCCCAGCAGCAACGCCTGGCAGAGCGCGAACAAGGGCGGGGCCGACGGAACGGTCACGGAACTTTCGGCGGACGGCTCACAGTTGGTGTTCTCGAGCTATATCGGCGGAGCGGCAACCGACTACGTGAATTCGCTGGCGGTGAGTTGTACCAGCGGACTGGTGGTGACGGGCACGACGCAATCCTCGAACTTCCCCTCGACCCTGGGCACCCCGCCCGCTCTCGCGTATTCGCAGGGCGCGGCGATCGGCTACGTGGCCAAAGTGGCGGCGGGGACGGCGGCGCCGGCGATCGCGACGGGCGGCATCGTGAACGCGGCCACGAGTTCGGCTGCGCCGGTCGCACCGGGATCGCTGGTGAGCCTCTACGGCGGCAACCTCGCGGCGTCCGCGGGCGGAGCCGCGTCCACCCCGCTGCCGAACTCGCTCGGCGGAGCCACGGTCACGGTAAACGGCGCGACGGTGCCGCTCCTGTACGTGAGTCCGGGGCAGATCAATTTCCAGTTGCCGTTCGAAGCGGGCGCGGGCACGGCGAGCGCGACCGTGACCGGCGCGTGCGGCGCCAGCGCGGCGGTGACGTTCCCGGTCGTGGCGGCGGCGCCCTACCTGCTGCTGGGAGCCACGGGCGACGCGCTGGTGCAGAACCAGGATTACAGTTTCAATTCGGAGTCCAACGCCGCGCCCAAGGGCAGCATTGTGACCGTGTACCTGATCGGCATCGGTCCGCTGGATAAGCCCGTTACCACCGGCGCCGCTACTCCGGCGGACCTGTTCCGCGCGACCCTGCCTTCGCACGCGCTGATCGGCGGCTTCGACACGAACATCAAGTTCCTGGGGATGACGCCGAACTTCGTTGGGCTGGCGCAAGCCAACCTGGAAGTGCCCAATCTCAGCCCCGGCAAGTATCCGGTGGTGATCACGGTGAACGGCGTGGACAGCAACGCGGCGGCAATGTACGTCAAGTAGGGTTCCTGCCCGAGCGTGGCGGCGGGAGCGACAGGCGATAATGGAGAGGTATGCGCGTCTACCGTGCGCTTTCTCTCCTCTTCGCCGGCGCCCTGGCGCTGGCGGCGCAGAACCAGACATTGAAACCGAAGGACGTCCGCGAGATCGCCAAGGCGGGCAGCACCGCGCTGCCGCGACTGGGCGAACTGCTCAACAATCCGGACACCGCAATCCGGGCGGAGGCGGTTAAACAGATTACCGACATCGGCGGGCTGGCCAGCCTGGACCTGCTGATCCGCGCGACCCGGGACAACGATCCCGAAGTGCAGGTGCGCGCCGCCGACGGGCTGGTGAATTTCTACCTGCCGGGATATGTGCGGACGGGCTTTGCGGCCTCGGTTTCGCGCGTGGGCAGTTCGGTGAAGGGGCGCTTCACCGATACCAACGACCAGGTGGTCGACCGGTTCATCACGGTGCGGCCGGATGTGATCGCGGCCATCGGCGCGCTGGTGGCCGGCGGCAACGGGATGCCGGTGCGCGCGGAGGCGGCGCGCGACGTGGGCATTCTGCGCGGCAAAGCGGCGGTGCCGCAACTGCTCGACGCGTTGCGCACGAAGGACACGGACGTGCTCTACGAATCGCTGATCGCGCTACAGAAGATCCGCGATGAATCGGTGGGGCCGCGCATCGTGTTCCTGCTGCACGATCCGGAGCCGAAGGTGCAGATCGCCGCCTTGGACGCGATGGGGCTGTTGCGCAATATGCAGGCGGTGCCGGATCTGCTCGGGGTGCTGCGCGACACGAAGAACGACAAAGTCCGCCGGTCCGCATTGGGATCGCTGGCGATGCTGCCCGACGCCAAGAGCCGGCCGGTGTTCCAGCAGTACCTTTCCGATAAGGACGACAAACTGCGCGCCGCGGCGGCGGAGGGCTACGCACGCCTGCGCGATGCCAACGACATGGCCACGGTCGACAAAGCCTGGCAGGGCGAGGGCAAGACGCCGCCGCGCCTGGCCGACGCGTTCGCGCTGGTGATGCTGGGGCGCCTGGAACTGAGCGAATTCAGTCCGCTCCGCTACCTGGTGGACAACCTGAACTCCAGCGCCTACAAGGGCGTTGCCGAACCTTACCTGATCGAACTGGCGCGGCAGCAGCAGGTGCGGGACGCGCTGTATCCGGCGATTGCGGGGGGGACGAAGGACGAGAAGATCGGGCTGGCGCACGTGCTGGCGGCGAGCGGGGATCAGGCCAGCGTTCCCTACTTGCAGAAGTTGAGTAACGACACCGATTCGGCGGTAGCGAATGAGGGGATGCGTGCGCTGAGGAACCTGCAGGCGAGACTGTGATCGGGGCAGGCGAGCCGCCCGCCCCGATCGGAAAACGAGGGGCGGGTTACTTCGCCTTCTTCTGCTTCTGCTGACCGACGCGGACCTTGAAGTGCAACTGCTTGGCTTCCTGGAACGCCTTGTGGTCGTGGCGGTTGACGGCGTCGGAGAGGTACTTGTCGACGTCCGCGTCCTTGGGCAGCACGGCCATCACGGTGAAATTTTCGTTGCAGGTCGGGCAGAAGGGCCGGAAACGCTTTACATTCGGAATTGCCATAACTTCTACAGTTTACCATGCACGCCGGGCGGCTTCCGTTGCGGGCGGCGCTATAATCACAACATATGAACCGCAGGGCCTTTCTAGGCGCCACCAGTGTGTTCGGCCTCGCTGCCATCGCCCGGGCCCAGCAGCCCGCTACCTTGAAGTTCCCCGGGCAGCAACCGCAGCAGCAACCCGCCCGCCCCGATGAAGCTACCGTGATCACGGTGGATGTGACCCGGGTGAACCTGCTCTACACGGTCACCGACCGCAAGGGACGATTCGTCACCGACCTCACCAAGGACGATTTCGAGGTCATCGAAAACAAGAAAGTCCAGACCGTCCAGGAATTCACCGCGGAAAGCGACCTGCCCCTGCGGCTCGGCATCCTGATCGATACGTCCAACAGCATCCGCGACCGCTTCAAGTTCGAGCAGGAGGCCGCGATATCGTTCATCACCAGCGTCATCCGTACCAATGAGGACAAGGGACTGGTGGTCAGCTTCGATACTCGCGCCGAACTGGTGGCGGACCTGCAGACGGACGTCGAGAAACTGGTGACCTCGGTGCGCAACCTGCGCGCCGGCGGGGGCACGGCTCTCTACGACGCGCTGTACTTCGCGTGCCGCGACAAGCTCAGCCAGGATCAGCCGCGCCACAAGTTCCGCCGCGCCATCGTCATCGTCAGCGACGGCGACGACAACCAGAGCAACTACACGCGCGACCAGGCGCTCGAAATGGCGCAGAAAGCCGACGTCGTGCTGTACGCGATCTCCACCAATCGCAGCGGCATGGAGCAGGAAGGCGATAAGGTGCTCAAGTATTACGCGTCGGAGACGGGCGGCCGCGCGTTCTTCCCCTTCAAGGTGGAAGACATGGAGCAGAGCTTCGAGAACATCGCCAACGAACTGCGCCACCAGTACAGCATTTCCTATAAGCCCGACCCGCTGAAAACGGACGGACTCTTCCACGGGTTCGAACTCCGCGTGAAGGGGCGCAAAGACCTGGTCGTGCACGTCCGCAAGGGCTACTACGCTCCCAAGATGTAGCGGCGCCTCCGCCCGCGCCTATGCCCGCGGACGATGCAGGTAGTTGAGCCCGGCGATGACGCCGTACTGCGAACCTGGACGCCCCACGTTGCGCATCATTCCGGCGAAGAAGTTCAGCCCGCTGTTCACCTGATAGAACGGCGCCGCGACGAGTCCACCGTATCCCTTGCCAGCGGTGGTCCAGTAGGCCTGAAGCGTGCCGCCCCAACGCTGGTTGAAACGCGTGAGGTAGGCCAGCGACGGCGTGTACTGACGGGTGAGGGAGCCGTCCTTCTGCCGGTACCAGAGAGTGGCGAAGTTGCCGGTCCAGCGCACGACGCCGGCGTTCTTATCGGCGTGGAGGTTGAGCTTGTGGTCGTAGAGCCCGGTGCCGAATCCTGCGGTCGCGGTGGGCGCCTTGGCCGCGTAGGATACGGCCAGCAGGGGCAGGTAGCGTCCCTCCGTGGTCAGCCGGAACTTGATGCCCGGCGCGGTATCTCCGCGTCCGGCGTGTCCATCGCGGACCAGCGGTTCGGTGGCGGTGAAGAACACGGATACGCGCGAGTGGACGGTGTACTCGTAGAACATGGAGACACCTTGCAGCCGCGCGCCCGCGGGCGGCTCTTCGAGCGAGTAACCGAAGACGACCAGCGTGCCCCCCACCGGAGGCATGGCCGCAATCCCGACCACTCCGGGGCGCGTGATCTTCACGCCCACCGGTTTCGGCGCCGGAACCGGATCCTGCGCGCGGGCAAGCAGGGCAATCGAGAAAAGGAGGAAAATAATGCGGGTCATCAACATAATGAATAAACAAGTATTATAAGACCTGTTTATCCGATATTAAAACTAGACACAGAGCGGCCCGCGCAAATCCTCTAAAAAAAGGCCGGTGCTGCTCGAGTTACCGCTGAATGCGGGCGGAACCGCCTTGGGCGAACGCCTTCACCTGGTCCACAGTGGCCATGGTGGTGTCGCCGGGGAAGGTGGTCAACAGCGCGCCGTGCGCCCAGCCGAGTTTCACGGCTTCCATTTCGGGCTCGCCGGTCAGCAGTCCGTAGATGAAGCCGGAGGCGAAACCGTCGCCGCCGCCCACGCGGTCGTAGACGTCGAGTTCCGCGGTGGGCGCCTGGTAGGTCTGGCCGTTGATCCAAGCCACGGCGCTCCAGTTGTGGTGATTGGTGCTCTTGACCTCGCGCAGCGTGGTCGCCACCACCTTCACCTGCGGATGCTTCCGGGTGACCTTGCCGATCATGGCGAAGAACGCGCTCGGATCGAGCTTGCTCTTGGATTCGACATCCTGCCCCTCGATGCCGAGGCCCTTCTGCAGATCCTCTTCATTGCCGACGAGCACGTCCACGTTCTTGACGATGCGGCCCAGCACTTCGACGGCGCGGTCGTCGCCGCCCGAGATGCTCCACAGCTTGGCGCGATAGTTGAGGTCGAAGCTGGTGACGGCGCCGGCTTCCTTGGCCGCCTGCATGGCCTCGGCAATGACCTCGGCGGTGGTCGGCGAAAGCGCGGCGAAGATGCCGCCCGAGTGGAACCAGCGGACACCCTGCGCAAAGATCGCCTTCCAATCGAAATCGCCCGGCTTGAGCTGCGCGGCGGCTTCGTTGGAGCGGTTGTAGAACACCACCGGGCCGCGTACGCCAAGACCGCGGTCGCTATACACGGTGGCCATGTTGGGGCCGTTCACGCCGTTGTGCTTGAAGTGCTTGTAGAAGGGCTTCACCCCCATGGCGCGGACGCGTTCGGCGATCAGGTCGCCGATCGGGTAGTCCACCATGGCGCTGGCGATCCCCGTATTCAGGCGAAAACAATCGGCCAGGTTCGCGGCGCAGTTGAACTCGCCGCCGCTGACGTGGATCTTGCACTCGGTAGCCTTGCGGAAGGGGATGATTCCCGGATCCAGGCGGTGGACCAGCGCGCCCAGCGACAGAAAGTCCAGCGCGCCCTCTTTGCGAATCGTCAAGCCAGTGCTCATTGAGAGACCTCGTAGTGGCGCAGGATTTCGTCCCACTTGCCCTGCGCCCTCAGAATCAGTTCGATAGTCTCGCGCACGGCGCCGCTGCCGCCGGGGGCGGCGGTCACGTAGTGCGCGATCGGTTTCACTTCAGGCCGCGCATTGGCGGTGGCGATGGCCAGTCCGACGCGGCGCATCACCACCACGTCGGTGAAATCGTCGCCGATATAGGCCACCTCGTCGCGCGAAATTTTCGCGTCGGCCAGGATCTCTTCCAGGATCGGGATCTTCTCCGTGTGGCCCTGGT
>JBBIQR010000279.1:0-6327 GCA_037442245.1 Candidatus Solibacter sp. | reverse complement strand
GCCAATACGAAGGCGAGTCCGTGGAGGAACCGGGTGGTGGCGGGGGTTTCGGCGGGTTGGAGCAGCCCGCGGAGAATCCCGTAGACGAAGTCCTCGCCGGCCCAGCCGAGTCCGAGGCTGGCGAGGGTGACACCGACCTGCACGACGGAGAGCAGACGTTCGGGGTGGGAGAGGAGGTTGAGGGCCGCCTGCGCACCGGCATAGCCCTCTTCAGCCATTTCCCGCAGGCGCGAGTGGCGCACGCTGAGCAGAGCGCTCTCCGCGCCCGCGAAAAAGCCGTTAATTGTAATAAGGAGAACAACGAGCAATAGACGAACAGGAGAGGCAGTCACAATCCGAAATTTATTTTATCGAACCTCTAACCAACTGTCCTCTCCGTGCGTCTACTCAGGTAACCAACTAACTCCGTTACGTAGGCGGGCGTCCTCTCAAGTATCCCGAGGGGGCGCCCTTTTTCTTTCACCACATTGTAGTGGAAAAATTCTCCAGCGGGAATCCTTTTTGATGTGGAGATTTGCGACCGGACGTAACCGGCCGCACGCCTGCTAAAATTGGAGTCCGTTTCGCCGAAATGAACCAGGCCACCATCTCCCGCGCCGTCAAGTACGTTAACTTGTTGATCGCCATGGCCCTGCTTGCCGGGCTCGGGTTGGCGTACTGGTATGCCTGGCGGGTCCTTCCGGTGCGGAGCGGATCGATTCAGGCGCCGGTGAATGGGACCGTCTCGGTGGCGTTCGACGCGCATGGCGAGCCGCACATCCGGGCTTCGAGCCTGGAGGACGCGCTGTTCGTGCAGGGATACGTCAGTGCGCAGGACCGGCTGTGGCAAATGGACGCCCTGCGGCGATTTGCGGGCGGCACTTTGTCCGAGGTAATGGGTCCGCGGTTTCTGGAAAGCGACCAGGAGATGCGGCGGCAGCGGATGCGCCGGGTCGCCGAGGAAGGGTACACGACGCTGAGCGAAGGAGATCGCGCGGCGTTCGCGGCGTACACGCGCGGGGTGAACTACTTCATCTCCACGCACCTGGACCGGCTGCCGCTGGAGTTCACGCTGCTCGGCTACCAGCCGCGTCCGTGGAGCGCGGTGGACAGCCTGCTGATGTGCCTGTACATGTATCGCAGCCTGACGACGACGTGGAAGGACGAACTCGTCAAGAGCGCGCTACTGGCGCAGGGCGACCGGGCGAAGGTGGAGTTTCTGTTTCCGACGCAGGGGACGGGCGATCAGAGTCCGGGCTCGAACGGATGGGTGGTGAGCGGGCGTCATACGGCGAGCGGGAAGCCGCTGCTCTCCAACGACATGCACCTGGAGTATTCGCTGCCGGGGATCTGGTACATGATGCACCTGGAAGCTCCGGGGCTGAACGTGGCGGGCGTGTCGCTGCCGGGGACGCCGGGGGTGATCGTGGGGCACAACCAGCGGATCGCCTGGGGCATCACGAACCTGCATTTCGACGTACAGGACCTGTATATCGAGCACTTTGACGAGCGCACGGGGCAGTACCTGTTTGAGGGGAAGGCAGAGCAGGCGCGCGCCGAGCGCGAAATCATCCCGGTGAAGGGCCGGTCCGCGGTCGAGATGACGGTATGGGTGACGCGGCACGGTCCGATTTTCGCGGCGGAGAACGGCAAGCCGATGGCGCTGAAGTGGACGGCGGCGCAGCCCGGCATGATCCAGTATCCGTTTCTGGATTTGAATCGCGCGGCCAACTGGAAGGAGTTTCTGGGGGCGATCGCGCGGCTTCCGGGACCGGGGTCCAACTTCGTGTATGCGGACGTGGACGGCAACATCGGGTATCACGTGGCGGGGATGCTGCCGCGGCGCAAGGGCTACCGCGGGGATCTTCCGGTGGACGCTGCGAGCGGCGCGTCCGAGTGGGACGGGTACATTCCGTTCGACGAGCTGCCGTGGGTCTATAATCCGCCGTCGGGGCTGATTGTGACGTGCAACCAGAACCCGTTCCCGAAGGACTACCCGTACCCGGTGAACGGGAATTTCGCGCCGCCGTACCGTTACCGGCAGATCCGCGCGCTGCTGAGCGCGCGCGAGGGATGGCGCGCGGCGGATATGCTGCGGGTGCAGGGCGACATCTACTCGAGCTTCAGCGATTTTCTGGCGAAGCAGGTGGTGGCGGCGTACGATCACCGGAATCAGCGGACTCCGCAATTGGAGCCGGCGGTGGCGCTGCTGCGCAACTGGAACGGGCAGATGCAGCAGGATCTGGCGGCGCCGCTGCTGATCACGCTGGTGTATCAGCACGTGCGCAGCGCGGTGGTGGAGAACGCGTCCACGGCGAACGCGGCGTACGAGATGAACCTGGCGCCGGTGGTGGTGGAGCGGCTGCTGCGGGAGCGTCCGGCGGGCTGGTTCGCGGATTATGACCAGATGCTGCTGCGCGCGTTCGTGGACGGACTGGAAGAGGGGCAGCGCCTGCAGGGGCGCGACGTGACGCGATGGCACTACGGCGACTCGCTGCGCATCCCGTATGCGAACCCGGTGATCCATCAGGTTCCCCTGGTGGGCAAGTATTTCGACATCGGGCCGGTGGCGATGAGCGGTTCGAGTACGACGCCGAAGCAGACCACGTTGACGCTGGCGCCTTCGATGCGGATGACCGCGGACACGGCGGACTGGGACAACTCGATCCTGAACATCACGGTGGGGCAGAGCGGGCAGATCTTCTCGCGCCATTACCGCGATCAGTGGGACGACTATTATCACCTGCGCAGTTACCCGATGGAGTACGGCAAGGTGCGGGCGGAGAGTACGCTGGAATTCCGTCCATGAACTGGCTGCTGCTGTTCGTGCCGGTGGCGATCGGGCTGCACCTGGCGCGGCCGGAGGCGCACGCGGCGGTGTTTGTGCTGGCGTGCCTGGCGGTGATCCCGCTGGCGGGGTGGATGGGGCGGGCCACGGAGGAGTTGGCGCGGCGCACCGGAGAAGGCATCGGCGGGTTGTTGAACGCGACGTTCGGCAACGCGGCGGAACTGATCCTGGCGCTCACGGCGCTCCAAAAGGGGCTGTACCCGGTGGTGAAGGCATCGCTGACGGGGTCGATTATCGGCAACGTGCTGCTGGTGTTCGGCGCGGCGGCGGTGGCAGGCGGGGTGCGGTTCGAGCGGCAGCGCTTCAACGTTACGGGAGCGCGGGCGCAATCCACGCTGTTGACGCTGGCGGCGATCGGGCTGGTGATGCCGGCGGGGTTTCACGCGCTGGCCGGGGCGCGCGGGGTGGCGCGCGAGACGGGGCTGAGCCTGGCGATTGCGGCGGTGCTGCTGGCGGCGTACGGGGCGCACCTGATTTTCTCGCTGATTACCCATAAGCGGCTATTCGCCGGCGAGGGCGGCGGCGGGCATCCTCCGGAGTGGAGTTTGCGCAAGGCGCTGTTGGTGCTGGCGGGATCGACGGCGCTGATCGCGTGGGTGAGCGAAATCCTGGTGGGGAGCGTGGAAGCTGCGGCGGATTCGCTGGGGATGACGCGGGTGTTCCTTGGGGTGATCGTGGTGGCGGTGGTGGGCAACGCCGCCGAGCACTCGACCGCGGTAACGATGGCGCTCCGGGACCGGATGGAGATGGCGTTTGGAATCGCGATCGGCAGCAGCCTGCAGATCGCGCTGTTTGTGGCGCCGGTGCTGGTGCTGGCGAGCCGGATGCTGGGTCCGCGGCCGATGGACCTGGTGTTCACGCCGGCGGAGGTGCTGGCGGTGTTCGTAGCGGTGCTGATCACCGGGCAAATCGCTTCGGACGGGGAAACCAACTGGCTGGAAGGGGTGCAACTGCTGGCGGTCTACGCGATTCTGGCGATGGTGTTCTTTTTCCTGCCGGATGCGGCGGAGTTGGCCGGGCGGTAGGGGCGGGTTACTTGCGCGGGGGCTGCTGCTGTTCGCGGGCTTTGCGCTGGCGGTCGCGCTCGGCGCGCCACGCTGCGTAAAGCGGCTTCTGGTCTTCGCGGAGCATGGCGTTGATGCGATCGACCTGATGGTTCTGGATGGCCTCGCGCTCGGGACGCCATTTCTCATTGAGCGAATCGCGCTCTTTGTTGAGGGCGTCGTAATCGGACTTGCTCTTTTCGCGAAGTTTTTCGAACTCGGTGTGAGTTTCGTCGAGGATCTGGTTCAGTAGCGCCACCTGGGCCGGGTCGAGTTTGACTTCCTTGGAAAGGGCGGCGCTGTAGTTCTTGCGAAACTCCTCGGGGCTCATCTTTTTGGGAGGTCCGGGAGGTCCGGCGGGCGAGACGGTGGGGGCGAAGTACAGGCGATAGGCGAACGCTCCAACGACGCCTCCGCTGGTGAAAACAAGCAGCAGCGCGAGCAGGGCGGAGAGTTTGGAGCGGATCATCGGTTTCTCTTTAACGGCCTTGCGCCAGCTCGAGCGAGACCGGGTTCACGTACTCCTGCGGGGTGCTGGCGTCGGCCAGCGCATCCACGTAGGTCTGGGCCATTACGGCGTGGTTGGTTCCGGGCACCGCCATGTAGACGCCGAGCGCGATGGAAAGCGCTACCGCGGCGGTCGCAAACGCGCTCGCCATGCGGCGCAAAGAGAAGGTAAAGGTCTGGCGGGACTCGATTCGGGCCCACAACGCGGGCATGAAATTCACGCTCGGGTCGGGACCGGAACAGGCCGCGCGATAGACCTGGAAAAGCGCATCCAATTTTTCATCATCACTGCCGCGCATCGAATTCATGACTTCCTCTTGCAGCCGGGGCTACCCGGCTCCCTCCTTGGTACTCTCCCTGGGTCCAAACGCTTTTAACACCCGCTGGCGAGCCCGGAATAACCGGACCTTTAAAGCATTTTCGTTCACATTGTAGACCTTTTCCAGTTCTTTTAAGGAAAGGCCTTCCACTTCTTTCAGCATGAGCAGGATGCGATCGGCTTCGCTGACCGCTCCCAGCAGGGAATCCACGGCTTCGCGGACCTTTTTGTGATGCTGCTCGTCCTGCTCGGCTTTTCCCCCGGCCATCGCATCGGCGAGCATCACCTGCTGCTCGCTTAAATCCGACATGCGATATTCCTGCCGGCGGCGCTGCTTACGCAGATAATCGTAAGCCGCGTTGACGGTAAGCCGGTACAGCCACGGTTCAAAGACCTCTTCCTTCCGGAGTTGATCGAGCGAAAAATACAGCCGCAGGAAAACTTCCTGAGCGACGTCCTCGACATCTTCCGGACGGGCGATCAAACGGGTGATCGTCCCCAGAATCCGCTTCCGGTAGGCCAGTACGATTTCGTTGAATGCCGCGCTATCGCCCTTCTGTGCCCGCGCGATCAGTTCGAAATCAACCAGCATGCCGCACCATAGAACCGTCCGGCACCCGGATTGCGGGATTCTGATTCCGTTCTGTAAGGCGTACCGGCAAGTAGACAGGTTACAAGGCTTTGAATACGAACGCAAAAGCCGGCGGAGGCAACGGCGGGCGGTCTATCCGGTCCCGGTACGGCTGTAACAAGCCACCGGGAGAGTCCGCGGTTCCATCCGCACCCACCATTATTTCAGAACTCCGGCGAACCTGCTGGAATCCCTGGGGGAAGCGCGCGTAAGTTCTCGTAACTAATTGTTTACAGGGACAATACGCGACGGGGCCGGGCTTCATGGCGCGACTGGGGAAATCATGAAGCCTGGCGCTATCTCCTTGCAGATCAGCGCGTTGTGCGGCTCGAGGTGGAGCAGGGCGATTCCACGGGTTTGGGGTCCTCTGGTAGCCTGGAAGGTATGGAGTTTACCGAGTCGGTCTTCGCGGCGCGGTTCGGCATCACGCGTCCCGATCTGGAGGGATATCTCTCTGAAGCCCTATCGCACGGAGGGGATTATGCCGATCTTTATTTCGAGTACCTGGAAACCAGCAGCATCTCGATCGATGAATCCATGGTGAAGAGCGCCGCGCAGGGCGTTTCGATGGGGGTCGGGGTGCGGGTGATCGCCGGGGAGCGTACCGGGTATGCGTATAGCGACGATCTCTCGCCGGAGAAGATCCGGAAAGCGGCGCGGGTAGCGGCTTATATTGCCAGCGGTCCGAGCAAGGTGGAGAAGTTCGATCTGGCCGAGGGGCGGCGGCACAACCTGTATCCGGTGGTGACCGCGCCCACCGAGACTGCATTCAGCGAGCGGGTGGAACTGGTCAAGCGGGCGGACCGGGCGGCGCGGGCGTACGACTCACGCATCTTCCAGGTGCAGGCGATGTATGCGGACAACCTGCGGCAGGTGATGGTGGCGACATCCGAGGGCGTCCTGACGCTGGACCGCCAGCCTTTGGCGCGCATGAGCGTGTGGGCGCTGGCGCGGCAGGGCGGAGGGCCGCCGCAGCGCGGGCACGCCGGAGGCGGCGGGC
>JBBIQR010000278.1:0-6345 GCA_037442245.1 Candidatus Solibacter sp. | reverse complement strand
CGCAGCGTCCCCCGGAACCAGTCGTGCGTCGGAATGTCGAACCCGGTCTTCTTCCTCGTCAGCACGCACTCCGGCAGTTTGCCGCGCATCAATTCCTTCAACAGGAACTTCTGCTGGAAGCCCCGGATCTTCAATCTCGACGGCAGCGAAGCCGCGAACTCCACCACACGGTGATCCAGGAACGGCGGACGCACCTCCAGCGAATGCGCCATGCTCATGCGGTCCGTTTTATAGAGGATGTCGTCCGGCAGGTAGAACCGCTGGTCCACCGCCAGGTAGCGCTCCAAGACGCCGCGCGGCAGGTCGAGCCGCTGCACCATCTCGCGCAACCCGTTGCCGTTCGCCCCGGGACGGATCTGCTGCCGCTGCGCGTTCGAGAACGTTCCATTCCAGAAGAAGTGGGCCTCGTCCGCCGGCAGCAGCGTCCCTTCGATCCAGCGCTTCAGCTTGTACTCGAGGCTGATCTTGTCGTCCGACACCGGAACGTAGCGGTCGAGCGCGCCCAACGCCAGCCGCCGCAACCCCTTCGGCACCAGGCGCAGCGGACGCGCCAACCGGTCCGCTACATACGTCAGGTACCCGCCGAACAACTCATCGGCGCCTTCCCCCGACAGCGCCACCGTGACGTGCCGCCGGCTCATCCGCGAGAGGTACCACACCGGCAGCGCGCCGGCGTCCGCGCTCGGCTCATCCGAGTAGTAAGCGAAGTCCTCGATCGCGCTCTGCAACTCCACGTCCGGGTTCAGATCGAACTCGTGGTGGTCGGTGCCGTACACCTCCGCGATTTCGCGGAAGTAGCGGCTCTCATCGAAACTCCGCCCGTGGAAAGAGACCGAGAACGTCTTGAGCCGTTCGCTGCTTTGCGTCGCCGCGTAGTGCAGCACGGTCGAGGAATCCACCCCGCCCGACGACCACACGCCCAGCGGAACGTCGCTCACCAGGTGCTCCCGCACCGCATCGCGCAACAAGCCGTCGAGCTCTTCTTTCGCCTCGTCCAGCGAGATCCGCCGCTCCTGCTGCTTGAGCCGCCACCAGGCTTCGATCCGGCTGCGTCCGTTGCGCCACTCCAGGAAATGCCCTGGGGGAACTTTCCGGATACCTTCGATCAAGGTCCGGTCGCCCGGCACGTAGTTCACCGAGAGGTAGCGGTCCAGCGCGGCCATGTCCAGGCGCCGCGGCACCGCGGGATGCTCCAGGATTGCCTTGAGTTCCGAGCCGAAGTACAGCTCCTCGCCGTGACGGTAGTAGTACAGCGGCTTGATGCCCATGCGGTCGCGCACCAGCACCAGCCGGCGCTGCGACTCCTGCCACAACGCCACGCCGAACATGCCCCGCATCTTCGCAAAGCACGCCGTATCCCACTCTTCAAACGCGTGCAGCACGGTTTCGGTATCGCAGTGCGATTCGAAGCGGTGCCCCAGGCTTTCCAGTTCCCGCCGGATTTCCAGGTGATTGTAGATTTCGCCGTTGAACGCAATGACGGTATCGCGGTCCTGGCTGACAATCGGCTGGTCGCCCCCGCCCAGATCGATGATCTTCAGGCGGACGGCGCACAGCGTTGCCACCGACCCTTCGTGGATGCCCTGCTGGTCCGGACCCCGGTGTAGCAGCGCTCCAACGATCCGGGGTCCAACCCCCCGGCTAGCGTTCGTTCTTAAGTGAGTAAATCCGGCAATGCCACACATTTCCGACCAAATCCCCGTTCCCGTTTCGGGAACCTGCGGCGCTGCGTCGTGTTTGTCACGATTTGTAAGGAATATACCACATTCCACGACCCGTTTGCGTTGCCTAATCCTACTACACTGTGCCGCTGGTTCACGCGAAATATATCCTAAAGTCTCCTAAACCTTTACCATGCATCCGTCGTCTAATTGGCGAGACACAAGCATGACCCGCGTCGTGTGCAAATGGGGGCTGCTCCCGCCGCTGCTGCTGATAGCCGCCTGCAATCGCAGTGTCCCTCCCGTCGCCCACGCCGCCGCCAAGGCGCCGGAGCCCTCGCTGCCCGCCAGGCGGGAGGTTCGGGTCACCGGTCTGATTCAAGCGGTTCGCTCCACCAAGGTCCTCGTACCGCAAATCTGGGGCCAGGGCGGTCCCATGACCCTGACGCGGCTGATTGCCAACGGTTCGCGCGTCAAGGAAGGCGACCTGATCGCCACCTTCGACAGCACCCAACAGGCGGATAACGCCCGCGACGCCCAGGCCAAGTACGACGACCTGACCCACCAGGTGGAGCAGAAGGTCGCGCAGAACCGCGCCGACGCCGAGAAGCGCGTCGCCGACCTCAGGCAGGCGGAAGCCGATCTGGCCAAGGCGGAAATCGAGCTGAAGAAGGGACCGGTGCTTTCCGACATCGACCGGCTCAAGGCGGAGGCGCGCGCCACCAACGCCCGCGCGCATCTGGCCAGCCTGAAGGTGTCGCAGGCGGCGCACGACCGCAGCGACCTGGCCGCGCTGCGCATCCTCGAACTGCAGCGCGACCGCCAGAAGGTCACGCTCGACCGCACGCAAAACAACATCGACAAGCTGGAGATCCACGCCACCATCTCGGGCGTGGTCGCCTACCAGAATCTGTTCCGCAACAATTCCATGGGGCACGCGCAGGAAGGCGATCAGCTCTATCAAAACCAGGCCATCGTCAGCATCTTCGACCCCAGCGCCATGGAAGTCCGCTGCGCGGTGGGCGAGCCGGATGGCGCGGTATTGGTGCCGGGGAGCAAGGCCACCGTGTTTCTGGACGCCTATCCGGATTTGAGAATTCCGGCCAGCTTCCAGTTCGCCAGCCCGGTCGCCGCCAGCGCACTGGGAAGCCCGATCAAGACCTTCACCGCGGTCTTCCGGCTCGACGCGACCGACCCGCACCTGATGCCGGACCTTTCCGCCGCGGTGGTTCTGGAAGCGAAAGGCGGCGCGCAATGATCCGCCGCTGGGTGACCGCGATTCTGCTGCTGGCCGTGGTGGGCGCGGCTTCGGCGGGCATCTACCGCTACCGGCAAACGCTCAACGCGGAGAGCCTGCCGATGGCTCCGGCGCGGCAGGGCGATTTCCTGGTGATCATCCGCTGCCGCGGCGAGCTCAAGGCGGAGCGCAGCATCGGCGTCTTCGCGCCGCGCGTCCCCGACCTGCGCATTTCGTGGCTGGCTGCGGCGGGCGAGCCGGTCAAGAAGGACGCGCCCATCGTCAAATTCGATTCCTCCACCGCGCAGCAGCAGCTTCAACAGAAGGACGCGGCGCTCAAGCAGGCGCAGGCCACGCTGGACCAGGCCGTGGCTCAGGAGCGCATCACCGCCGAGCAGGACGCCAGCGATTTGGCCGACGCGCGGTTCACGGTGGAGCGGGCGCGGCTCGAAGTCGCCAAGCAGGAGATCGTCAGCCGTCTGCAGGGCGAATCCGCGCAGGTGGACCTGACCATCGCCGAACAGAAGCTCAAGGTGCAGGATGCCACGGTCGCGCTGCACGCCACCGCGGACAAATCGAAGATGGCGTCTCTCACCCGGCTGCGCGACCAGGCGCAGGCCGACGTGGACCTGACGCGCTCGCGCATCGCCCAGATGGAGCTGCGGGCGCCCATCGACGGCATCCTGATTTTCGCCTCCAACTATTCGCAGGGCTGGGTCAATGCGAAACCGTTCAAGGTCGGCGACAACGTCTTCGCCGGAATGCAGATCGCCGAAATGCCGGACATGTCCACCCTGACGATGGACGGCAAGGTGGAAGAGATCGACCGCGGCCGCATCCAGCCGGGACAGGCGGTGGTGGTGCGGGTGGATTCGCTGCCCGAACTCGCCATCAACGCGAAGCTGGACAGCGTTTCCCTGATGGCGGAGACGACGTACGAATTTCCGCCGACCCGCAACTTCCGCGGGTACGCCGGCCTGGGACATCCCGACCCGCGGCTCCGCCCGGGTATGAACGGCGGTCTGGACGTGGTGATCCAGCGCATCCCGGGCGCCATCAGTATTCCTTCGAAGGCGCTCTTCACGCGCGCCGGAAAGCCGGTGGTGTACACGGCTTCGTCCGGCGGTTACCGTCCGCGGGAAGTGGAAGTTCAGGCGCGCAACCCCGATGAGGTCGCGGTGAAGGGCCTCGCCGCCGGCGCCATGGTTTCGCTGGTGGACGTGGAGAAGCAGGGGGAGAAGAAATGAAACCGCGCGCGATGCTGGCTTTGGCGGCGTTGGCGGCGATTGTGGGCGCGCTCGCCTGGGGCGCGATGCGGCTGGTGCGCGCGACCGCTTCGGAAACAAGCCAGGAGATGCCCGTCACGCGGGTCAAGCGCGGCAGCGTGAACCTGACGGTGGCGGCGCGCGGCGAATTGCAGGGCGGCAACTCCGAGATGCTCTCGGCGCCGATGATCGGCGGCGGCACGCTGGCCATCACCTTCCTGCGGGAGCCCGGCGAAGTGGTGCAGCCGGGCGACGTAGTGGCGCAGTTCGATACCACCGAGCAGGAGTACCGGCTCAAGGAAGCGCAAGCCGACCTGGCCGAAGCCGAGCAGCAGGTCATCAAAGCGCAGGCGGACTCCGAAAGCACCGAGGAGGAATCGCGCTGGGCCATGACGGATGCCGATGACGAGGTCAAGCTGGCGGAACTGGAGATCCGGCGCAATCCGCTGCTGGCGACCATGGTGGCCAAGCAGAACGATATTGCGCTGGAAGCGGCGCGCAACCGGCAGCGCCAGGCCAAGCAGGATTACGGCAACAAGAAGACCACCTCCGCGGCGGGCATCGCGATTCAGGTCGCGGCGGTGAACAAAGCGCGGGCCATGGCCGACACCGCGCAGCGCAACATCGACACCATGACCCTGAAGGCCAAGACCGGCGGCTACGTGAACGTGCAGCAGAACCAGAACCAGAACATGATGTATTGGGGCATGCAGTTGCCGCCCTTCCAGGTGGGCGATACGGCGCGCGCCGGAATGGCGGTGGCGCAGATTCCCGATTTGAAGAACTGGGAGATCAGCGCGAACGTCGGCGAACTCGACCGGGGCCACCTCAGCATGGGCCAGCCGGTGAAGATTCAAGTTGTGGCGCTGGCGGGACGGGAGTTCACGGGCAAGGTGAAGAACATCGGGGGCACGACCGGTCCTCCGTGGAACCGCAGTTTCGAGTGCCGCATCGCGCTGGACCGTCCCGCGCCGGAACTGCGTCCCGGCATGACGTCGAACATGGTGATCACGGTGGATGCGATGAGCGACGTGCTGTGGATTCCCTCGCAGGCGTTGTTTGAAAGCGACGGGCGCACGTTCGTCTACGCGCGCGGGGCGAGCGGATTTCTGCCGCGCGACGTGAAGCTGGTGCAGCGCAGCGAGAGCCTGGCGGTGGTCACCGGCATCGAGGAAGGCGCGGAGGTGGCGCTGTCCAATCCCGGCCAGGTCAACAAACCGGCGTCGCCGCAGCAGGGCGGGGCCATGAAGGCGCTCGGCAAATGATTCTGATATCGGACGTGGCACAGGCGGCGGCGAACCTGCGCGCGCAGAAGACGCGGACGCTGCTGACGGCGCTGGGCATCGTCTTCGGCGTGGGCAGCGTCATCGGGATGCTGGCGATCGGCAGCGGCGCGAAGGAGGAATCGCTGCGCTTCATCGAGCAACTGGGGGTGCGCAACGTGCTGGTGGAATCGCGGCCGGCGACCAGCCAGGAGGAGTTCCAGCAGCGGCGGCGGTCGTCGCCGGGGCTATCGGCGCGCGACGTGCGCGTGCTGCGCGCCAACATCGAGACGCTGGAGACGCTTTCGGCGCGCAAGAGCCTGCATCCGGCGCGCGTGCTGCCCAAGCCGTCGCGCGACCTGCCGGAGTTGTACGGAGTGGAGCCGTCCTACAGCGCGATCCACAGCCTGCATCTGGCCGAAGGGCGGTTCTTCGACGAGAGCGACGACGCGGCGAGCGCGACGGTGTGTGTATTGGGGGAGAGCGCGAAGGTCAACCTGTTCGGATACGGAACGGCGCTGGGGCGGTTCGTCAAGGTGAACGACACGTGGCTGGAGGTGGCGGGGGTGCTCACCGAGCAGGTGATGGCGGGGTCGACGAACGCGGGCGCGAGCATGTTGGACGTGAACAACATCGTGTACATACCGCTGAACACGATGCAGTACCGGTTCTGGGATCAGGGCCAGGGGATGAAGGACGAGTTGGACGGGATCGACCTGCGGCTGCGGCCGGCGGCGGACAGCATCGAGACGGCGAAGGTGGTGACGGCGGTGTTGAACTCGACGCACCACAACATGCAGGACTTCACGGTGACGATTCCGGCGGCGCTGTTGGCGCAGCAGCAGCGGACGCAGACGATCTTCACGTACGTGATGGTGGCGATCGCGGCGATATCGCTCCTGGTCGGCGGAATCGGGATC
>JBBIQR010000277.1:2425-6394 GCA_037442245.1 Candidatus Solibacter sp. | reverse complement strand
TCGTCCGCGCCGTGTGGCGCTACAAGCAGACCGTGCGCAGCGTGCGCCGCGCCCCGGAATTCGCCGAGTACTTCGTCCACTACCCGATCAAGCGCTCGCGGCGCTCCAGCCACGACTACGCGCTGCGCCTCACGGGACGCGGCCATCGCGTGCTCGACATCGGGTGCGGCGAAGGCTTCTTCGCGGCGGAAGTGGCGCGCAACGAGAACATCGTCTCCGGCGTCGACGTTCTGGCCGCGCCGGAACGCAACGACGTGCTCGAACAGTACCTCTCCAAGGACCTGAACGCCCCCGAAGGACTCGCCGCCGCGCTCGGACGCAACCGCTTCGACCGCGTGCTGCTGCTCGATGTACTCGAACATCTCGCCCAGCCCGAGCGCCTGCTGGCGGAAGCGCGTGCCGCCACTGCGCCCGGCGGCGCGATCGTGGTGTCCGTGCCCAATGTGGCCAATGTCACTGTGCGCCTGGCGATCCTCTTCGGCCGCTTCGAGTACGCCGAGCGCGGCCTCCTCGACCGCACCCACCTGCGTTTTTTCACCCGCAGCAGCGCGCGGCGGTTTCTCGAAGAGAACGGATTCGAAGTGCTGGAAACCCGCGCCACCGTCGTGCCGCTGGAACTCGTCTGCGGGCTGGCTCCGGAGAATCCGCTGATGCGCGCTGCGAACGCCCTGAGCGCCCTGTTCACCGCGGTCATGCCGCGCCTCTTCGGCTACCAGTGGGTGTTCGTGGCGAGGCCGCGGGCGTGAACCTGCGGCTCGCCGCGCCGGCCATCCTCTTCGCCAGCCTGCTGCTGCTGCCGTTTCTCAATAAGCCCTTCACGATCGACGACCCGCTGTATCTGCGCGCCGGCGCGCACGCCCTCGCCGACCCCGCGCACCCCGGCGATTTCGAGCAGGTATGGAACGCCGGCGACCGCCTGAAACTCTCGCAATACTGGCTCGGAGCGACGCTGCCCGCGTACCTGCTGGCGCCGGTCGCGGCGCTCGGTTCGAAAGAGTGGGTCGCGCATCTCTACCAGTGGATGTTCCTCTGCTGGCTGCTCGTCTCCTCCGTCGCGGTCGCGCGGCGCCTCGGTTGCGATGCGCGCCAGGCCAACGCCGCCGGATTGCTGGTAGGCGCCAACCCGGTCACCCTCGCCATGGCCGCCACCTGCATGCCGGACGTAATGGCGACCGCCTTCGCTACCGCGGGCATCGAGCGCGTCCTGGCCTTCCGCGAGCAGCGCCGCGCCGGCGCCGGAGTGGCCGCCGCGATGCTCCTGGCCGCCTCCGTGCTTTGCCGCGCCAGTACGGTGCTGGTGCTGGCCGCGGCGGGCCTGCTCCTGCTGCCCGCGTCCTGGAAGAAGGCCGCGGCTTCCCTCTGGCCGGCCGCGGCGGCGCTCACTCTCGCTGTGGCGGGAACGCTCGTCACTCGCGGTGCGACCGGACCCGACAGCGCCGGCGCGGCCTTCCACGCACTCACCGGCCTGCGCAACGTGCCGCGCAACGCCGTCTCGTTCCTCGCCTTCGAAGCCCTCACCGGTCCCCTTCTGCTGTACTGGATCCTGGTACGCGGGCGCAGGGCGCTCGGCGCCGTGGCGCTGGTCGTGGCCGGCGGCATAGCCCTCTCGCTGCTGCCGTTCGAAAACATGCGGCAGTACGCCGTGCCCGCCGCCTTGGGACTCTGCTTCCTGGCCGCGTTTGCCGATCTCGCCCTGCGCTTGCGCCACGCCGTCCCCCTCTTCGTCTGGATGTTCGCCGGCGCGATCACCGTCCCCTACGTGTACATGGCCGCGAAATACCTGCTGCCCGGAGTGCCCGCCGCCGCGCTCCTCATCGTGCTGCACGCCGCGCGCGAGCGGCCGCGCCGCTATGCCATGATCGTGCCCGTGCTGGCCGGCGTGGGGTGGTTGGCGGGCGCCATGATCGTCGTCGGGGACGCCACTCTGGCCGGCTCGCAACGCGCCGAGGTCGCGCGCGAGGTGCCCCGCATCCGCGCCCGCGGCGGTACCGTCTGGGCCGCCGGACAGTGGGCCTTCCTCGAGTACGCGCAGCGCGCCGGAGCGCTCCCTCTCGCCAACCAGCCGCCCTATCCCCGCCGCGGCGACTTCATTGTCGTCAGCCGTCTGGACTACTACGGCAAACTCGACAGCCTGCCGCTTTACCGCGACTACCTCTATACCATCGAGGACCGCCGCTGCGGCGTCTTCGTCCTCAACCGCGCCATGCACGCCGGCTTCTTCAGCAACCGCTTCGGCTACCTCCCCTTCGCCGTCGGCTGCGGCGTCCTCAACCGCTACGACATGTACCGCGTCCTTGACATCCTAAAGAATTAGTACTATACAATTGTTATGCTTTGCCGCCTGGCCGTGCTCGCCGCGCTCTGCGCCATGCCCGTCGCGGCACAGGATGATCCCCTGGCGCTCGTCACCCCCCTGCTCCGGGACGGCGACGCCGCCTACCTCAAAGGCGATTACGACGCCGCCTCGGCCGCTTTCGCCAAGGCCTGGGACGGGGCCCAGGCCGCCGCCCCCGATGCGCCCGTCCGCTACCAGATCCTCAAACGTCTGAGCAGCGTGCGCGCCGCCGCCGGCGATTTCGCCGCCGCCGACGGCTGGCTGGCCCAAGCCGTCTCCTGGAGAGAAGCCGCTCGCGGCAAGGACGATCCCGGCATCGCCGACGACCTGCTGCTCTCCGCCGCCTTCCAGCGCGGCTTGAAGAATTACGATCGCGCCCTCGATATCCTGCACCGCGTCCAGGGCCTCCACGCCGCCATCTACGGTCCGGCCAGCCCCCTCTACGCCGACGACTTCACCCGTATGGCCCGCATCTACGCCGAGCAGAAGCAGAACGTCCCCGCCATCGCGATGCACCAGATCGCGCTCGGAATCCGTACCCGCATCGCCGGACCGCTCGACCCGGCGCTGGTTCCCGATCTCGACCGCCTGGGCGAGCTTTACACCATCGAGCGGCAGTACGAAAAGGCCGAGGACGCCTACCGCCACGATCTGGTGATCCGCGAGACCATCTACGGCAAGATGCACGCGGACCTCATCTCTACAGTGGACGGTCTCGCCTACTCGCTCTTCGGACAGAAGAAGTACGACGCCGCGGACCCCGTCTACCGGCGGCTCCTCGGCTTGTGGGAGGACTCGGTTGGGAAGGATCACCCGATGGTGGCCGTAACTCTCGATAAGATCGCGGTCTTCTACGCCGAGCAGAAAAAATATCCCGAAGCGCGCGACATGCTGGCGCGCTCCAGCGCCATCCGCGCGCGCTTCCACGCGCTCGGCATCTCCCAGCAGGCCACCGAGGCCTTCGCCGAAGGCAGCCCCGCCGAAGCCAAGGCGTTCTACCGCCGCGCGCTATCCGTCCTGGGCGACGCGGACCCGGCCAATGCCGGCGTGCGCCAACAAGTCGCGGAGATCCTGCAAGCTTTGGACGACCCGGCGCCAAAATCCCCCGCCCCCAAACCTACCGCTCCCCCATCCGGGAAGCCGTAGCGGCGGGCGCCGTTTGTACAAGCCGCGGCAGGAAATGTACCAGCCGGAGGGCGCGGAACCTGGAGCGTGAGCGAAAACTCCTGGAAAGACGGCTGCGTCCGATTGGATTGAGACGTGCACGTTGCGCGGCAAGGAAAGACCGCAACCCGGACTCCGCATGGCGGCGGCACTGGCGGGGTTGGCCTTGCTCGCTCTCGCCTTTGCGGTCGTGCCTCCCGTCGCGCGGAATCCGGCGTACCACGCGTTTGCCGGCCGGCGCACGCTCTTCGGCGTACCGAACTTCTGGAACGTGGCCACCAACGCCCTGTTTCTGCTGGTGGCGTTGTACGGAGTGCAGGCGCCGGGCGCGCGCGTGAGGATCCGTGGAAGCACCTGTTCGGGGCGGGCGCTATTTGCCTGGATGCACGCGGTGGCGCGCCGCCGCCCGCGGTTCTCATCGGGGGCGCGCGCCGTTACAATAGGTGCTTAAGGGGCACGTTCCGGAGCCA
>JBBIQR010000277.1:0-2415 GCA_037442245.1 Candidatus Solibacter sp. | reverse complement strand
ACCGAAGAAGAAAAGGACAAAGCCAGAGCCGCCGCTGCTGCCGGAGTCGGAGCCGGCGTGGGGACCGCCGGAGGCGCGTCGGTAGGGGTGCTGGAACTGGCCGCGCAGGGCGTCGTCACCGGACTCTCCGCGGGGCTGGTGATCGGGCTGGGCGCCGTCGCCGGCGCGCTGGCCGGTTACGGAGTCTATCGCAGCGTGACCAGGAAGAAGCAGGAGCCGCCGCCCAAGCCGTAGGACGCGCGCGCCCGATCGGCGGGCGGGCGGCGTGGTTCATAATCGACCTATGAACCGCCGCGACTTTCTGCGCGCCTCGGCCGTGCTGGCCACGTCCCCTGCCCTGGCGGACGCAGCGCCGGAGTTCCCGATCGTGGACTGCCACATCCACCTGTTCGACCCCACGCGCCCGCAAGGCGTGCCGTGGCCGCCCAAGGAGAGCGAGATCTGCCGGCCTGCGCTGCCGGAGCGGTTCCGGCGGCTGGCCGTGCCGCACGGCGTCACCGGCGCGATCGAGATCGAGTGCAGCCCCTGGCTCGAAGACAACCAGTGGGTGCTCGACGTCGCGGCGAAGGACCGGATCGTGCTCGGCACGATTGGCAACCTGGAGCCGGGCGCGCCGGAGTTCCCGCGGCAACTCGAGCGTTTCCACGGCAACCCGCTGTTTCTGGGCATCCGCTACGGCAACCTGTGGGGACGGAGCCTCGCGGCGCAGCTCGGCTCGCCCGGGTTCGTCGCCGGGTTGAAGCGTCTGGCCGATGCCGGGCTCACGCTCGATACCGCCAATCCCGACGCGGAATTGATCGAAGCCGTGGTGCGCGTGACGGATCGGGCGCCGTCCCTGCGGGTGGTGATCGATCATCTTCCGCAGATGAATCCGCCCCAGAGCGCGGCGGCGCGGGCCGCGCTCGACGGGCATTTGCGGGAACTCGCCGCGCGCCCGCAGGTCTACGTGAAGATCAGCGAGGTGCTGCGCCGGGTGGACGGCCGGGTGCCGCGCGACCTCGCGTTCTACCGTCCGCGTCTGGACGACCTGTACGGGATCTTCGGCGAGGACCGCCTGCTTTACGGCAGCGACTGGCCGAACAGCGATCCGCTGGCACCGTACGCGGCGGTCTTCTCGCTGGTTCACGAATATTTCGCAGGGAAGGGAAGAGCGGCTGCGGAGAAATACTTCTCGAAGAACTCGCAGGCGGCGTACCGCTGGAAGCCGCGGGCGTAACCCGCTCCGCGCCGCAACAAAAAGACCCTTGACAGTGAACTAGTCAACTAGTACACTCGATCTCTAGATGAGTAATACGGTGCAGTCCGGACCGGACTTCGGCTTCCGCCTCGATTTGGCGAGCGGGGTCCCTGTCTACCGCCAGATCATCGACCAGGTTCTCGGAGGCATGGCCGCCGGAAGCCTGCCGCCGGGAACGCAGCTACCGACGGTCCGGCAGGTCGCCGTCGATCTCGAGATCAATCCCAACACGGTGGTTCGCGCCTACCGGGAACTGGAGATCCGGGGTGTGATCGAGACGCAGCAGGGCACCGGCACGTTTGTCGGCAAGCAGAAAGTCAAGCGCGACGAAGTGGAGCGGCGCCGCCGCCTCGGGCAACTCGCCGGCGAGTTCGTCTCGCGGGCGGGAGCGGCGGGCTTCACCGTCGCCGAACTGATCGAGCAGTTGAAGGAAATCGCAACGGAAAGCAACCAGAAGAGGAGATAAAACCGTGAGACCCGACCAGATCGTCTTCCGCGCCAGCCCCGTGGGCATCGCGCTGTGCATCCTCTCGTGCGCCGCCGGAATCGGCGCCAACGCCGCAACCAAAAGCCCGGCCGCGCTGTTCGCCGGGATTGTGCTGGGCCTCTACCTGCTGTTCGCCATCCGGGTAGCGGACCAGTGGGAGAAGGTCGCGGTGCTGCGCTTCGGCCGCTACATCGGGCTGCGGGGACCGGGGTTGTTCCACGTGATCCCGATCGTGGACCGGATCACGCGCTACGTGGACCAGCGGGTGCGGGTGGCCAACGTCAGCGCGGAATCCACGCTCACGCGCGACACCGTCCCGGTCAACGTGGATGCGATCGTGTTCTGGATGGTGTGGAACGCGGAGAAATCCATTCTGGAAGTGCAGGACTTCACCACCGCGATCACGCTCAGCGCGCAGACGGCGCTGCGCGAGAGTATCGGGCGGCACGAACTGCACCAGATGGTGGCGGAGCGCGAGATGCTGGGCAAGGAGTTGCAGCGCATCCTCGACGAGAAGACCACGCCGTGGGGGATCACGGTGCAATCGGTGGAGATCCGCGACGTACAGATCCCCAGCGCCTTGCAGGACGCGATGAGCCGGGAGGCGCAGGCGGAGCGCGAGCGCCGCGCCCGCACGATCCTGGGGCAGGCGGAGACCGAGATCGCGGATAAATTCCACCAGGCGGCGCTC
>JBBIQR010000276.1:0-6407 GCA_037442245.1 Candidatus Solibacter sp. | reverse complement strand
TTGGGGAGCGCCCGCGCCATCGCGGCGTACGCCGGTGAGGCCTGGATGTCGGCCCAGGTGTTGGTACCGGAGAAGCGGGCGAAGACGTGGGAGGGGTAGTTGAGGAAGATGGGAGTTCCGAAGCAGATGGCGAGCGGGCGCTTGCTGGCGAGGAACGGCTCCCAGAATTCGTGCAACTCCGGGGTCCAGGCTTCTTCGGTGGCGCTGGCGTTGCCGAGCGCGGCGTTCAGGCGCAGGGTGGCCCACGCGGAATACCCGACGGCGA
This sequence comes from Candidatus Solibacter sp., assembly GCA_037442245.1. GTDB lineage: Bacteria > Acidobacteriota > Terriglobia > Bryobacterales > Bryobacteraceae > Solibacter. Next base: position 6,142 of record JBBIQR010000276.1, on the reverse strand, counting down.
GCAGGAGGGCGGCGGCCAGAAGGATCAGGACGGGGCGCATCTTTCCGGCGGGCGCCGGCGCCGCCGATGCGGCCAGCGCTTCTTCGAAGAAGAGCTGGAAGCCGCCCTTGGGCAGGCTGATGCGAATCGGGTCCTGAACTCCTTCGGCCTGGTAATACTCGGTCAGCTTGGAACGGAGGCGTCCCACCTGGATTCGCACCACCGATTCGTGGCGGGGGTCGTAGGTGGTGGGGCGGCCGAGGGCGTCGACCGCGAGAGTGTACTCCTTGAGTTGGCCGGCGTCGCCGGCGAGCGCGTGATCGGCGAGGAACTGGAGCAACCGGCGATGCACGGCGGACCCTTCAAAGCTTTTGCTTTGCAGAACTCGCTCCACCTGCGACCGGACGGCGGCATCGCCTAACTCGTTGATTTCAGAGTGTTGCATACAACGTTACGTACCGCAAAGCTACCAGCCGGGGTGAACAAAAGAGCCGCGGTTGTGCTTCAGTGGCTCTAATCGAACCCATACCCCTGCCGCTTTCGCGGCCCCTGACCCGGTTCGATCCAACTACGAGGTTACGCGCATGAAGACCAAGTCGTTTTACCGGATTTTGATGTCAATTCTACTACTACTCCCTGTTCTGAGGGTGAACGCGCAGGACTATCGCGCGAAGGTGCAGGGCGTAGTCACCGATACCAGCCAGGCGATTGTCGCCGGCGCCACGGTCACACTGGTCAATACGAAGACTGGCGTCCGCACCGCGAAGCAGAGCAGCGCGACCGGGCAGTACATCTTCGAGTACGTGGAACCGGGCGATTATGAAGTCGATGTGGAGCTGCAGGGCTTCACCAAATTCGTGCAGAAGAACGTCGCGATACAGGCAAGGGGCGATGTGACGGTGAATGCGGCACTGCGTCCGGGATCGACCCACGAGAGTGTGGTTGTGGAGGCTTCGCCGGTGGCGGTCGAGTTCAACAGCTCGACCATGTCGACGACGGTGGACCGGAAGATGGCGAACGACCTCCCGAGTTTGAGCCGGAACCCCTTCCAGATGGCGATGCTGGACCCGGCGGTGCTGAGCACCGCATATTTCGCGACGCTGCCTTATGTCTCGTGGTCGGCTTCCGACATTCAGATCGGCGGCGGGACTTCGTACGCGCAGAACACGAGCGACATCATGGTGGACAGCACGCCGGTAGGACTGGGCGCGAAGACGAGTTACACGCCGCCGACGGATTCGGTGCAGGAAGTGATCGTGCAGGAAAACAGCGTGGACGCCTCCTACGGCAACAGCGGCGGCGGCGTCATGCAGGTGGTGATGAAATCGGGCACCAACGAATGGCACGGCGACGCGTGGTTCCTCGGGCGCAACCCGGCTTTGCAGGCGTGGAGCGACCGCACGGTCCGCACGCCCAATACGAACCGGCAGAATATGTGGGGCGGCGCCATCGGCAATCCGATTCGCAAGAACAAGCTGTTCAACTATTTCGTGTACGAGCAGTGGAAGCTGAACTCGCCGGCGAGCATGGTCGGCACGGTGCCGACGGACGCGCAGCGCACGGGCGATTTTTCGCAGTCGCTGAACCCGAACGGAACGCAACAGACCATCTACGACCCGACGACCTCGGTATTCAACAGCGCGACCGGCGCCGGCAGCCGCGTGCCTTTCGCCGGCAACCGGATTCCGTCGAGCATGCTGGACCCGGTAGCGGCCAAGGTGATGAAGGACATCTGGTCGCCCAATAACCCGGGCGACAATCTAACCGGGGCCAACAACTTCAAGAGTTCCTTTTCGGCGAACACGAGCTACTACAACTTCTCCGACCGCGCCGATTACAACATCAGCGACAAGGTGCGGGTCTACGGGCGCGTGGACCGGTTCCACACGGTGGTCGGGGACAACAACCCGACGGCGAACCACTCGCCCGCGTTCGTCTCGCCGGACGGCAGTTCGCGCAACGCGTTCACGACATCGCTGGACGGCATTTACACGATCAACGCGACCACGGTGCTGAATGTGCACGGCGACTACAACTCGTTCATCGACGGATACCAGAACCAGCAGACGCTGAGCGGCGGGTACGGGTCCATCTGGTCGTCGCCGTGGTACCAGACGTTCGCCACGGACGCGCCGGTGCTGTATCCGCGGATGGTGATTAACGGGACGGCGTTCGGATCGCCGTGGGTGTATTGGTACGACAGTCCGCACGGGGAAAGCTTCACCGCGAAACTGTCGAAGCAGTCGGGCAGGCACTATTTGAAGTTCGGCTTCGACCACCGGCGGCAGATCGACCAGAGTATTTCGTTCGCGCAGAACGTGTTCAACTTCAGCCCGTCGATGACGGCGAACGATTTCATCCAGCCGCTGACCGCAATCAGCGGGAACGGCTACGCCTCCTTCCTGATGGGCGCGATGGATGCCAACTCGACGGCGTACACCTCGCCGCACAAAGAGGCGCAGTGGCGGTTTTACGCGGGGTACGTGGAAGACGACTTCAAGCTGAACCAGCGAGTCACGCTGAATCTGGGGTTGCGGTGGGAGTATGAACAACCGCTCACCGATCCGATGAACCGGCTGGGGCGCGCGCTGGATCTGACGCAGGCGAATCCGGGCCTGCAGGCCAACGCGCCGCAGATGCCCGCGGCGGTGAACCAGTACCGGGCGGCGGCGCCGGTCTACAACGGCGTCTATATGTTCGCTTCATCGGATCATCCGGAGATGTACAACGCGCCCAAGACCGAGTTCATGCCGAGGGTTGGGGTAGCGATCCGGATCACCGACCGGACGGCATTCCGGTTCGGCTACGCGCGTTACATTCTGCCTTTCGCCAAGTCCAGCTACAACAATTCGCTGGGCGTCGCGTATCCGGGGCTGGATGCGTCGCAGAACCCGCTGGCGCCGGTGCTCGGGGCGCCGCAGGTGTACCTGCAGAATCCGTTCCCCTCCACGAGTCCGCTGATCGCGCCTTTGGGCAGCCAGTATGGCTCGAATTTCGGACTGGGCAACGCGCTCACCTGGTACAAGCAGGACTTCACGCCGGGCGTCAACGACCGGTTCAATTTCTCGCTGCAACGGCAACTGCCGGCAAAGGTGCTGCTGGATGCGACGGTGTTCTTCAACTTCGGTCACAACATGCCGTACCGCCGGGACCTGAACCTGGTGAACCCGAGCAACCTCTACACGTACAAGGGCGCGGTGCTGAACCAGGTGGCGAATCCCTTTTACCAATTCGGAAGTCCGCTGACGTTCCCTGGGACGCTGCGCAACCAGAAGACGGTATCGATTTACAGCCTGCTGTCTCCGTATCCGCAGTACGGCGCGCTGTACTTCAACGACAACTACGGCGCCGACCACTATCGCGCGCTGGAGTTGAAATTGCAGCGTCCGTTTGCCAACGGGTTCAATATGCTGCTGGCGTACAACTACAATCGCGAGCAGACGCTGGGCTACTTCAACGATTTACAGCAGTACGCCGGGGCGCTTTCATGGCTGCAGAGCACCGCGCCGCGGCAGCGGCTGTCGATCGCGTCGATTTACGAACTGCCGTTCGGCAAGGGGCGCAGGTTCTTCAACGGCTCGTCGCGGGCTGTGGACGCGGTTTTCGGGGGCTGGCAGGTGAGCGCGGTGTACACGTACCACTCCGGCGACTTCCTGACGCTGGGGGCCTATCAGATGGACGGCAACCCGGCGGTTTCGAGTCCGACGAGCGCGCACTGGTTCGATACGACCAAGTTCCACCTGCTGCCGCCATACACGCCGCGTACCAACGCGTTGACGTATCCGGGGCTGGTGGGACCGCGGTTCGCGGACCTGGACGCGACGCTGGCGAAGAACTTCACGCTGTTTGAGCGGGTGAAGAGCGAGTTGAAGATGTCGGCATACAACGTCACCAACACGTTGATGCGGCAGGACCCGGACATGAATCTGCAAAGCTCCACCTTCGGGCAGGCTTTGCGGCAGTCCAACTTCCTGACCGGCCGCCAGGTGGAAATCGGACTGAAGTTCCTGTTCTAGTGCTTTGACCGGCAGGTTCGGTTCGGTGTGCCAACCGCTTGCTAACGCGCGCGGCTCGGAAACGAGCCGCGACCGTGAGGGAGCGGTCGCCGATGAAACGGAAGAAACGGGGATAGAACCTACCGTGGGACGGCCCTGGGATTTCTCATCCGGGCCGTCCGCCAAAGGAATTCCATGCACTATCCGAGGATTGCCGCGTTTGCGCTTCTCTGCGGACCGCTGATGTTCGCCGGAGGAAAGACCAGGGACGTTCACGTCATCGTCGCGGCCGACGGCAGCGGCGACAGTACGACGATTCAACACGCCATCGATCACGCGCCGCCGGTCGGGGATCGGCAGCGGCTGATCCTCGACATCCGGCCGGGTGTATATCAGGAACGGGTGATCGTACCTCCGGACCGGCCGCGCGTCACCTTCCGGGGTACGGATGCGAGGACCACGGTCATCACTTACGGGATGAGCGCCAAAGCCGCGGGCGGCACCTTCCTGAGCGCCACGGTGACGGTGAACGGCGCGGATTTCGAGGCGAGCGGCATCACGTTTGCCAACTCCTTCGGGACGGGTTCGCAGGCGGTGGCGTTGATGGTGCAGGCCGACCGCGCGGTGATCCGCAAGTGCCGCCTGCTGGGGTGGCAGGATACGCTGTACGCCGCCAGCGGGCGGCAACTCTACGAAGACAGCTACATCGAAGGCCACGTGGATTTCATTTTCGGCAACGCGGCGGCCGTCTTCGAGAAGTGCGAGATCCGCAGCCTGGGGAGCGGGTTCATCGCGGCGGAGAGCCGCATCGCGCGGGACGGACCCACGGGGTACGTCTTCGACCGCTGCCGGCTGACCGCGGGGGCGCCGGGGATCCAGGTGTTTCTGGGGCGGCCGTGGCGGCCGTATTCGCGGGTGGTTTATGTAGATTGCTGGATGGGCGCCCACATCGAGCGCGCCGGTTGGGACAACTGGGGCGATAGGGCCAACGAAGCCACGGCGTGGTTTGCGGAATCCGGATCCTCGGGGCCCGGAGCGGATGCGGGGGGACGCGCGCCGTGGTCCCGCCAACTCGCGGCGCCGGACCTCGGGCCGTTCCAGCCGAAGGTCTTCCTCGCCGGGGAGGACGGATGGAATCCGTGGAAGTGAACGGCGGCATCGACCGGCGGACGGTTCTGACCCTGATGGCCGCGGCCGGCTTGGCGCCTTCCGCCGCGGCGGTGCCGCCATCGCCGTGCCGACTCTGTCTTTCCTCTCGAAGCGGTTTGACGATGTGGAGCGATGGAGGACGGAGGCGCGCGCGGCTTACGCGGGCGCGCTCGGGTGTCGTCCGCCGCGCGGTGCTGTTCCGCCGAAGGTGCTGTCGCGACGTACGGCGCGGGGGTACACGCAGGAAGAGGTCGTCTTTCACAGCACGCCGTACACGCCGGTTCCGGCGTCGCTGCTGCTGCCGGAGAAACCGCGGCCGGGCAAGCCTGCGATTGTGGCGCTGCACGATCACGGCGGGTTTTACTACCTGGGCAAGGAGAAACTGCTCGAAAACGAGGCGGAGCCGGAGCGGCTCACGGTGTTCCGGAAGAAGCTCTACGACGGCTACTGCTTTGGCGCCGAACTGGCGCGCGCGGGATACGTGGTGCTGGCGATCGACGCCTTCTACTTCGGCGGCCGCCGTTTGATGCCCGAGAGCCTTGCGCCCGGTAAAGCCCGCGCGCTGGAAGGGCTGAAGCCGGGGTCCACCGAATACATCGACGCTTACAACCGGCTGGCGGGTTCGTACGAGGACCTGACCGCGAAGACCATTTTCCTGGCGGGCGCGACCTGGCCCGGTATTCTGGCGTGGGACGACATGCGCGCCATCGACTACCTGGTGAGCCGCCCGGAGGTGAACCGGGCGCGGATCGGCTGCGTGGGGCTTTCGGTGGGCGGTCTGCGCGCCGCGATGCTGTGCGGGCTGGACCCGCGGGTCCGCTCCACGGTGGTCTGCTGTTTCATGTCCACGGAAGCGGCCATGCTGCGCAACGACGTGGAGCATCACACGTGGATGCTCTACGCGCCGGCAGCAGCGCCGCTGCTGGACCTTCCGGACGTGGCCTCGCTCACCGCTCCGAATTACCTGATGGTGCAGTACGGCAAGCGGGACAGCCTGTTTCCGGACAGCGGCAAGACCG
>JBBIQR010000275.1:0-6435 GCA_037442245.1 Candidatus Solibacter sp. | reverse complement strand
ATCGGCGAGACCGAACACCTCGGCGGTTTCGGCCGGGGTGAGGCCGAAGGTTAAGGGGCTGTCGTCGTCGGGGGCTTCGCGGTACTCGGCTGCGCCGGAGCGGTCGAGGGTGACCTGGACGTAGGCCGGGGTGCTGCCGGGGAAGGCCTTGGAGTAGAACAGGCGCGGCCCGTCTGCGGCGTAGAGCGAGCTGGACAGGGCGAGGGCCAGGATCAGGACGCGGTTCATCGCGACTCCTGGGTGGCGAGGCGGCGGCTGGTGGCTTCGTGGGTGGCGTGGCAGATGGCGACGGCCAGGGCGTCGGAGGCGTCGAGCGAATCGACCGGTTGGGGCAGGGCGAGGAGCGAGCGGACCATCATCTGGACCTGGGTTTTTTCGGCGCGACCGTAGCCGACGACGCTCATTTTGACTTCAAGGGGCGAGTACTCGGCGAGACCGAGACCGGCCTCGCCGGCGACGAGGAGGGCGACGCCGCGGACGTGTGCGAGTTTCAGCGAGGACCTGGCGTTGACGGCGTGGAAGACTTCTTCGACCGCGGCCAATTCGGGCTTGTGCTCGCGAATCAGATCGCGCAGACCGGCGGCGATCTCCATCAGGCGCTTTTCGAAGGGCCACCGGGGATTGGTGCGGATGACTCCGGCGGCGACCATACGGTGGCGCAGACCGTCGCTATCGACGACTCCGTAGCCGGTACGCTCGCTGCCGCAATCGATACCGAGCACGCGCACCGGTTTACGAAATCGCCTCCAACTCCTTCTCGTCGATATCGAAGTTGGAGTAGACGTTCTGCACGTCGTCGTGATCTTCGAGGGCGTCGCTCATGCGCAGCATACCGGAGGCGTTCTTGCCTTCGAGCTTGATGAGGTTTTTGGGGACGAACGCGATGGAGGCGTCCTCGCTGGGGATGCCGGCGGATTCGAGGGCCTTGAGGACGTTTTCGTGGGCTTCGGGAGCGGAGAGGACTTCCCAGCGCTCGCCGTCGTTGCGGAGGTCGTCGGCGCCGGCGTCGAGGACGATGCCCATCAACTGGTCCTCGGTGGCTTTTTCGCCGGGGACGAAGATCTGGCTCTTACGTTCGAACATCCAGGCGACGCTGCCCTGTTCGCCCATGTTGCCGCCGTTTTTGGAGAACAGGTGGCGGATTTCGCTGACGGTGCGGTTGCGGTTATCGGTGGCGACGTTGACGAGCACGGCGGCGCCGCCGGGACCGTAGCCTTCGAACATGACTTCTTCGATCTGTCCGCCTTCCAGTTCGCCGGTGCCGCGCATGATGGCCTTCTTGATGTTGTCGGAAGGCATGGATACGGCCTTGGCGGCGAGGACGGCGGTACGCAGCCGGGGGTTGCCGTCGGGGTCGCCGCCGTTGCGCGCGGCGATGGTGATTTCCTTGATGAGGCGGGTGAATGCTTTCCCGCGCTTGGCGTCCGTTGCCGCCTTTTTATGCTTGATGGTGGCCCATTTGGAGTGGCCTGACATGTGAACCTCTCGAAGGCAGGCCCAGCGCGACACACGCCGGGTAGCTATGTTGTTATGAATTCAACCCCTTGAGGATACCAGAATCGCCCATTTGGCTCAACCGGATTACGCGATACTGAAAACGGTGGCGTTCCAGGCGGTGGCGGAGAACCTGCGCGAATCCTTCCGGGTGGTGGCGTCCAGCCGGGCTGGGGGCGAGGTCCGCGAACTGCCGGGGGTGAGCATCGCCAGCGCCAACGTGACATTCCAGATGTTCAACGCGGCGTTTCTTTCGGAGGTGGTGGGCAGCGAGGGCGAACTCTCGCGGCGGGTGCAACTGGCGGAGCTGCACTTCGACGCGCGGGGCAGGGAATGGGCCTACTGGGTGTGCGAGGACTATCTGGAGCCGCGGGTGCGGCGGCGTTCGCGCAACCTGGTGGAGCGGTGCGGGCTGCGCTTCTCGACGGAACTGCCGGGCATGACGGCGGAGGGGCTGGCGGCTCCGCGCGCGCCGCTGCCGGCGCTGGAGATGAAGCGGGTATCGAACCGGGCGACGCGGGAGGCGTTCTGCGCGATCGGGTCGGTGTGTTTCCACGTGCCGATTTCATGGTTCCGCGAGGTGTTCGACAACGCGGAGGTGTGGCGGCGGTTCGTGAGTTACGTGGGGTACGCGGATGGGGAAGCGGTCTCGACGGCATCGGTGGTGGAGGGCGGCGGGGTGCTGGGGGTGTACAACGTGGCGACGCTGCCGGGGCATCAGCGGCGCGGGTACGGGGAAGCGGTGATGCGTCACGCGCTGGCGCAGTTTCCGGCGTCGCGGGTGATTCTGCAATCGACTCCGGCGGGGCTGCGGCTGTATCAACGGATGGGGTTTCGTACGGTTGCGACGGTAGCGGTGTACGCGTCGTAACGGATTTGTGAAGAAGCTCCCACTGGGATGCCGCTCGGGCAAACCCCTGGCATCGCGCTTGCTCGTGATTCCGAGAAAGCCACGCAATCACGGAGTAACTATGAAAAAATTTTCCACCGCAGCCCTGTTGATGGGCCTTGTCCAGGTAGTTTCCGCACAGTCCTTGCGCATCGTGAACGCCGCGAGTATGTCCCCGGTTAGCGTTTCGCCGGGCAGTATCATCTCGATTTTCGGTGCGCAACTGAATCAGGACGTCGCCTACGCGACAAACGTACAGAATCCCCCCACCACGATTGGCGGAGTGAGTGTGACGATCGGCGGGGCGGCCGCGTCGCTTTTCTACGTTTCGCCGGCCCAGATCAACGCCGTGGTGAACCCGGCGACGCCCGCGGGCGCGCAGACGGTGACCGTCACCTCCGCCACGAGCGGCGCGCACACTGGAACCGTGATGATCGATCCCAATGCCGCGCCGGGGCTCTTCTCGCTATTCGGGACGGGCACGCGGGATGGAGCGATTCTGAATGCCGTGACGTTCCTGCTGGGCGACTTCAGCACGCACACGGCAAATTCTCCGACCTATCTGGCGCTGTTCGCGACGGGACTGAATACCGCTGCCGCGCCCACCGTCACCATCGGCGGAGTGAGCGCGCAGGTGGTCTTCTCGGGCGCCGCGCCGTGCTGCATGGGCTTGCAGCAGATCAACATCCTGCTGCCGGGTTCGCTGGCCGGGGCGGGACGGGTGCCGATTGTGGTGACCTCGAGCGGACAGGCGAGCAACACGGTACAGGTGGTGCTGCTGCCGCCGCCGGGCGCCGGTCCGTTCGCCAGCGATCAGCCGAACCAGACGCGCAGCCGCGAACTGGCGAGCCTGGCTTCGATCTTCGGTACGAGCCTGGTGCTCAGCGCCGATGAAAACGACGACGTAGTCCGGGTGATCGACGTATCGAGCAAGCAGGTGACGAAGGTGATCACGCTGCCGACCGGCGCCAATCCGGATGGCATCGCGACGGACGCCACCGGGAAGCTCGCGGTGGTGGCGGAGAGCGGGCGCGGGATGGCGGCGATCCTGGATCTGACCACGTGGACGGTGAAGAGCGAAGTGGCTACCGCGGGCGGTCCGGTGGCGGTGGCGATCGCGGGCACGCAGGCGGTGGTGGTGAACCAGGACGCGGGCAGCGCCTCGATCATCGACCTGACGGCGGGAGCGGTGCAGAAAACGCTTCCGGTCGGCCGCGGGCCGTTCGGCGTGGCGGCGGATGCAACCACCCGCATGGCTTACGTGACCAACGAAGACGACGGGACGATCAGCGTGATCGACCTGGCGGGGCTTACGGTGACGCGCACGATCACGCTGGGGGCGAATCTGCGGCCGGAGGCGATTGCGCTGATCGGCGGGACGCCGGTGGCGTACGTGGCGATCCCGGCGGCGGGGCCGAACGGACAGGTGCTGGTGGTCAACGTGACGACGGGCGCGACCCTGTCCACGGTTGCGGTGAATCCGGCGAACAACAGCGGCGCGAGCGCCATCGTGTACTTCAACTCGAAGCTGTACTTCGCCAACCAGGCGGGCGGAACGGTGTCGGTACTGCCGTTCGATCCGGGGACGGGGATGCCGTCGGGAACGGCTACGACCGTCCGGGTGGATCTGGGGGCGCGCGCCATGACCATCGACGCGAAAGACAGCCTGCTCATCGTCAGCAACGAAGGGAGCGGGACGCTGGTGGTGATCGACCTGACCAGCGGAGCGATCGTGGGACGCATCAACGCGGTGCAGACCAGTTCGAGCGACGACCAGGACGATCACAGCGACCGCGGCAAGGCATCGAACATGCCCGCGATTACCGCGCTATCGCCGGCGAGCGGGAAGGTAGGGACCACCGTGAACCTGACGATCACGGGGACGGGACTGAGCGGGGCGAGCCAGGTGACGTTCATCGATCCGTCCTCCATGCACGGCCAGGGGCACGGCAAGGGAGAGCAGGATCACAACACCGATACCAGCATCACGGTGAGCCACGTACAGGTGAACGCGGCGGGCACGCAGGTGACGGCGACAGTGGCGATCGCGGCGAACGCGCAGGCGGGTCCGCGGCTGGTGAAGGTGACGGCGGCGAACGGCGAGACGTCCGGGCAGATGGGGGCGGCGAACACGTTCACGGTCACGCAGTAGGCGCGAGCGGGTATCAGGCGAGGTTCAGAACCTGCTTGACCGTCCCGCCCTGGTTTTTGATCTTCTCCTGGAGCAACATGATGGCGTAGATCAACTGCTCGGGGCGGGGCGGGCAGCCCGGCACGTACACGTCGATGGGGATGACCTGGTTGACGGGGATCAGGGCGTAGTTGTTGAAGACGCCGGTCGAGGTGGCGCAGGCGCCCATCGAGATGGCCCATTTCGGCTCCGGCATCTGCTGGTAGAGGTGGCGGATGACCGGGGCCATTTTATTGGAGACGCGTCCGGCGATGAACATCAGGTCGCTCTGGCGGGGCGAGCCGCGGAAGACTTCGGCGCCGAAGCGGGAGTTATCGAAGCGGGACGCGCTCATGGACATCATTTCGATGGCGCAGCAGGCGAGTCCGAAGGTCATCGGCCAGATGGAATTTTTGCGAGCCCAGTTGACGGCGGCATCCAGCGTCGTCAGTACAATGCCTTCATTGGCGGCCGCGGCGGCGTTGTCGGCGGTGTAGTCGTCGAGCCGCGCAAACAACTCCGCGGGTCCGCTGGCCATTGGCTTGTTCATGCCTCCATTCTCGCATGGCGGGGAAGGAGCGCAGGCGGATGGGTTACAATGGCGCTTCGACATGCAGGTGCTTCAGGCCGGACCCCACAAACTGATCTACCTCGAACTGGAGGCGCAAGCCATCTCCGCGCTGGCCAAGCAGGCCGGCTTCGAGTGCCGCCTGAAGGAGACGGACCGGCTGATGCAACTGGATCTTTCGGCGCCGGCGCGGCAGGGTCCGCTGCTGTTGTTCGACGCGGCCGATCCGGCGAATCTGGGATGGTTCTCGCGCTGCCAGTTTTACGTGGACGGGCGCACGGGAGCGGTGATGCAGACGCCGATCAGCCTGGGGAACCGGCGCGACCGGAGCGGTCACGCGGCGCACAACGCGGTGCGGTTGACCATCGCCAAGGAACTGCCGGCGAGTTTCCGGCTGCCGGGGAGACAGCCGCTGACGGAGGAAGTTTTCTATAACCTGTTTCTGAACTTCCTGCGCGCGCTGGTGGAGAACGGCGTGGCGGTGTGCGGCGCGGGCGGCGTGCAGCCGCTGGCGGGGCGGACCGAGAGCGTGGGGACGCGGAATTAGGGCGGGTACGGTTTCGCCGGACGGCATCGCCGGAATCCCATTACCCCATTGACACCGGCCTCCGGTTTGCGCACCATCCTGGGTAAGGGAGGGTAGATATGCTTACCGCTTCTCCTATGATGCTGCTCCTGTCGGTCTGGGGAGCAGTGACAGCGGCGTTCTTCGCCGTGATGTTCTGGAAGGCGTTTGCCGGCATGAAAGAGGCGGACGTCATCATCCTGGATCCCGCGGAAGCGCGGCAGGCGGACGAACAAGAGCGGGTGATCGCGAAAATGCAGCGGCTCACGTCGTGGGCCAAGCGGTTCGGATTCGCGTCGCTGGCTTTGCTGGTGGTCACGGGGGGTCTTCTCGCCTACCGCGTGATGCAGGCGTTCCGCCTCGGGCAGACTCCGTAGCGGCGCGGGATACAAAGGCGGGAAGCGGCACTTCCCGAAGTTCCTCCCAGGGCGGCTGCCGGACGGGCCGAATTGGTGGTCCAGCGCGGGGCTGGCGGTGTGACTGGCGGGCGCGTGGGACTCAGTTTACGGTGAACGTCTGGGTGATGGCTACTCCTGGTGCATTGATGGGCTTGCAGGGCGGTGTGATTGCACTCACGTACGCGACGACGGTTGCACTGCCGGAAACCTGATTGTTCGCCCCGGTCGTCACCGAGTAGAGGAACTGGTGGGTGTCTCCGCCGGCAAAGGTATACTGCCCCAGGGCTGTAAACGGCTGCTGAGTTCCATCCCCGTCAGGCGGCCCGATGGAAATGGCGATATCCGTGTTTT